>CAKOIQ010000001.1 GCA_934086935.1 uncultured Bacilli bacterium
AATCAAACTTATAAATAATCCAATTACTAGTAATACTATTTTTTGTCTTTTATTCATTTTGACACCCTACTATCTTTTATCATTTTACAATAAAAAGTTTTTGATGTAAAGAAAATAAATGTATATAAAAAAACACAAGTTATTAGTTTCTTGTGTATTTTGTAAATTTATATTTGATATTATTTTCTTCTAATTCATTTAATATTTCTTTTGTATATTTTGTTTTATCAAAAGTTGGAAAGTAGACATCGGCTTCACTATTAGATTCTATTTCTGTTAAATATAGATATTTTGCATATGGTAAAAATAATTCATATATTTTTGAACCACCAATAATAAAACATTCTTCGTTTGTGTTTTTTATATAATCTAATACTTCATCTTTATTATGAAAAATAGTTGCACCTTCAACTTTGTAATCTTTATTATTTGTTAAAATTATATGTTTTCGATTTGGCAATAATCCTGGTAATGATTCAAAGCATTTGCGTCCCATAATAATGGTTTTACCTGATGTTTGAGTACGAAAGAATTTCATATCTTCACGTAAATGCCAAATTAAATCATTATTTTTACCTAATTCGTTTGCAGCTCCAATTGCTGCTATTAGTGATAAATTATTCATTATTGTGCTAATGGGAATCTAATTGGTCCCATGTGTTTATAGTCTACTACTTTAATATCTAAGCAATCTTTTGAATTATCGAATTTGAAGAAATCATCAATGTCAGGATTAATCCATAGTTTTGGAGCGGGAATATCTTCCTGGGTGTCAAATCTATTTATTTGTTCTTTAATTCCTTCTACTTGATTAACATAGATATGAGCATCTTTTATTGACCAATCAATTGTTCCTGGTTTTAAGCCGGTAACTTGTGCAATTAATGATAAAAGGGTTGCATATTGAGTTACATTAAATGGTAAGCCTAGAGGTACGTCACAACTTCTTTGATGAACCCATAAATTTAAATATCCATCAGTTACATCCCATTCACTACTCCATACACATGACGGCAAGACTGCAGTATCTAAATAATCATTTTGCCAAAGTGTCATTAACATTCTTCGATCAGTAGGATTTTCTTTGATTGTTTTAATTAAATTTTGAGTCATTTGAAATTTATTTACAATGTAACCATAGGCTGTACCAATTGTATGTTCAAAGCCTTTTGGAAATTTTTTAACAATATCTTTTTTGACATATTTGCCGTTTTCCATAACATTTTGAGTAGCATGCCAAGCACCATCATCAGCAATTTCCCATTCATCCCAAATATGAACATTTCTTTCTTGTAACCATCTAACATCATTACTTTGAACTTGATAAATCCATAACATTTCTAAGATTGCTTGTCTAAAAAATAATTGTTTTGTAGCGAGAACTGGAAATTCTTCTCTTAAGTCAAAATGTAAATGATATGATGGTATTTTAATAGTATTAACACCGGTTCTATTTTCAACTTCTTTTCCATCTTTTAAGATTGTTTTACATAATTTAATATATTCTTTATCCCATTTAGTCATTTTTTAACCTTCTTTCTATTTTTTATAAATTGGATATTTTGATGTTATATTTAATACTTGTTTTTTTAATTTGTTTAGAATTTCTTCATTATCTTTATTAGAAAGGGCTTCAACAATTATATTTCCAATTTCTTGAAAGTCTTCTTCATTTAAGCCTCTTGTTGTCATGGCTGCTGAACCTAGTCTTAAACCTGATGTTTTAAATGGACTTTCAGTTTCATTAGGTATTGTATTTTTATTGGTTGTAATATTTATTTTATCTAGTATAGTTTCAGCTTCTTTACCTGTCATATTAAACTTTGATTTTACATCAATTAATAATAAATGATTATCAGTTCCACCAGAAATCACTCTTACGCCTTGGTTTGTAAGGGCTTTGGCAAGGGCTTTGGCATTTTTAATAACATTTTCAATATATGTTACAAATTCAGGTTCTAGGGCTTCTGAAAAACATTGTAATTTTGCGGCAATTACATGCATTAAAGGTCCACCTTGAATTCCTGGGAAAATTGTTTTATCAATTTTTTTAGCGATTTCTTCATCGTTTGTTAAAATTAAACCACCTCTTGGTCCTCTTAATGTTTTATGAGTTGTTGTCGTTACAACATCGGCATATGGAAATGGTGATGGATGTGCTTTGGCAGCAACTAATCCGGCGATATGAGCCATATCAACCATAAGGTATGCCCCTACTTCATCTGCTATTTCTTTAAATTTTTTAAAATCTATAAGTCTTGAATAAGCACTAGCACCGGCAATAATCATTTTAGGTTTAGTTTCAATAGCTATTTTACGAACGTTTTCATAGTCGATTGTTTCAGTTTCGGGGTCGACTGTATAACTTACAATATGATATTCTTTACCACTAAAGTTCATAGGATGACCGTGAGTTAAATGGCCTCCGTTAGACAAATCCATTCCTAGAACTGTATCACCAATATTTAATAAAGCTTTATAAACAGCCATATTAGCGTTGGAACCAGAATGAGGTTGCACATTGGCATATTTGCATTTAAATAACTTACAAGCATATTCGATAGCCATGTTTTCAATTTGATCAATATATTCACAGCCACCATAATATTTTTTACCTGGATAACCTTCGGCATATTTGTTAGTTAAAATACTTCCTTGTAATTTTAAGATATCTTTTGATACATAATTTTCACTGGCAATTAATTCAATATTTTCTTCTTGTCTGATTGTTTCTTGTTTTAATAATTTCGATAGTTTTCGATTCAAAATAAACTTCCTCCTTGTTTGTTTATGTGATTATAACTTTTATCAGTTGCGATTCTTCCTCTTTGGGTTCTTTTAATGAATCCTTCTTGCATTAAATATGGTTCAACTACATCTTCTAGAGTTGATACTTCTTCACCAATAGATGAAGCAATGGTTTCAACTCCTACAGGACCACCATTAAATTTATTTATTAGGCTTTCTAAATACTCAATATCGACTTGATCTAAACCATATTTATCTACTTTTAAACGTTCTAAAGCTTCTTTAGTTGTTTCAATTGATATTTCACTTTCACCTTTTACTTGAGCAAAATCTCTTACTCTTTTAAATAAGCGGTTAGCAATTCTTGGGGTTTTTCTACTTCTTTTGGCAAGTTCTAAAGCTGATTCATCGGTAATATCCATTTCTAGAACTTTACTTGTTCTTTTAATTATTTCTTTTAATTCTTCTTCACTATAATAATTTAGTTTTGATACAATACCAAATCGGTCTCTTAAAGGGGCGGAAATATCTCCTGCTCTAGTGGTAGCTCCAACTAAGGTAAATGGCGGTAAATCAATTTTAATACTTCTACTTGATCCTTCTTGTCCAACTACTATATCTAATTCAAAGTCTTCCATAGCCGGATAAAGAATTTCTTCAATAAATTTAGGAATACGATGAATTTCATCAATAAATAAAACATCTCCTGGTTCAAGTGTTGATAAAACAGCAGCTAAATCACCACTTTTTTCTAAAGCAGGTCCAGTTGTAGTTTTAATATTAGTTCCTAGTTCATTAGCAATAATATGTGCTAGTGTGGTTTTCCCTAATCCCGGAGGGCCATATAGTAGAACATGATCTAAGGCTTCGTTTCTCATTTTAGCTGCTTCGACAAATACTTTTATGTTTTCTTTTACTTCGTTTTGGCCAATGTATTCTTTAAAATGCTGAGGTCTAATATTAGATTCAAATTTATCAGTTTCAAGTTCTTCACCAGTTATAATTCGTTCCATTAAAACTCTCCTCCTTCTATATATTTTTCTAAATATAACCAATTATCAAATGTGGGATATTTACTAATGGGTTCTTTACTACTTTTAAATTTTATAGGAATAATTCCATATTCGATGGCACTATCTAGGTTATATTCACGATCATCAATTAAAATATCAATATTACTATTTTTACAATCTAAGCCTTTATTAACAGATTCAAAGATAATATCGTCATATGGAATATTATATTTTTTTAAATATTCTTTGGTAATAGTTTTATAATTATAATCTAAATCAGAACCTCTTGCAGTTATAATAATAATTCGATTACCTTTAGATTTTAATCTTTTTAAAACTTCAATTACATTATCTTTTGGTTGGCATTCTTTTTGAATTGTTTCTAATCTTTCTTGAGCAAATTTAATTGCTCTTGATGTTTTAATTTCACATAATTCTTCATAAGGTATATACTCGTCATGATTAATTAGATATTCTTCAGCTTTTTCAAGTGTTTTAGTTATAGTATCATCGATATCAATACCAATTGTTAACTTCTTTTTAATCATATAATTTTCCTTATCTAAGCATTAATTTTAAGGCTTCTTTAATTTGATCTTCTAATCTTAAATCTTTATCTACTTTTGGTATTATTTTCTTAATATCTGCAGTTTTATAGCCTAAATTTTCTAATACTTCAATTAATTCTGATGATTCCTGTGAGGCACCTTCAACATTTGCTAGTTTGCCTTTTAAATCAAGGATCATTTGACGTGCTAATTTATCACCAACTTTAGGAAATTTTTTTAAATATAAAATATTTTCTCTATCTATAGCGTCTTTAATGCCATTAACTGAACCGGTTGCTAACATAGGCATAGCAGTTTTAGGTCCTAAGCCTTTAACATTGATTAGTTTTAAAAATAATTCTTTTTCATCCATATTAATAAAACCATATAATGAGTTTTCATTTTCATTGATATAGTTGTATGTATAAATTAAATATTCTTTATTTTCTTCATAGGAATATGGATTAGCAACAAAAACAATATATCCTATTCCATTATTATCTATAATTATATAATTACTTGTTACGTAAGTTATCTTTCCTTTTATATATCCGTACATACTTTCCCACCTTATGTAATTATATCATAGGAATATAGTTTATCCTATGTTTCTGGTGTAAATTTACATTAATTTTTATTAACCATTTAGAGCCTATTTGAGTACACTATAGTAGATACAAAGGAGGTTTTTAATATGTATTACTATGGATATAATGGTGGTTATAATCAAGGTTATGGTTCTCCATGTTGTAATGCCGGTTATGTAGGAAATACTCAAGGTTATGGTCTAGGTGCTGCTTTATGGATTGTATTATTTATTTTACTTGTAATTATCATTGGAGCTGGTTGGAGTTGGGGCGGCAACAACAATAATAATTTTAACAACTAAAAAAAGAAAGTTTTCGAACTTTCTTTTTTTATATTCTTTCTGGTACTTCGATAGCTAGGATATTTAATAAGTATTCATTTGTATCGTGTACTAACTTAATTAATGAAATATAACTTTCTTTCTTATCTTCATCAGCTTCAGTTATAACTTCATGATTTGAGTAGAATGCATTAAATGAACTTGTAAGTTTATATAAATATTCACATATTTCATTTACAGTTCTACTATTCATTGATTTTTCTATTGTATTTCTTAAATTTAATAAGTTAATTATAATATCTCTTTCTTCACGAGTTGAAATTAATTTATATTCATTAGGAATTATATTTTCTTTTTCAGCTTTATTTAGTAATGATGCCATTCTTACAGTACTATAAAGTAAGTATGTTCCAGTTTTACCATTTATATCGCTGAATTTAATTGGATCAAAAATGTAATCACTGGCTCTATTTGGTAGTAAATCAGCATACTTAATAGCTGCGATTGCTAATTTTTCAGCTAAAGCATTTTTTTCTTCTTCGGGAATATTATCTTTAATTACTTTTCTTGTTTCATCACTTACTAACTTGATAAGGCTTCTTAAACTCATTACTCCACCATCTCTAGTTTTAAATGGTTTACCATCTTTTCCGTTTAATGTACCAAAACCGAACCATTCTAGGTCTACATCATCAGGAACAATATGAGTTTTACGAGCAGCACGGAATGCTTGAACAAAGTGTAATTCTTGTCTTATATCTGTTAGATAAAAATATTTTTTAGCATCAAATCTTTTAACTCTTGACCATAGTGTTGCTAATTCAGTTGTATCATATAATACTCCACCGTTGCTTTTAATTAAAATTACTGGGGGAATTTCTTTCTTATCAGTTTCTTCTCTTACATCAATAATTGTTGCACCATTACTGATTTCTGTTAAATTATTTTCTTTAAAATATTGTAATAATTCTGGGATGTAATCATCAGCATCTCTTTCACCTTCATGTAAATCAAATGTAGCATTTAATTTTTTATAAATATCTTTGATGTCATCCATTGATATTTTAATAAAGGCTTTATATAAATCAAAAATACCTTTAGTTTTGTTTTGAAGGGCTACTGTTAATTCTCTGGCTTCTTCTAAATATGCTTCATCTTCTTTTGATTTAGCACTTGCTAGTGGATAAAGTTCATATAAGTCATCTAATGTTACCGGGCTTTCAGTTGGATATTTATCTAAATTAGGATTGAAAAATGGTGAATCTGGAAAACGATGTTTAATTTCACAGATTATTAATCCCATTGGTCTACCCCAGTCTCCATAGTGAACATCGCTGATAGTTTTGTAACCTACTGCTTCACATAATCTTTTTAAGGCTTCACCAATATTTGGACTTCTTAAGTGACCTGCATGTAATGCTTTAGCAACATTGGCACCACCATAATCTAAGAAGATTGTTTCATCAGTATCAATATGATATGTGTTGATACTGAAGTCTTTTATTACTTCATTCATGTAATCTACTAAAGCTTTATCGCTTAATTTTAAATTAATAAATCCATTTACATTAGTAACTGATTCAAATAAATCTTCTTTTGCTAATTCTGCAGTTATTTCATCAGCTATACTAAGTGGATTTTTATGATATTTTTTAGCTAAGTTAAACGCACTGTTATATTGATAGTCCCCAAATTCTGGTCTACCACTTGCAATTACTTTTACGTCATCTTCATAACCTAACTTGGTTATTATTTCTTTAATTATATTTTCTATTTTAACAATTAAATTCATTTTATTACTCCTTCTTTTTTTGATTTTAATATATTTAATAGGTTTGTTTTTCGCCGAAAAAGATTTGATGCATACTTCATTTTAATTAACTCCTTTTCATTTAATAAAATTCCATAGATATATAATAACATAATTATTTCAATAAAAAAAGAAATAATACTTGGTGTATTATTTCTTTTTTGTGTTATCTTGCATTACGAATGATTAAGATTCCGGAACTTCCGTTGCCGCCAGCGTATGTTTTAAGTGCATAATTCCATCTGTCGGTTGCACCGCCACCACCACCGGCACCAAAGTTATTGGATGCTGATGAGCCGCCGGTTGCTTGAGTTCCTGGATTGGTGTAAATTACTTGCCCAGCATGTCCACCACCATGAGTTCCTCCATCTTTCGAGGTATCACCATAGGTTGTTGAGTATACATAGTTTTCGTCAACACATGGAGCACCTGCTCCTCCAGCACCATATAAGTAACCATCAATGGAATAATCATCAAATGATAGCGAACCATTGCCACCGCCTGTTGAAAGACGGCTTGGTTGATTAAGACCGGTTACTGATGCACCAACACCACCGGATGCACCACTTTTACGATAAGCACGACTGCCATCCACTCCGGTTTGTGATTCATATTGGTTCGTTGAGAAAATAAGATTTCCATATAGTTTGGTAGCGCCTCCGTAAGAACCGGTTACACCACCAATCTGTGCTTGAGTGGAGTTGCTTCTATCATCTTCAATGTATGGTCCTCCTGCACCTCCAGTGCCAATCTCAATTGTATAGGTTACACCTGCATCTAGTTTTTGTTGTTTGATAATGTAGATGTCTCCACCCTTACCACCAGAACCACCTTCACAAGTTAAACCTTCGATATATCGCCAAGTTCCATAGAAGTCACTTCCGTAACCACCAATGTATTTACCTGAACTACCACCTTGACCGCCGCCAATCATAAAGATATCAACTACAACTGGTTTATTAAAGATAATTGATGTGGTGTTATAGAATTTAATGTACCAGTTTCCACTTCCTTGGTCAACAACGCCTGGGTTATAATTTGCTGAAAATTTGTTGGTAATAGTTATTTCCGCAATATTTGAAGCTGCAGATACAACTCCCCATTTATTTCTAACCCATAGTTTAAAGTAATACACACCTTTAACTGTTTTTTGATATGAGAATGTTAATGTTGTACTAGGTATTGATAACCAACTACAGCTATCTGCTGTTCTTGCAACTATATTATTATAGTTTGTATCTTCTATCATACAATACTGAGTTAAAGAATCGTTGCCATTTAAGTATGATGTTATACTAAATCCTTCATATAAGTTTGCTTCTGTAGTACTTATATAGATTAAAGGTTGATTTGGAGTTGGTGGATTTATTGTTCCATAATCGGAATTAGACACAGCTGAATCTTGTCCTAAACTATTTTTTGTATAAGCTACATAATAATAGTTACCTGGATCACCAGTTAAAGTAATATTATAGTTTAATGCTGTCATTGTCTCAGGAACTGAATTCCATACGCAGGCACTCTTATCTAATCCGGATTTTAAAATACAATAATATTTGATTGGAGCCCATTGGTTTTGAGTCCAACTTAAACTAGAACTTACGACTCCACCACTTAATGTTGAACGAGGATTGGTTATACTAAATTGTGGGGTATATGGTGTTGTATTCATTATCTGACCAAATGATGCTGCTGATACTGGTGAAATCTTATTTAATGTGTTTTTAACATAAGCTACATAATTATATGTTCCAGGGCTTCCAGTTAAGGTAATATATTTAACAGCTTCAGAAACATCAGTTCCAACACTTTCCCATGTGCATGAACTTGATGATTGATTTGATGGAATAACACAATATGCATTAACTTTTTGTCCGGCAGTCCATTTAATTTCAGCTCTTACAGTACCTCCACTGATTGTTTGATATGGATTAGATATATTTAATGTTGGTTTTTGTGGGATTGGATTTTCAATTGTTATTGTAATTGCTGAACTTTTTCCTACGTTTCCAGCTGCATCTTTAGTATAAAAATACCATGTTGAACTTCCAATTGTTGAATGGGTTTTTGTAAAAGTTTTTGAAGCTGTCGTACTAGTGATGCTAGTCCAACCTGATGATGATGCAGTTATACTTGAATTAGTACTAAATTGATAAGCTACTAAACCACTTAATGTATCTTGAGCTTTTCCTGTGAATGTTATTGACGAAGTACTGGTAGTTGCTGATGCTTTTAATGTTGTTGTGGGAGCTGCTTTATCTACTAAAGCTTTTAAAGTGCATGTTTTAGTATTTCCGGCATTATCAGTTGTAGTTGCGGTTGTTTCTTTAGTACTAGTAGAAATTGTTTTGGTTATAGTATTTTCTTTACAACCACTTAAACTATCTGTACATTTTACAGTTAATGTTCGATTTTGGTTGGTCCATGTTGATGGAGCACTTACTTGAGAACATGTTGGTGATATTTGATCTGAATATACATATAATGTACATGTTGTTTTATTACCTGATCTATCTGAGATTGTAACATCTTTGGTTCCTATATTTATTAATGGTGATGATGGTTGGTTTACTTTTAAACATCCTCCAGCATCTTTACATCCAACATTAAAATCTGATAAACCATCACGACGCCATGCGGCATCTGCGGTTCTATTTCCCGTGATGACACAAATTGGTGGGACATTATCAACTACGATTACTTTTCTTGTTGCTCTTTTCCAAATGTCACCGGTTTTTAATTTATAATTATATGTTAATCGGTATGTTCCTGCTACTGCTGTATCTATTTTTTCACTTGAACAAGTAATATTTTCATAATTTCCATTGCTATCTTTTGTTTTAATATAATCGTGATTTAAATTTCCTTCACTATCAACGTAAGATAAATTAACAGTACCTAAACCATTGAAACAATAATCTTTTATCTTATCGTTTCCTAGTTCTACATAAATATCTAAGGCTTGAAGATAATCTTCTTTATTAAATTTATTTAAATCTATTTTGATAGTTCCATTGGCATCATAACTTACTTTTATTTCAGTATCTTTACTAATTCTTTCTTTAGTACTTGGATTTATCGTATTTTCACTTAAATATCCATTACTAATTAAATCAGAAGCTTTTATAATTACATATCCTTTTACTGTACTTAAATCGTTTAAGATTTCAGCATTATTACTAACATAGAGATTAGCGGATGAAATTACTTTTTCAGTATATTCCTTTTGTTCTCTAGCTTTTTGAGCTTTGAATGTTCGATTTAAAGAAATGCCAATTGTTATAGCAAAGAAGCCTAAAAGTCCAATTGCCATAACTAATTCAATTAAAGTAAATCCTTTTTTATTTTTCATACTATCACTCTATTCTACTCATATGTATTATATCAAAAGTATTTTGGTAAAAAAAGGGGTTATATTTTAAATATAAAAAAAGGATAGTTTAACTACCCTTTATCTTGGATTTTTTGTTATTGTACATTGATTATAATTCACACATTCTGAACAATCTTTAGCGGTGTAATATAATGCTGAATAACAATTCCATTCTGGTCCATAGTAGTTGCCATTTGGATCAGTACTACTTGTTATGTGATACCATCCATATGTATGAGTACCAGTTGATGAAGTAAATACTGATTCTTCAGCAAAATAATCATATGTCACAGTACTTAATTTATATATACTATATTTTACGGTTCCACTTCGAGGTTGATTACGACATTTTAAAGCAGCAGCATATGTTCCTACTTCGCCGGCCGTAGAAATAATTAAATTGTTATTACTGTATGTTACATACCAACAATAGTATTTATCACCATAAGCATTGACGTCACCTAGTACTACTTGAATTCCAATAGTATTTGATTCTGATGATACTAATCCGTAAATATTTTTAACCCAGGCTTTATAATAATAGGTTCCCGGTGATGCGAAATAAACGGTTGTTGATCCTGATGTCCAATTAGATCCGACAAAGCATGATGATGTAGCACTTGGTGCTGGATCTGAAGCTGGTAAAATGCAATAAGCATTGACGTTTTGACCTGAAGTCCAGTTTGCAGTTAAAGTGGCATATGTACCTGCATTAGTGTAATAAGTATTTGATACTAGACTAGGTGCTGATGGTGGAGTAGCATATATTTGCCCATAGCTTGCATTAGATACTGGTGATATTTCATTGTAAACATTTCTGACATAAGCTACATAGTTGTAATACCCCGGTTCACCATAAATTGGAAATGAATAAGAAGCATAACTGCTATTAGTATCTACTGATTGCCATGAACATGACGAAACTGAATAATTTTGAGGAATAACACAGAACGCATTAACATTTTGTCCATAAATCCATGAAACATTTGCAGTTATAGTTCCACCATTAGGAACGCTATATGGATTCAGATTTAGTAATGGAGCATTAGGTGTTGTATCAATAATGTCACCAAATGATGTGTTTGATACTGCCGATATTTTATTATAAGAATTTTTAACATAAGCTACATAGTAATATCTTCCTGGATTACCTGATAGAAATATATTTTGAACTGTTTCATTGATGCTAGTTGAAACGGTTTGCCAGCATGTTGAATTGACATCTGGTGCTCCAATATAATTTGCTTGAACGCAATAGCTTGTTACATTTTGTCCAGAAGTCCATTTTATTTCAGCTCTTACAGTGCCACCAGTTCTAGTTTGATATGGATTAGATATGTTTAGGGTTGGAGCATTTGGAGTTGGTGATTCTATTGTAATTGTTGTGGCACTACTTTTTCCAACGTTTCCAGCAGCATCTTTACTATAAAAATACCAAGTTGAACTTCCTAATGAAGAAATTTCTTGTGTATATGTTTTTAATTCTTTAGTACTTGGAATAGTATTCCAACCTGATGATGATGCAGTTATATTTGAATTGGTACTAAATTGATACGCTACTAAACCACTTAATGTATCTTGAGCTTTTCCTGTTAATGTTATTGGTGTGGTACTTGATGTTGTTGAAGATGTTAATGTTGTCGTTGGAGCTGTTTTATCTACTAAAGCTTGTAAATTACATGTTGTAGTATTTCCAGCTAAATCAATTACTGTTACTGGTGTATTTTCTGTATCTGTAGAAATTGCCTTAGTTAGAGTATTTTCTTTACAACCACTTAAACTATCTGTACATTTCGCACTTAATGTTCGATTTTGATTGGTCCATGTTGATGGAACATTTTCTTGAGAACAAGTTGGTGGTATTTGATCTGAATATACATATAAAGTACATGTTGTTTTATTACCGGCTTTATCATATATGTCCACGTCTTTTGTTGCCATATTTATTAGTGGTGATGATGGTTGTTTGACGGTTTGACATCCCCCATTATCTGAACATCCAACATTAAAACCAGATAAACCTTCATAACGCCATGCTGCATTCGCTTCTCGATTTCCTCTAATATTACATATAGGGGGAACATTGTCTATTATTACAATATTTCTAGTTATTCTTTTCCAAGTTTCACTATTCATTAATTTATAATTATAAATTATACGATAAGTACCAGGTGTTGTAGTATCTACTTTAGTATTTGTACAATTTATATTTTTATAGTTTCCATTATTATCTTTTTCAACAATGTAATCTTTTTGAAAATCACCTAATTTATCAACATAAGTTAAAGTTGATTTTCCTAAATCATAAAAACAGTAATCTTTAATTGAATTATCACCTAAATTAACATAAACATCTAAGGCTTGAAGGTAATCTTCATTAGTAGGATTTTCTAAATCAATTTTAATTGTTCCATTAGCATCATAGCTTATTTTAATTTTAGTGTTTTTGTCTACTTTTTCATTGGTAGTAGGATTAATTGTGTTTTCACTTAAATAGCCATTACTTATTAAATCACCTATTGTTATAAATACGAAACCTTTGACGGTACTTAGGTCATTTAAAATTTTATTATTATTACTGACATATAGATTCGATGATGAAACTAATTTTTCATTATATTCTTTTAATTCTCTAGTTTTTTGTGATTTGATATTTTTAGTTAAAGTTATTCCAATTGTTACAGCGAATAAACTTAAAAGTCCAATTGCTATTACTAATTCAATTAATGTAAAACCTTTTTTATTTTTCATATGATCACTTTATCCTAGCATGATTATAACAAAATTAAAACATTAAAAAAAGAGATTTTTAATCTCTTAAAGCGTTTGTAATGATATTTTCAATTAAAAGTACATTGGTAATTGGTCCAATCCCACCAGGTACTGGTGTACACATGGATGCTTTGTCCTCTATACTTTCAAAATCAACGTCACCTACCATTTTACCATTTTCGAAATTAATTCCAACATCAATAAGAATTGCATTTTCTTTAATATAATCTTTAGTTAAAAATTTTGCTTTACCGATTGCCACAACTATAACATCAGCTGTTTGTAATTCTTCTTTTAAATTTGTTGTTTTTGAATGGCAGATTGTTACAGTGGCATTCTTTTTAAGTAACTGAAAGATTAATGGTTTACCAACAATATTACTTCTTCCCATGATAACAACTTTTTTACCGGTTATATCAATATTATAGTAATCTAATACTTCGATTACGGCTTTACTTGTGCATGGGATGTTAGCATCTTCTTGTCCTAACATTAATTTACCGGCGTTAATGATGTTTAATCCTTCAATGTCTTTATGAGCAGGTAGTTCATTAATTAAGGAAGCACAAGTTTTTGGAAGAGGTTCTTGAAACATGATACCAGTTATTTCTGGATTATTTTTAACTTCATTAAAATTATTTTTAAATTCGGTTTCGTCTTTAGCCATTAATAATTTAAAATCAATGTCATATTTGGCACAATTTTTTTCAATTCGACCGATATAAACAGTACTAGCATCATCACCTTCAATTCCGAGAACTGCTAAACAAGGATTTTTAGTTAGTTTTGCTTGTTTTGCAGTTATTCTTTCAATTATTTTTTCAGTTACGGGTTTACCTTCTAATATAATCATGTTACTCTCCTATATATATGTTTTCTATTTTTAATAAGTTTTGATTAAATTTATTTTTAATTTCTTCATTTTGAATACCATTTAAATTTATGTAGTAATTTTCATAACTTGATTTAATGGCTGCTTCACTTAGATATAAGCAAATATTATAATCACTTGATAGCATTTTATTTCCTACTTGAGATATTTCTTTTGATAAGTTCTTAGTTTCATAAGCAAGTTTTATAACGTCTAGTGCAAACTCGACTGCTTTTATGCATATTTCTTCATAACTTTGATAATCTTCTTTTATTGTTTTATATTTGTTTAGAAGTTTTTCTAGGATATCATTATCTTGATCGATTGAATTAAGTGATTTTTCTTTATTTGTTTGAGCTTTTGTAAGAATATCTTTAACTTTAGGTTCTACTTCTTGATATTTAGGTTTACCTATTGTTAGGTTGCAACTGTAAATTATTAAGCTATTAATTGTTGATAAAACTAGTCCCACTACACTGCCTCCGGCAATGTGAGTGTTGGGATTTTCTAAATCATTTAAGATGTCTTTTATTTTATTTTGATACATTTAACTCTCCATTACTTCTTTGATTTTTTGTTTTGCTTCGGCAACTGATTCTTCATTTGGCTGCATAACGTAAACATTGTAGTTACCAGTTGAATATGTTTTTTTACTTGCACCGGTTCCAGTGACAGCATAAGTTTCAATTTGCCATTTTATATTTTCATTTAATTGCATATTTATTAGTTTAGTTATGGTTTCTTGGCTGACATTAGTAATTAAACCCTTTGATAAATCTTTTAAAATTGTATTGTACTTAGTGATTGTATTGGAACTAGTTAAAGCTTTATCCATCATAGCTTTTAAGATTTGTTGTTGATGAATCTGTCTAGCATTATCGCCTTCTTTATATTGATATCTGTTTCTAGCATATGTTAAGGCTTGTTCACCAGTTAATTTTTGATTACCGTATTTTATATATGTAACATTTTCACCGTTTTCTCGTTTAGAATTATCGGTGCAGACATAACCTAAGCCACAATCTATTCCTTGGCTGTAGCGATAATCAGGTTTTTCAACATTAACAGTTATCCCACCAAGGTTATTAATTATTTTAACAAATGAAGTAAAATTTACACGAGCATAATAATTAACATCTATTCCATATAAGTTTCCTAAAGTTTTAGAACTTTCTTCTACTCCATAAATTCCAGCATGAGTTAATTTGTCTTTAGCATTTTTAGATGCGAGAGTTACATAATAGTCTCTTGGTGTACTTAAAATTAATATTTTACTATTATCTGGATTAACGAAAACTAAAATATTTACATCACTACGAGCGGATTTACGAACCGTACCTGATGTATCTACTCCACTTAAATAAACAACAAATGAATCTTTAGTAACATCAACATCTTTAAATTTATTAATTGTTTTAGTTTTAACATCAATGGTATCTAGTACTTTTAACTTAGTATCAGGATGTTCTTCTAAAAAGATATCCATTAAGGCTTCTTGCATAATTAACGCAACATTTTCATTATTTAGAATAGAATTAACAGCATCAATTTGTGAGTTATAATTTACTTCATTGATTTTAATCATATTTTTTAGTAATGAAACTGCTGTCTGAACATTAGCTTCTTCAGGATTATAAATAGCTATATTTCTTCTTTTAATATCATTAATAGTTTTAAAATCACTATCTTCTTTAACATAAATTGCATAACTTTCTGATCTTACTCCGTTATCAAAAATATCGTTAAAGAAATCAATTGTTCCAAATGCATAAAATATGCCAAGTGATTCAATTGCTAAAATTAAAATTGTGGCTATAACACAAACCATTTTAGCAGATAGTTTAGTTCTCCTATTTAAAAAATAAACTATTAGTAAAGTTATTATTCCAATAACAATGATGGCTGGTATTAAATATTTTTTAGGTAAAACATTAAAGTATATAATAACATTTACAGCTAAAAGTGTTATTAATATTAATATAAATGATAATATTTTATAAAATTTATTTGTAGTTTTTTTTGATTTTTTTGTCATTTTTATCGCCTCATAAATAGTTTACCATAATAAATAAAATAAAAAGCCTTTTATGTAAACAAAGGCCTTTTTATTTGACAAAAATTTTATTTCTTTTTATTATTCCTAAAATTATTGGAAGTAATATTACTAAATATATATACCAATAATTAAAATGGAATAAGAGATTTACTAAAATTAATAATAAACCAAAAATGCTATAGAAGATATATATTAATTTATCAAAGAAGAAATATAGTAAAACTGTACATAATACATATGCTCCACTTAAAATCCATAATACATATTTTGTAATATTCTTCATTTTTTTACTTTTGTTAGTCTCTAATGAACGATTTTTTTCGATTTTAATTATTTCATCTAAAGCATCAACATTGGATTTATGTAAGAAAACATCGACTCCTACATGTTCTTGAGGAAGTGTTATTCTAACATTTATTTCTTCTTTAATTGTTGGAAAATAAACATATGCACCTGCTTTATTACCATTTTCATAAGTTAATTCTTGAAGCACACCACTTTGATTACCATGCATCCACATATGATATAATTCATCTTTAGTTGGATAAGGTAATACGACTCTTAAATAGGTATTTTTAGCATTATATTTTAAATTCTTAAATGTATAGTTTAATTCTTTAATGTCATTATGTTTTACAACAACATTAGTTACAGCGTATTGAAAATAAAATGCTACTTTTTTATTTTTAACAGGATAAAAAATCTTTAAATTTCCAGTTCCATCTTCATTATCTTGATAAGTATAACTATTATCTTGAGGTTCATCTAAATTAAGTTCTTTAAACTCTTTTGTTATTTTTGTATCTAGAGAATTAATGCTAAATTCGTCTTTATCACTAACATCAAATGCAGATACCTTTATAACACTGATACTTTGACCATTATAAATAGTACCATTATTTAAATCAACGGTTTTATTATCCCATGCTTTATCACCGAAACTATAGTAATTAAGTTTACGAGATAAAAAATCAGTTGTTCCTTCAATAATCACCAATTCTTTGACATTTAAAGCCCCACCTATTTCAATTTCACTATCAATATAGTGATCTATTACTTTATAATTTTCAGCATTAACCATGATTGGTAATACTAATGTCATAATTAATAATGTCAATATTTTTTTCATGTTACCACCTTTTAAATGATAACATTTAATTTTTTCGTTGTAAAGTAATGATAAGAAAAAAGATGCTTGGAAAAATAATTAATGTTTCGATATGTGTAAATACTTCTTTTAAATATGTTAATAAATTACCACCAATAATAAAGATATTTAAATAAATAATCCAAAACATTAAAGAATAGCTTATTAAGAATAAATACAATATTATTTTAATTAATCTTTGCATAGTAAATTTTATGAAAAAAAAGACATCTTATGAAGATATCTTTGCTTTATTATAAACTTGTTGAGGTTCTAAAGTTATTCCTTTTCGTTTAAATAATTCTGATACAGTTACAATGTCATATCCCTGTTCATGAAAGTATGGAACTAGAATTTTAACTGCTTCTAGGGTTGTTTTATACAAATCATGGAATAATATTATGTCACCATCTTTAGTTTGAGCTTTAGTAAGTTCTACTATTTTTTCGGTATTTCTACTTTCCCAATCTCTTGTATCAACGCTCCATTTGATGATTGGCTTATCAATTACTTTTTTAATTTTTTCATTTGCTAATCCATAAGGTGGTCTAACTAATTCCATTGTTTTACCAGTGACACTTTTAAATAAATCGTTATTATCTGTTAATTTAAGTTTAGCTTTAGCAGGAGTTAATTTATTTAAATTAGAGTGATCAGTTGTATGATTTCCTACTTCGTAACCTCTACTAATTACTTCCTTAACAATATTATTTTGAGGTTTAATCATGTAACCTACTTCAAAAAAAGTTGCTTTATAATCATATTCGTCTAAAACATCCATTATTGCAGTAGTGTATTTACTTGGTCCATCATCAAATGTAAATGAAATTATTTTATCATAGTTCTTTTTAGTTGTTGTCATAGGAACGTAGCTGTCATTTTCTTTAAATTTAATGTTGATTATACCTTTTAATTCATTATAGTTAATATCAAAAGTATCGATTTCATTATCTTCAATTAGAAATAACTCTAATGAATCATCTTTTAAAAAGTATTTATAATTATTAAATACTAACTTATCATAAGGAATATTCATATTTTTATTTGACATATATATTTTAATTTTATCTTTTAATCTTCCTTGATTTGTTACTATTTTATCTAAACTGATAGAATTACCATCTTGATCAAAAATAAAACTGTCATATGAAGTTACTTTATTACCGGTATATTTATTAAATAAGATACTTATATATTTATCGATATAGTTTAATTGATAATCTATTTTATCTGCATATCCTTTTTTTATTCCTTTTAGGTAATTTTTGATTTGAAGATTAATATCATTATTTTTAAAATATGGATATGTTATAACTATTGTATCTATTTTAGTTTTTTTATCTAAATATAAGTAGTGGTCATTATTTTTGATGTTTACTACTTTAATTATCAATGATGATAATACTATAATTAGCATTATCAATAAATATAAATTTTTATTATTTTTACTACTCATTTTTACCTCACATTTTTATTATAACTCTTTTTATTAAAATTAAAAATGGTTTATGGTGTTTATCTAGAAATTTTCACGTTTTTGACAAAAAATTATTGCACTTATTTGGTTATTATGTTATATTTAAGAAGTCATGTGGATCTTTAGCTCAGTTGGTTAGAGCTCCCGGCTCATAACCGGTTGGTCGTAGGTTCGAGTCCTACAAGATCCACCATTTTTTTTGCAGGTATGGCGGAATTGGCAGACGCGCTAGACTTAGGATCTAGTGAAGCAATTCGTGCAGGTTCAAGTCCTGTTACCTGCACCATCTGATAATCAACTTGCTTAGGCAAGTTTTTTTATTAATAAAAATGATGTTTTATGATATTATGTATGTAGCAATTAATTTTGCATAAATTAAAAAAGGAACATTCAATTTTTGCTATGTTGAGTGTAGCCTTTTTATATGCTTCCACCTAACTCAGCAATGATTTAGGTGGATTTCTTTTATATTAATACTATAAATAGTAATAATAATAAAAGGATGATAATAATTGAAAGAAAAAAATTAAAAAATCTTTTTTACTCATATTATCGTCTCCCTTCTTTATATGAAGTTTGGCTCCACCCAACTATTAAATGTTCCAGTTTACAACATACCAAACATTTGTATTGTGTATAATGTTTTTTAAATAAAAAATAGTAATGAGTTTATTCATTACTATTTATTTTGTAACATATTTAATAGATCAATTTTAAACATATCTTTTTCAGCGTTAGCCTTACTAATCATAACACCTTTATATGTAGTTAATTCAGCCATATGACCTTCTAATAAAATATCTGAAGGTGTAATTGTATCTAGCATAACGACATTTTCTTTTTTATAAACAATATAATGTAATTTAATATCACCATGAACTTGACTAAACATATGGTCACTTGGTAATTTTAATTCATAAGTTTCTGTATTGTCCTTTTTATTTTTAGAAATAAGTTCTCCTAAAAATTTACCATTTCTTAACGATGGATAATATTCAAAGTTTAATTTCTTAAAAGCAAGCATGTTATATTTTTTTAATGCTCTTTCTAACTTTTTATATTCATTTTCGTTAATATAATCTAGAATAAATCCTTTCATAATTATAACCCCCTAAACCCTTAATGTGACTACATTATAGCATAATTAAGAGTTTTTGTCAAATTTGTGTATACTTATACTTTAGATGTGGATTTTAATTTTAACAAATTATAGATTTTCAGTCAATAAAAAAATACTAATTTTAGTATTTTTTTATTCAAATAGTGATTTATTATTTTTACTCATTTCACACTTGCCTTCGCCAGGTTTAGATCCTGGAACATATTCTTGGCCGACAATTGGACATGATGTTTTGGTTATGGCATCTTTTAAGTAACCGCCAAAATAATTTACTAATGCGATTATTAGAACAGTAACAACTCCAATGATTACAACATACTCTACTAGCGCTTGTCCTTTTTGATTTATTTTTTTCATTAGTGCCTCACCTATTATAATTATCATATTTTTTTGTTAATTTGTCAATTATATTATATAATTATAGTGGTGAGTAAATGTTAAGGATTGTTGAAGCTAAAACGTTTAAAGATAAACTTATTGGTTTTATGGGGAAAGAACATATTGATTATGGTTTATTTTTTAGGAATGTTAACTCTATTCATACTTTTTTTATGAAGGAGTCGATAGATATTGTTGGTTTAGATAAGAATATGATTGTTAAAGAAGTTTATTTTAATGTTTCTCCTAATAAAATTATTTTCTTGAGGAAATCTAAGCATACGTTAGAATTACCTAAATTTGGGGCTAAAAACTATAAAATTGGGGATGTTTTAAAGATATAAGAGAGTTTACTCTTTATTTTTTTAGACTTTTTTGTTAAACTATATACGTTATTGAGAGGGGTGCTTATTTTATGGAATTACCAAATATTAAGATTTTAGATGAATCTAATAAGATATTACATAAGAAATCTAGTAACGTTACTTTCCCATTAGATGAAGAAACTAAAAAGTTAATTGATGATTCTTTAACTTATTTAGAGATGAGTCAAATTGAAGAATATAGTGAAAAGTATGATTTAAGACCAGGTATGGGTTTATCTTTTGTACAAATAGGTATTTTAAAAAGAATATTTGTAGTGTCTGAAGAGATTGAAGAAGGCAAATTTAATAGATATGTTGTAATTAATCCTCGCGTTAAAAGTATGAGTGAAGAATTAATTTATGTTGGTGAGGGTGAAGGTTGTTTAAGTGTTAACCGTGAGGTTGAAGGTATTGTGCCTAGACATGCAAGAATAACTGTAGAAGCTTATGATGAAAATGGTGATCTTTATGACATTAGAGTTCGTGAAGATATGGCAGTAGCTTTTCAACATGAATTAGATCATTTAGATGGTATCTTATTTGTTGATAAAATTGATAAAAAAAATCCTTATAAAAATAAGGATCTTATGAGAGAGATTTAGTACTCTCTTTTTTTATCTTTTAGTTTCAATTTGGTAATCATCTTCTAAGGAGAATTCAACGTTTTCATTAATCCAATCTTTACGTGGTTCAACTTCATCTCCCATTAGAACACTTACTCTCTTTTCGGCTAAAACGGCATCAGAGATATCGACTTTAATTAAGTTACGATGTTCAGGGTCCATTGTTGTTTCCCATAATGGGGTTGGATTCATTTCACCTAAACCTTTATATCTTTGAACTTTATAATTTGTTTTGTTTTTAGTACAATCTTTTAATTCTTCATTGGTCCAGCAATATTCATGTTTATTACCATACTCTACTTTATAAAGAGGTGGCATAGCAATATATAAGTGACCATGTTCAATTAAGGGTTTCATGAAGCGATAGAAAAATGTTAATAGTAAGCATTGAATATGAGCACCATCATCATCGGCATCAGTCATGATTACGACTTTGTCATAATTTATATCTTTAATATCAAAGTCTGGTCCATACCCTGCTCCAATACAATGAATCATAGTATTTATTTCTTCGTTTTTAAAGATATCTGAAGTTGAAGCTTTTTCAGTATTAATTATTTTACCTCTTAATGGTAAGATGGCTTGGAATTTACGATTACGAGCTTTTTTAGCAGTTCCTCCGGCTGAATTTCCTTCGACGATGAATAATTCGTTTATTTTAGGATTTCGAGCTTGTGGAGGGGTTAATTTACCACTTAAATTACGTGCTTCATTCTTTTTACTTTTACCGTTACGAGCTTCTTCTCTAGCTTTTCGGGCAGCTTCACGAGCTATTTTGCTTTTACTCATTTTATCAATAATTGTAACTGAGATTTCTCTATTTTCTTCTAAGTAGTATTTCAAGCTGTCATAAACTATTGATTCAACGACAGGTCTTGCTTCTGGAGTACCTAACTTACCTTTAGTTTGTCCTTCAAATTGTAATAGATTTTCAGGAATTTTTAAGTTTATAACCGCAGTTAGTCCTTCACGAACATCACTACCTTCAAAGTTAGCATCTTTAGTTTTAAGAAGATTATTATTTCTAGCATAATCATTAAAGGCTTTAGTTATACCAGTTTTAAATCCAACTTCATGAGTTCCACCATCAATGGTTTTAACATTATTAACAAAAGAAATTATACTTTCATTATAAGAGTCTGTATATTGAAGAGCGATATCTACTTCAATATTATTTTTAGTACCATGAATAGGAACTACTTTATGTAAGACTTTTTTATCTTCATTAATGTAATCAACAAATGAGATTAAACCATTTTCATAATGATATGAAACTTTTTTATTATCAGGAACGTCTTCTATTTCACAAGTTAATTCTTTAAGTAAGAAAGCACTTTCTTGCATTCTTTCACAGATTGTTGTGTAACTAAAACTTAGATTTTTAAATATTTCTGCATTTGGTTTAAATGTTACGATTGTTCCGGTTTTATTGGTTGTACCAATTTTCTTTAGAGGAACATCTACTTTGCCGCCTTCTTTAAATTTAATTTGATGAATAGCCCCATCTCTTAAGATTGTTACTTCCATCCAATCACTTAAGGCGTTAACTACTGAGGCGCCTACTCCGTGTAGTCCACCTGATACTTTATAACCATTAGTTTCAAATTTACCACCAGCATGAAGTATCGTATAAATTACTTCGGGAGTACTTTTACCACTTTTATGCATTCCGGTTGGAACACCACGTCCATTATCGGCGATAGTTATACTTCCATCTTTATTTATTCTTACAGTTATTTTATTACCATAACCATTTATTATTTCATCTACTGAGTTATCAATTATTTCCCATACTAGATGATGTAAGCCTCTTTTATCAGTACTACCAATGTACATACCAGGTCTTTTTCTTACGGCTTCTAATCCTTCTAATATTGTAATTGAACTTTCATCGTATTTTACCATCAAGTATCACCTTTGTTAAGTATATCAAAAGTATAAAAAAAAGACAAATTATATTGTCTTATTTGTGTCAATTTCTTCGGTATTATGGGCTTCTTTAACGGCTGGAAGCTCAATATCATCATTAATACCAGCACTGTTCATAATGTTTATTAAACCTGTATCTGATGCTTCTAAAGGAATTTCTAAATCATTAGGTGTTTCTTCTTTTATCTCTTCTTTTGGCTCTTCAACTGGTTTTAATTTTTTTAATTTAGCTAAACGCATTTTAATTTCATCATTGGAAATGTGAACACTTTGGGTTTCAGTTGGTTTTTCTTCATTATTTTCTGTAACTGGATTATCTACAATTTCAGGTGTTTCTTCCTTAATCTCTTCTTTTGGTTCTTCTTTAACTTCAGTTGTTGTTGTAACTTCTGGTTGTTCAGTAACTGGAGTATTTAATTCTTCTTCTGTTACGGTTTCAATAGCAAGTTCTGGACTAACAACTGGTAATTCTTCAGTAATAATTGTTTTATCTTCTTGAGATTCTAGATAAACTGAATCATTTGTTTCTTCTTTATTTAATTCATTTTCTTCAGGGACACTTAAAGGTAATTCTTCATTTTGAATTGGACTTGGTGTTAAATCTTCGTTATTATTATGATTTTCAGTATCCATTAAAACTTTATTAAAGATTTGAGTCTCTGAGAAATATTCTGGTTCTTCTTCTTTTATTTCTTGTTTGATTTCTTCTTTTGGTTCTTCTTTTTCTTCTGTTGTAGTTGTAACTTCTGGTTTATTATTAATTTCTTCTGTTTTTTTATCTTCTTTTTTGGCTTTAATTATTGTAATTATAATTAATACAACAAAGATTAAAGCTATTACTCCTAATACTATATAAAAATATAACATTCCATGTTCTGAACTATAAATTGAGTCTAAAATATTTTTTAACTTTTCCATTTTTGTCATCCCTTTATTCTATAATTAGTTTAGCAAAAGATAAATAAAAAAGCAATAGAATAATTTACTTCTATTACTTTATCTACTATACCAGTAAACATTTTTATTTGGTAATTTTAAGGTTTTTTGAGGATCAAATGTTTTTGCTAGGAAAGTACTATATGATGAATATGTTCTTCCATACCATCCATCAGCTAAAGTGAAATGCAAATGTGCTCCGGTAGAACAACTTTCCCAAGATTTAGTTTTAGTTCCACCACCAACACGACCTATTATGGTATTACTTGTAACGGTATCTCCAACCTTAACATTAATTGATAATAAATGTAAGTAAGCAGATGTATATTTTTTACCATTAATTGTGTGATAAATATAAACTTGGCGGCCGCCACATATCCTTTTATAGGTTTTATCGATAATCATACCGACTTGACCATTTGCAGTGGCATAGACACTAGTTCCTTCTCTATTTCCACCAATATCTACTCCGCTATGGAATTTTTTATAATTATAAATTGGATGAAAACGATAACCATAATAACTAGTAATTGTTCCTTTAGTTAATGGTTTTCTAAATCTAGTATCACCTTTAACACTAACACATTTATCTAGATTTTCATTTTCCTTACAACCTAAACTTTCATAATATTTAATTAAATCAGCAACTCCATCAATTTGTTCTTGAATATCCATTGATATTTCAGTTATTTCATCTAATTGATTACCTAATGAATCTAGTTGTTTTTCTAAATTAGCTATACTATTATTTAATTTAACTTCTTTATCTGCTAAATCTTTTTGTAATTCTTCATTATATTTAACTTTAGATTCCCAATCTTCGATTTGACCATTATTATAATTTAAAATTTGTTTAACTAGTGAATATCTGTATACTAAATCTGCATAGCTTTCGGCATTAAAAACATAATCTAAGTAAATATTTTCCCCTTCCATTACTTGATATGAATTCATTAATTTTTTGATGCTTCCTTTAGTCGCATTAATATCATTAGTTAAGGTTTCTATTTCTTTTTTTGATGCTTCAATCTGTTTTTTTCCTGTTTCAATTGCTTGTTGAGAGGAAAATATGTTACTTTTAGCATTATTTATTTGACTTTTAGTTTGGCTTTTAGCGTTGTCTTGAGTTTTCTTTTTATTTTTTAAAGCGGTTAGTTCTTTTCTTAATTCAGCTAATGTATTAGCATCACTTGCTTTAACTGTTGGCATTATAAATAACATTAAAGCAAAGGTAAATATTAAATATTTAGTTATTTGTTTTCTCATATTGTTAAGTACTTTCTAACGGCTCTAACGCTACCAAACATACCGACAACAGAACCAATAATAAAGATTAATAATGATGTTATATAAACGACATCGTTAGGATTAACTAATTTTATAGCACTCATAATATTTGATAAACCAGCAACATCTAAAGCATTATACGCGAATGTGTAACCAAAGATAGTTACTAAGATTGGAATTATTGAACCTAACATTCCAATTAGGAAACCTTCAATTAAGAATGGTAATTTAATTACAGTATTACTTGTTCCAACTAAACGCATTATATCAATTTCCTTTTTACGACTAAAAATAGTTATCTTAATAGTGTTGTTAATTAAAAATATAGTAACTAAGATAAGTCCAACTACTAAAATAATGGTTCCATTTTTAACATAATCAAATATTTTAATTAGTTCATTTACCATTGATTCACCATATTTAACAATGTCTACCTTATCAATATTTTTGATAGTTGTTACGGTTTCATTTATGTCTTTAATATCTTTAACTTCTATAATATAAGAATCTTGTAAGGGGTTTTCATTTTCATCCCAAGTTGCAATTATTTTAGCGAATGTTTCATTTTCATTAGCCATTTGATTTTTTATATCTTCTTTAGATTTATATGTTACTTTTTTAATATTATCAGTTTTATCTAATAATTCTTTTGTTTGTTTTAGTTCATCTTGAGTAATATCTTTATCCATGAATACTACAATTGTTAATTCTTGTTCAATTTCTTTGGTTATATTATTGACATTATAAGATATTAAGAAACCGATTGATACTAATATTAAAGTTATGATTGTACAGGTTATTGAAGCGATACTTAAACTAAAGTTACGAGCAATACTTTTACATGCATTAATAAAGCTTCGACCAATAATTCTAAATATTCTCATTTACTTTATAACTTCCTTTCAAATAATCTCCTTCTATTAAACCATCTTTAACGACTACTACTCTTTTCTTCATTCGATTTACAATATCTCTATCATGGGTAGCCATTACAACAGTTGTTCCGAGTTCTTTATTAATCTTATTAATAACGTCCATTATTTCTTTTGAGGTATCGGGATCTAGATTACCGGTTGGTTCATCGCAAAGAAGTAATTTTGGTTTATTAACGATAGCTCTAGCGATACAAACTCTTTGTTGTTCTCCACCTGATAATTCATATGGGAAACTTCTTACTTTATGTGATAAACCTACTTGTTCTAAAGCGGCTAAAACAAGGGGTCTTATTTCACCAGAACTTAAACCATAGCTTTCTAAAGGATAAGCAACATTCTCGTAAACAGTTAATTTAGGTAATAGTTTATAGTCTTGAAAAACAATTCCGATTTTTCTTCTTAATTTATATATTTTACTATTTCTTAATTTAGCAACGTTTATACCACCAACTGTAACACTACCTTTGGTTGGTTTTTCTTCACGATATAATAGTTTTATTAAGGTACTTTTACCACTTGCTGTGTGTCCAATTATAAAAACAAAATCACCTTTTTTAATTTTTAGGTTAACTCCTGCTAAGCCTGTTACACCATTTTTATATACTTTATATACGTCTTTTAATTCAATAAATTCCATATGATATACCACCTTATATGTAGATTATAACATAAAAAATCCACTTAATTATTGGTAATAAGTGGATTTTACATTAAATTTATATTATATTTGTGTCTTCCTTAAAATGTTTTGGTTTCTTTAATGGATCTATTTGATATTTATGAGATAAAGCAATTAACATTTCATTGTAGGTATCTAAAGACATTTCTAAGTTATAGATAACGGGACTGGTTATTTCTTTTGATGACCATTTTTTCTTGCTTTTTGAATACCTTGGGATATTTAGGTCTTTAGCTTTATCATATAAATGAATTTGATCTTGATGACATTTTAAATAGCCATGCGCTAACATATTACGTAATTGAATATGTAGTGAAGGAAGAATGCCATGAGACATTTGGATTAATCTTTTGTTATATCTATTTAATAAATATTTAGCTGAATCAATAGCACTTGACATATCTTGTTCTGAGGGATAAGTTTTAACATCTTCTAGAAAAGATGTTAATTGTTTAATTACTTCTTTATAAAAGTTTTTAGCATGACCAAAATCTATTTTTAAATCTTTGCCAAATTCTCTTGTTATTAGATAACTATTTTCTTGATAATCATTCATTCGGCAAATATTATTTACAACTAAATTACCATATGCTTTAGCAATAAATCCTTTAGCTTCTTGGAGGTATAAATAATCACTTGTATCTAGAGGTTCGTCATTATATATTTTAAATAATACATGTTTTAAACAACAATAAGATAAAGTGTTTTTAATATCTTCACTTCGTGATGTAATAAAATGATTATACATATGAGTAACTTGTTCTTGATATGTACTTAATTTAGTAAATAAACGGTTATTTAAGAGGTCTTCTATATCATGATAGTCTAGTTGTCTATAAGTTAAAGTAATAGCCCCTTCTAAGTCTTTATTTAGTTCTTTAAGATATTGTTTAATTTTAATTACATGCTCATTAGGACTATCATTTTTATTAATACGATCTTTTAAACCATGTAAAATGATATGTTTCATTAACTGGTAAACATCATTAAATTCTTCTAAAGGAGCATCTTCTTTAAGACCTAAAACTCTTTTAACTTTATCTTTACTGTTGGTATCCAAAGTAATATCAATTAAACAAATATATCCTTGAGCTAAATAATTTTTAAATTCATCAGGATTTAGAGGCTTATCAGATTTAAAGTTAAAAGTAATACTTTCACTCATACCTTTTTTAAAATCACTTCTAGTATCAGATAAAACACAAAAAAGTAATGCTTCTAACCATTTAGGATCAATATATGCTTCATAATTAGATGTCTTGATATGAAAGTTACCATCTTCATTAATAGTAAAACTGTGATGTGCTAAAGCATTACGAATAAATCTAACTTGAGTTTCATAAGGAATGTCATTATTTTTAGTAATGATACCAATACCATATTCCATATAAGGACTATCTTCATAACTATAACCACTATTTACTCTTGCAAAGTTTTGCATGGTAAAGACATCTTCTAAAGTTTTTTTATTTTTAATATCAACTATTTCGATGTTGCTTTGATAGTAACATAAAAGCATAAAATCTACGATTTGTTCATAATTTTCTTTAATAAATTGAAGATGACGAGGATTACGATCTTTAGTGAATTCTAATAAATGATTGTAGCCGATTGTGGCTTTTTCATATAATTCATTATTTGGCATTAGTATCCTCCGGAATTAAATTTACATTACTGATGGAAACAAATCTTTTAGTAATTTTTTCGGTTGTAGTATGAATATCTTCAACATCTTTAGAAACTGTATTAATACTACGGGATAATTTATCCCAACGTTCACGATAACGAGAGAACTCTATTCCTAATTTAGTTAATTCTTCATGAATTACTTTAGCATATTTATCTCTTTCAATATTTTTTAAAATCATACTAATAATGGTTAGGGTACTCATTAAAGTTGTAGGACTACAAATCCAGACTTTTGATTTATATGAATATTCTATTAAATCAGGATGATAAGCATTTATTTCGGCAAAGATGGCTTCAGCTGGTAAGAACATAATGGCTTCACTAGCCGTTTCACCGGGAATAATATATTTATTTTTAATGGCATCAATATGTTTTTTAACGTCTTGTTTGAAGGCTTTAGTAGCAAGTTCTCTTTCAAGTTTATCTTTCTTTTGATCCGTCATAATTTGATAATGTTCTAATGGGAATTTTGAATCGATAGCAATAGTTCCAAGGGGTTCGGGAGCATAAAGAATAGCATCAGCTATATAGCCGTTTGACATGGTTACTTGAGTTTTATAAATTTTATTATTTACGCCAAAAACACTATTGAATATATAATTTAAATTAGTTTCACCAAAAATACCTCTTGTTTTTTTATCAGTTAATACTGATTGAAGACCGATAATATCGTTAGATAAACCATCAATCTTCTTTTGTGCTTCATCAATCTTACTAATACGTTCTAAAATAGATGAAAAAGTTTTATTGGTTTTTTCAAAGTTTGAATCTAATCTTTCATTTACTTTATCATTAATATAATTTAATCTTTTTTCGATTACTTCATTAGTTTCTTTAAAATCTTTTTCAATATTTTTACTAAACTCATATTTAAAATCACCTAGTGATCTTACTAAATCAGTTTCAAATTTACCTAATTTTTCAGTAATATCTTCGTTATTATTTTTTTTAGATAATAAGATAATTAAAAGTATAATTACTACTACTAAAAGGCCTAAAATTATATATTCTAATATTTCCATACAACACCTACTCTATTCTATATTTTTTATTTACTATTTTACTTAAAATGAACGCTACAACTAACATAACTGCAATTTGGATTAAAATTTTGGGATTAGAAATACTTTCAATTAAACTGGTTCCAATGAATCCCCAAAAATATACTAAAAATATTTTACCGATGATAATTGAGATAAGATACTTTTTGGTATCCATATTTGATAATCCAGCGGCTATATTTACCATAAAAGCTGGAGTAAAAGGAATTGCTATAAGTATTGTTAATTCTTCTAACGATAATTTATCAATTTTTCTCATTAATTTATGTAGTCTTTTATGTTCTTTTTTATCTAACATATTATCGAAATGGGTTTTTAATTTATTACGACATAAACGATAAGAGATATAACAACCAACACATGTTAAGGACCAACTTACTAAAAATCCGATTAGTGAGCCCATATAATAGAAATTAATGGTAATAAATAAGGCTAATGGTAAAATTGGTAACATTGATTCAACTATAATTAAAAGGCACGCTAAAATTGGAGCAAAAACCCCAATATCGTTTAATAAATTAGTTACAATTGTATCTATAAATTCTAAAATATCCATGATTTTATTATAAAACAAAAAGGACTTAATTAAAAGTCCCCTTTACAGTACTAGTGTAGTATTGTAACCGTAAGCCTCTAGAATGGATGCTACTTTTTTAGCTTTCTTACCTGTTTTACAATAAAAATAATATTTATTATTTTTATTTAAATACTTATTATGATTATTTAAGAGATTATCATAAGGAACGAATTGGGTTTCTAAATTAATTAGAATACCATCGTTGTGATAATCCTTTCTATAAATTGTTTTCATATTATAGTATATTCATAATAAGAAAAGATAAGTAGATGTAATACCTATCTAAAAAAGTAGGCTACAATATTTAATGGCATAAACACAATACTGTTTTGATATTGTCGCAACAACTAAATTATCTTAGTTGTCAATTAGATTATATCAGATAATTTTTTCTAGTGCAATATTTTATAAATAAAAAAAGTGAATTTTTTCACACTTTTTTATTCATTACCATCATTAAAGAAATCATCATAGAATTCATCATCAGTAACATCGCCTACTACTAGACTATCATTATCAACGTTAATTACTGGTTCTGTTGGATTATTTTCCTTCTTTTCATCAGGTGTTTTCATGAAATCATCAAATCTTTCAACAACAGTTGCATCTAATTTGTCATAATCAGTTTGAGGTTTTGTTGGTTTTTCTTCCTCTAATTTAGGTTCTACTTCTTTGGCAGGTTCTTTAATAATTGGATTAGATTCAATTGTTGGAATATTAATTGTTTTGCCTTCTTTTTGCATTGCGGATTCTTTTTCAGCAATTTTAGCATCAATTCTTTTGATTAAACTATCAATGTCAAATTCTGAATTAAGATTAGTATTTGAACTTGGTTTAATAACATTAACTTGAGTATTAGTGTTATTGTCATTATATTTTTCATTTAGATTTTGTTTAAATAGTTTATCTAAATTATCAGTTTGAGGTTTTTCTTCTTTTTCTGGTTCTTCTTTATTAGGCTCTGACATATTAAATGGATTTAAAGCATTAAAATCATATGTTGTTGGAGCTGTAAATGAAGATGGTGATGGTTTCTCTTCCTCTTTTTTAGGTATTTCTCCAAATAATGAAGTTGTACCACCATCTGGAGCTGATGCTTCTGGTTTAGAAGTGCTTCCGTTTGGATTATTATCTAAAGCCTCAAATAATTTATTTCTTTTTTTTACTTTAACAAATTCTTTGATATCAAATTGTTCGATTTCTCTTTTTTCACGAGTTACTAATTGTCCTTCACCATAACCTTGAGTTCCCCAATTAATTTCGAAACTTGGAGTTAATTTAGTTCTAAATGGATTTTCTCTACTCCTTAAGATAACTACTTCAAATAGTTTAAGTTTTTGTAAATCGGAAACAGTAATTAATGGTGTGGAAGCAGTTTTTTCTTTTTCTTTTGATTTAACTTCTCCACATAATTTACTGATTTCTTCTAAGGCTGACAATTCGGTTGTCATTAAGTAAATAAGGTTACCACAGTTACTTCTGATTGTTTCTGCAGTTTCTTTACCGTAAACATCATTTAACTGAGCAAAGTTTTGAATAATAAAGGTAAATCTTATGGCTCTTGAACGAGCAGCGGTTACCATTGTAGTTACATCTTTTAATGGTGGCATATTAGCAAACTCATCTAAGATAAAATTAGTTCTAAATGGTAATTTACCTTTAGGACAATGCTGAGCAACATCAATTAAGGTTTCATATGCTTGTTTTAAGAAGATTGTTGCTAAAGCATGATAAGTTGTTTTTTCATCATGAATAATCATGAAAATTGCAGTTTTTTGAGTACCTATTTCTCTCATGTTGAAGTCACTATAAGAAAGCATTTCTGATAGTTCTCCACCACGGGCAAATAGTCTGATTTTTTGTCTAAACACTGAAAGAATTGATCCTTTAGTATCAGTTGGAGCATTAATTGTGTTAGATGCAAAGATGTAAGCAGGATGTTTTTCACCTTTTAAAGTAAAATATTCTTTAGTATAGTTTGATGTGGCAAAGCTATCTTCACCAACACTAGACATATAGTTAATTGAATTTAAATTAATTTGTTCTTCTTTAGCATCTTCAAATAGACCTAGTGCTAAAGCACAGAAAAAGTCTGATGCTGATTTTTCCCAGAATGGATCATTTTTATTTTCTGGGTCATATATAATATTTAAAGCAACATCTTCTAAAAGTTCAGTAGCTTTATCAGTATTTCCAGCTTTATATAATTGATATGGTAATGTTAAAGGATTCCATGCATTTCCCATTTGAGGATCACGGAAATTTAATACTACTATTTTATAACCTTTTGCACGTAACATTTCTGAATGATCACGATATAACTCACCTTTGGGGTCAGTTAAAATCATACTTTCACCTTTACGAGCTAAAGTTTGAACTTGAGGGTCAACTAAACATTTAGTTTTACCGGAACCAGTAGCACCAATAACTAAAGTATGATAGTCTCCATTATCAACCCATATTTCTTTACCATTATTAATTAAAGGGATTCCAGCTGCTTTCATTTCTTGATCTTTAATTAATACTTTTTCAACACCATCAGATTTTTTTATTTCTTCTGGTTTAGCCCATCTACTATATCCCTTTTCATCTTTTTCACCAAATTTTAAGCCAAATCCAAAGCCTTTTTCATGTTCAAAAATTGAAGATGAAATACTCATAAATATAGCTATTAAAACGGAGAAAAATAATACTAATGTAGGTACTATGTTTTTAGGACTAAATCCAGCAAAGAAATTTAATCCATAAAATCTACCATCAGATAAAAGTGATGTAAGATTTACTATTGCTAATGAGGAAAATATCAATAAAACAATGCAAAAGATTACAAAGATTGTAAAGTCTTTAGCAGTTACTTTAAATTTCATAAAATCACTCCTCTGTTTATTGATTATATACTATAATAAACAATTTTTCTATAACTATTTATTATATTTTTAATACTTTAATTATTTTTATGCTCCACAGTGAGCATCTAAATAAGGTTGAATATTTCTTATTTGATAGCGTTCACCATTAACTCCAGCATTAATACTGCTTTGAGTTTTTGTAGAAAATATTAAACCGTTATCTCCACCCGCTGATTCTAGTGTTACTAAATAACTTCCTTTATTTTCAATGACCATGATTATGTGGGTTGTATTTACTAAAATATCACCTGTACCCGCTTCACTAAAGGGTATTTCATAACCCAAATTCATAAAATTGTTAGTTATTCCTGTATAATTATTTTTCATTGCCAAACTGTATGCCCAAGATGTAAAACCTGAACAGTCAAAACCATATGGAAGATTTTTTCCTGCTTCACTTAAGTATCTTGATGTCCCCCAGCTTCTATTTACGGGATTATGTTCCTCAATATGCTCTCCACCCCAGAAATATGGAAGACGATATCCAATTTGGTATAGATTATAAGCAAGAGTTACTCCAGCAGCAGCTGCTGCTTGTTTAGTACAAACACCGGTATCTTCTACGGCTGCTAATATAGATTCTTCTAATTCCTTAACTCCACTTTCACCTAAAAGAGTTGTAATTGGAACATCCACTTTTTTAGTATTACCAATGCCATGTGGATATGAATCTAACAATGCATAATTATTTAATTTTTTAATATTATTTTGAATATATTTTATAACAATTTCATGTACTTTTTTATTAGTTGAATCTTCATAATGAACACCATCAGTAGAATTTATCAAGCCTTTTATTTTAGAATATGAATCAATATATTGATCACCAACAGCTGTAGATAAGATATCATTAAACTTTTTAATATCTTCGTTAGTAACCGTGTATCCATTTGCTTTTGCTTTGGTGTTATTTACTGGATTTACTGATAAAAACAAATAATTTACTTTACTTTTTTCATCAGCTAAATATGAATTATAAAAATTAATATATGAATCAATATTATTTAAATCATTAATACCTGAAGCAAAAACAACAAATTTGATTTTATTATCAGTTATAGTACTTGCTATTTCACTTTGTTTTTCTACTAAATAATTATACCCAGATGATTCTGCAGCAATAAATTTAATATTTGAATTATTAAGAGTTGTTTGCATGCCAACCATTCTTGAATCACCAATATATAATAATGACTTTTCAATATCTTCTTGAGTGTATTGGGAACTTGCAGCAACATATTTATTATTGTTATCGTTACTACTAGTTAAACCAAATAATCCTTCATATAATGAAGCTAGAAAAAGGACTGGGCCAAGCACTGCTAGTATTCCTAAAATAACTGAAAGTATAATGCCAAGAACTTTAGCATAAAGTTTTATTTTTTTTAGTTTCTTAGCAAAATTAGCTTTCATATTTTTAACTCTTTTTGCTATTTCATCGAGTTTTTTATTTTTTTCTTCTTCGGCTCTTTTTTTAATATTTTGGGGAATATTTTTTATTCCCTTTTTAATATTTCCTGGAGCGTTTTTAATGTTATTTTTAAGATTTTGAGGTGCGTTTTTAATTTTATTTTTTACTTCATTAGCTTTATCTTTGGCTTCTCCAACTTTATTTTTGATGTTTTCTGGTGCATTTTTTATATTTTCGGCTGTTTGACGAGCTTTTTCTTTTGTGTCTTCAAACTTTTGCTTAGCGTTATCATATTTATTTTTTATTTCGTCGATTGGATTTTTAAAGCCAAAATCATCTTGAGAATCTTCATCACCTAATTCTTCATCGGATTCTTCATTATTTTCTCCATCTTGATCTTTCTTGTTTTTCTTTTGTGCTTCGTCTTTATTATTTTTACCAGAAGAATTAGCTTCTGAATCAGATTCATCTTCATAGTTTTCGTTATCGTCGTCATATTCTTCATCATCATAATCATAGTCTAAATCAGAATATTCATTTTCATCGTCGTCATCATAAAATTCATCATCGTCATCGATTAAGGGCTTATAGTCATAATAATTATCATCATATGGATTATTATATCCATTCATTTTATTGTGATTATTACTTTCATTAAATAATTTATAACTATTTTTATTTGCCATTTAAGATCACCTCTAATCTATTTCTACTGTATAGTTTCTAATACTCGATTCTTTAAATATAAATTCATTCTTATCTTCATCTTTTATATAATAATATTTTTGACCATTTACATTTCTTGTGTCATAACCAGTTACTTTTGCTTGAATAAATTTTTTAGTTTTTATTGATTTTATAAATCTGGAAAACGCATTAAAATCTCCACTAAATTGTTTTTGTTTAAAATTTTCATCTAATAGTTCAAATGCCTGTTGTTCGTCAAATATCAATAAATTTACATATTCAGCTAAATATTTTTTAGCCATTTGTTCCTGATCAGTATAGATGGGAACAACTTCGTTAATTTCATATTTTTGTTTTGGTTCTTCATATTGACGATTATTATTATTAGGATTATTGTCATCGCCTGTAAAAATAATTATTCCAAGTGTTATTAGTAATACAACTATAATAGCAATTACAATAATTTGTTTTTTATGTTCTTTAATATATTCCATTATTGCACTACCTTTCTATATTCTTCAATAGTATAAGGTCTTAATGTGAATGTATAAGAATCATTTTCAACTATTACTTGGTAGTACTGATCTTTTCCTTTATCATAACCACCAAGTACATCTTCTTTTAAAAGTCCATAAACATAATATTCTTTAATATTACTGCCTCTGACTTTAATAAATTCATTATATGCTTCAAAAACATAATTTCCATCTAAATGCTCTATCTTTTCTAAAACATTATCTTTATTAATACTATTTAAATTTTTATATTCAGTAGTTAATAAATTAAATAAATCTTCATTTTTAGAATTCGTTATTGCATTTATATATTTATTTATACAATTTTCTATTGTAAAAAAAGTTGAATAATCAGTTACTGTCTGTAATTTTGTTTTTGTTTCACTATTGTTATTACTGTTAGTGTTTGAATTAGTTTTAGAATTTGAAAAGATACTAACAATAACTAAAATTATAATAATTACTGCTAAAATAATTAATAATTGTTTAAGACTAATTTCTTTAGTCTCATACTTATCTTTTTTTATAGCCATAAATTATTCCTTTCTTATACTCCATAGTCACCATGTACAAATAAATTACATTCTTTTTTTCTTCTGTTTCTTAATCCAGTTTCAAAAATACTACCCCGCATAATAATATGTTCATGCCAAAACCCAGTGCATATTCTATCCGAACTTGAATAAGTATTATATGCAGAAGCGAAACCATTTAAATTTCCAGTATTGTATTCTAAACTCGTTAAAGCATCGACTTGATGGTTAACTAAGTTAGAAATACCACTTTGAGCAAGACTATTTTTTACATTATTTTGATGTTTTTTAAGAACTAAATTGTATACCTGATCAATAACAGTTTTAGGGTAACTTTTACCACAATATTGACTAAATGGTGATGAAACTGTTATTCCAACTTGAGCAAATTGAGGAACGTTATTTCCTAAAGTTATTCCGTGTCCAACGGTAGGTATATCACCATCTATACAATAAACAACATAATTATCACCATCAGTTGGTCCTGTACCTTCAAGGCTTGCAAGAAATGCTGCTAATTTTGTACTGGTTGTTGGTCTTGGATTATTTACATCCAAGTAATCTAATGGATCTACAGCACTTGCTGTACTGTTACCTGTTCTTAATTCAAAGTGAAGTGCTACTACATCAGTATCGCCGGTTTTACCTGCTTTAGCAATTACTTGACCTTGATTGACTACATCTCCTTCTTCAACAGTTATTGAATCAGGAGCTAAAAACCCATAAATTGATTTATTACCATCTGAATGAGAAATTGTAATCATGTTACCATAACCACTATTACAAATTTTAGATTTTTCTTCATTTTCAGTACATCCTTTTTTAACGTAAGTAACTGTACCGCCTTCAATGGCAATTACATATGTATCACCTGAATTACCTAAAGAACCAATATCAATACCGAAATTTTTTCTTTTTTTATTTCCATCTTGAGTTTTAATTTCACCGAATTTAGAAATTATATTTGTTGATACTGGATCTTTTTTAGCATATAAGATGCCATCAATTTCCTCAGTTTCTCTACTACCAATTGGAAAGTAATAGTTATATTCGGTAATTTCTCCATAATTAGCATTATACATGTCACTAGAACTTTCATACATTCTAACTAATTCTTGAATTTCCTTGACAATTTGAGTATTTACAGCTATTTTTTCTTCATCACTTAAATCATAATTACCAGTTTTACTATTTTTAAAACGGTATTTTAAATGAGGAATACCTTCTAAATAAGTACTTTTAGTTAAAAACTCCCAGTAACGATCTTCTGCTTTTTCTAAAGTATCTGAAACTTCATAACTAAAACTACTATATCCTTGAGCTGATGCTTCTGCTTGACAATTTGCTGCTTTATTACTGGTCATACCAAAGAAGCTTTGAATGCTTTCTAATGCTTTTTCCCAGAATCCTAGGTGTCTTTCACCAGTATTTATTAAGGTTTTACAGTTACCAGAATATTCATCTGCTTCACTACCATTTTCACATACTTGTTCTAGGGTTCCATCTTCAGCTGTTCTTTCAACTTTGGGTGATACACCATAACAAGCGGCACTATAGCCAACCATATTTTTAACTAATAATTTTAGGGTATCACTTCTTTTGGCTAAAGCACTAGCATCATTAGTACTAACATCATATGCATCTATATCTTGATTATCATCATCATATGATGCAGCATTACTATTAGTAATCTTTCCATAATCATCTTTATTTTCACCATCATTATCAACTACATAACCGAATGGAATTTCAAAGAAAACAGTGGCTAAAATAACATTATCATTTAGTCCTACTACTCCTTTTTTTTCAAATTTAGCTAATAATTTATAAAGTTTTGTATAAAACTTTTTTTGTTGTCTTAGAATTTTGTCTTCGCACTTTTTTTGTTTATCGCTTGATTCACAATCAGTAAGCCAATACTTTTTGTTTTTTTCAGCAAATTCATCCCAGTTAAAATCTGAATATTTAAAATAAGCAGCATTTACTGAAGAATTAGCAAAAAAGGATATCAAAAAAATTGATATAATTAATATCATTTTTTTGAATATCCTGTTTATATTACTACTTTGGTTTTTCATAGAATGGTTACACCACCTTTTTACTATAAACCGCCACCTGAACCGAATGAATCTAATTCATCTTGAGTTAGTACGACATTTATTCTCATGCGTCGGTTTCCACATACAAATAAAGCTTCTCCTTGACTGTATGTTTTAATACTTTCTTTTTCATTGTCATTTAAGTCAATTAATTTACCTAAATCTTCAACTGCTTGTTTTCTTAATCCCATTACTAGATAATAAGATGCATTATCAAAGATTGCTTTACCATGAACAAATACATTTGGAGCGGCAAAATCGGTAGGTTGTTGAGTAATAATAATTGTTCCTGTATTATACTTACGACTACGTCTTTGAACTTGAGCTAAGAACTCTGCTCCTAATTCATTTCTTGATGATAATAAAACATGGGCTTCATCTACGTACATTACTGTATTAATACTTTTATCTAAACATAATCCCCAAGCATATTTTAATATATTGAAGAATAATGCATTACGAATATTTTCGTCACTATTCATAAGTTCTCTAATATTAAATACAATAAAATTACTATTAAATTTTAATGTTGTATGACCATTAAAATAGAAACGTAATTCGTTTGTAAATGGTCTTATACGTAGTTCTAATCTTTCCATTACATCTTTTTCTCTTGTTGCTTCTGGCATAGATAATAATCTACCTTTAATTGTTGAGTAAACATCATCAAATGTTGGATAATCTTCTGATGTAAATGTACTAAAATCGGTATTGAAATCGATATTAAATCTCTTATATGTTTCTTGGCATATTTCACTAAACATTTGTAAAACATCGTCTTCAATAGTTGGATAATAATATTTCATAAATGCTTTAAGTGATTGAAGAGTTCGAGTTAAAACTGAATGTCCTAATCCTTCTTTTAATTCTTCTTCATCAGCATCAAAAATTACTTCTAATGGGTTAATTAAACCATACTGGCCACCTTTACCTAAATCAATAAAGTCACCATTATAGTTTCTGGTCATATCTTCAAGTTCACCTTCAGGGTCAATTGCAATTATTCTACAGTTATTACGAATATGAGTTCTTAATAACAATTTAGCTGCGGTACTCTTACCTGAACCAGATGTACCTAAGATAATTATGTTGGCATTATTTCGATTAAATTCTTTTTTAATTTGATATAAGAATTGGTTAAATAAAACAACTCCACCTGAGAAATCTACACCTAGTAATGTAGCTGATCCGGGATCTTTAATACTATCAAAGACAAATGGATACATTGCCGCAATTGTTGGACTTGGAATTGGAATACCAACACGATCTTCGATATCTTGTTTTGGGAAAATTGGTAACATTGATTTTAGAACTTTTTCTTGTTCAAACATCATTGGAATACCACGCATTCCCATCGCATCTAAATAGTTTCTAATTTGAATTTTTTTATTTTCTAATTCTTCTTTTGAATCAGCAGTAATCATAATATGCATTTGAAAATCAAATATCTTTGATTGTGTTGCTGCAAGCATTTGGACAAATGTTTCTAAAGATTCATAGTCTTGACGATATCTTTCTTGTAATGTACGATCATTTTCTTTTTGATATCTTTGTTTTAAGTCCACTATTTCTTTATTAATCATTCTACTCATTTCTGAGAAATTAATAGGAATATGTTTAATTACTACTTTTATACCAGGTAAATTCGTAACTGACGCTAAGAATCCCGGTCCTATCATTTTAGGATAACTAATAATTGTTAAGATTGTGGCATATTTGTCACTAATCATAAAATCATTAATGTTAAAATTCATACCCTTAGGGGCAATTTCACTTTTAAATACATTAGACATCAGTCATCACCGTCCCATAATCATTCTTAGCTCCACCATTTAAGAAATTTTGAAGTAAGAATTTTAAATCTTCATCACTTGTTTGGGCTGAATTTAGCCCTAATTGTGCTAAATTACCAATAAGTTGTTGGATTCTTTTTTGTACTATTTCTAATTTTTTATCTCTAAATAAAATATAATATTCTGTATCAACTACATTCATTGCTGTTCCCGCAAAATCTTCAGCTTTGCTAATATCTTGACTAATCATTTTTCTAATCGCTTGATTTGGGGCATTATCGTATTGTAATTGAAGTTGTGACATATATAATTTAATATCTACAGGTCTATCAGCAACTATTAACCAGAACTCATAATCTATTGTGTTATAGAAATTTCTGAAATTAAATATGATATTATTTTGTGTTTGATAATCTAAGATAAAGATATTTTTAGGTTCAACTTTGATACCAGTTACATAGTAATCATTATTTAGTTGAATCATTCCATTTTGGATTGCCTTTATAGGTACCCAATCTTCTGTATATTTACTTTGTGATGTCTTCGCCATAACCACCACACCAACCTTTCCAATAGTAAGTTCTTCGGCCTGCAAAATATGTATATACATTGCGTATTAATGTTCTAATATTGTGTTGATTAGGAACTGGTACAACTAAGAAAGAACAAATTAAAGCTGGTGATAAAATCAATAATATTCCTTTTATTGTACTTGCAGATTTTGCTAACATTAAAATAACCGTTAATAGAACTCCGCCTCCAAATATTATTAAATCCATTTTATTAAACATTCCTAAAATCAACATAGATTTTTTTGAGTTTGCTGGAATTAAAAATTCATTCACTATTTATTCCTCCTTTTTATTTCATTCCTAATACTTCTAATTTTTGAAGATTATCAACACATTTTTCATAATTGTGATAATAATCTAAACTAGGTAAGGCTTGAGTAATGCTTGGTGGCACTCTCAAACCTAACTTAGCTGCTGTTGCTTGATTTTTAATTAATAAATCATTTAATTGCATTATTGTTTCACTTATAATTCTAGGATAACTAGTTCTTAAACCATCTAGAAGTCTTCCTATCGATTGTTCATATTCAACATCAATGGAATCTAGCATTGATTTTTCCATTTCTGGTGCTAACATTAATTGATAAACACTATCTTCTCTTATTCTTTTAATTGACTCAATTTCTTCTAGTTCATCTTTATCAATTACATTGTACATTAGAAGAAATTGAACTGTGTAATCTTCACAAAATTTAGATTCACTTTTCATTATTTCTTCTCACCACCATTTCCTTTATTTCCTGAATTAACTGCTGCAAGTTCAGAAATACTCATAGCATTGCCAAGGGATTTCTTTAATTGGTCAATTGCTTTAACCGTATCTGCTGTGATATTGTCTCCGCCAGCTCGCAATGCTGAAAATGTTTTCCTTAATGCTGCTTGGAATTTTTCTGGAGTTCTATCTTCTTTTCTATCTCCTAATTGTAATATTTTAGCCATTTTATCGCTATAGATAGCACTTTGTGATTCTGTACTCATCTTATCAATACTTGACAAAATTTGTTCTTCTGTTTCTTGATTAAATGCAACTTTTAAAGTAGCACTATTCTCTCGCATACTAGCAATTTTGGCATCCATTTTTTCGTCTTTAATCTTGTTTTCCATGTCTGATATTTTTCCTGATTCATCAGCTGTAATTTTAGTTTTATTGGCTTCATGTTCTGATGCTAGTTTTGTTTCACGTTCTGACCCAGTTTCTTCAATTGTTTTAAATTCAGTTTGTACTTTATCAATGCTTTCAGTTGCTTGTTGAGTAATTTTTTGGATTTGAGCGGTTTTTTCTTCTGCAGTTAATATTGTATGATTATTAACTTTTTCAACTTCAGTTTTTTGTATTTCACTTATGGTTTTAACTACCATTTCAGCGGTACCACTTTGTAATTTTTCTTTTGTAGCGGTTGCTTGAGTCATTACTTGTTGTTTTGCAGTTATTTTTTGTTCTAAAGTCATTCCAGTGTTTGCATCAATATCAGCACATGCTAGTGTTGCATTGTTATCTACAATATTAGAATAATTCTCTATCACACTAGAAACGGCTTCATGTTTTCTTTCGACTTTTGCAGCAGCTAATTTTGCCTGATAGCTTACGTCTTCTTCATGAAGTGCTCTTTGTGTTGTACTAATAATTGCACTTTTTCTTGATGCTTTTTCTGCGTCTAATTCGGCATCTTTACCACTCATAAACTTTAAGTTTAAGCCTCTCTCTAAAGCAGTTTTTGCATCAGTTATAGCAGCTTTATCTGCTGATAACCTTGCACTATTTGATGTACCTAATGCTGAATCGATTTTATTTTTTAACCACCATCCAGGATCAAATTTAGTATTTTGATTTGGAGCAACTTGATCATTGTCTACTATTCCGACTGGTCTTGTCATATCATCTTTAAGATTTCCAAGAGCACCGTAAATTCCCGGAAAGAAATAAGAACCAGTTTTGACTCCGTTTTTAGTTGCACGTTCAAGTCTTTGTCCTCTTTTTGCGTCACGTTTTGCAAATTCTTCTTGGTTTTTGGCATCCTGCGTTTTAATAGTATTGCCTATGTCGTTTATATCAACATTGCCGGCATTCCATCCGTTCGCAGCGGTTTCCACAACTCTTCCGGCTGTTCTTCCAACCGTTCCTACTGCTCCAGCTACTGACGCAAGACTATCTACAACTTTTCCAGCACCGCTTAAACCTTGACGATATTTTTTATGTTCTTCTTTATATTTTTGTCTTTTTAGTCTCGCTTTATATTGTTCTGATTCTGGATCATGTCTTGCTTTATATGCATTCCAAGCAAGTTTAGCGCCGCCTCTTCCTAAAGCACCTCCAGCAACTGCAGCTCTTTTAGCATATTCATTTTCATTAATTCTATTTTTCATACCAGCTGTGCTTGTATCAATATGTTCGATATTGAATAAGTCTTCTACCATTTTTGGTGAATCTTTTGCAAATTGTAAAACACCTATTATTAATGCAACTTGTGCTAGTGTAACTGCTAATCCAATACCTTCTCTTGAACTAGGGAATAATGTGCCTAAATCTTGGCTTGCTTCGGTAATTAAGTTGATTGTAAACATTGCAAAATTTATAATTATTAATCTTAAGAATAAAGCAGTAAATGTTTTTATTACTTCGTTAGTCCATCTTGTAAATGTTCCTCCGACAGGTTTAATTACTCTCATCATGACAGGAACAGGAGCTATTAATCTATAGAAGATTAGTTTTATTGCTCTAATTGCCACATCGATTGTAAATAATAAATATAACCATGCTGCATATGCACCTGCAACAACGGGTATAATTGCAACATGTTCCATTTGACCATCAACTAGTGCATCATTTAGATCTTCATCAAGAATAAATTCTTTTACTTTACCTGTAGTTAATGCCTCATCATATTTTTCAACATATGTTTGACAAATTTTTGGTTTATTTTTATCAGGGTTTTCAGGATCATCATACTTACATTTACTGTATGTATATGCTTCTCCATCTTCATTAACAGGATAATAAAAGGCTGAATAAATAGTTAGCGCTATTTTAGAACCTGAATTTAAAATAAGATCATCATTATTTGTATCTGAACCTGTACCTAAAATAATATTTCCTATAACATTGGTACTAATAATTCTTGCTTGTAATTGCATTATGTAATCGAATGTAATGGGAATTAATGATATCATAATAACTGATATTACTACGTTTTTAGCTATTCCTTGCATTGAATCGTTACCATTTTGTCCAAATTTATCAGGATCTGCCATTAAACATAGAATCTTGTACGCAACAAAGAAAAGCATGCCAATGCCTAATATTACATATAAACGATTCATTAATTCATTCATTTTTTCAACAATAGTTGGGCTCTCTAAGTTTACGTTGACTGTTAAATAGAAAACTTGTCCTATCAATTTAACAAAATAAAATATAACTGAATCAATTGTTAAAATTAGGAAATTTAGCAATTTTTTAAAAACGTCGCCTATTTTATCAGCAATTGAACCAATTAATAGCATTTGATTTAACATAAAAAGTCACCTACCCCACTACACAAGATTTATAATTTGGATCTAAAAGTCCTAATAATAAGTTTATAAATGTTGGTAAAAACACTAAAATTACCATTAAAATTAAACGTGTTGTTAATCGTTTATTACACTTTTTTAATCCTTCAGCATCTTTTGAAAAAATGGCCATGGCGTATTCATAAACTGTATAAACAAATACAAGGATAGGTCCGATAATTTTTATTGCTCTAAAAATGTTATCTAAGTCCGGTTTTAGACCTGATAAAACCCCTTCACAATTAGAATCACCTGTTATGGTATTATCTGGATTAATGCCTTCATCAACGGTTCCAGCAGCAAGTACCATGTTGGCTTTTAACAAATATAAAATAATAATATATAATAAAGTTTTTATTTTTTTCATAGAAGTTTCCACCCATTTTCTATATAATTTACCATTCAAAATTATATCATAAAAAAAAACAACAGTAAAGTTGTTTCTTTTGGTATTTTTATCATTCTTTTACTTCACAATCCCATGGGTATAAGATACATGTTTTGCAAACATCAAAACCAATTTTATTCTTAGAATTTTTAAAACCTTGAATTGTATCAAATAACCATAACACTATTGTTGGGATAAAAAAGATAATAACTCCGGCAATAGCACGATACATAAGTGTTTTTGCAGATTTTTTAATTTCATCGTCTTTAGCAGCTGTTACTGCTTTTCCAAAGTCAAACATACCTAAACCTACAATTAATAAAGGAATTGCGACTTTAAAAATAGTTAAAACCCATCCTGCAAATTGTAAGACTTGACTTGCTTCTGAGCAAAAACCATCCATATTCATATTAATCTTCTCCTTACTTCATTTTTAATTTTATATTATTTTATTATCATTGTCAATTAATTATTTAAATAAACCAAATAATCCCCTACCTGAATGTTTTTTTAACCCTAAATTTATTAATAATGCATTGATAGATTGATTATTGTCTTTATGATCATTAATGTTAGGAACATTGTGGAATACTTTTAGTTTGGTCTCATATTCAAAGTTATTTACTTCTTCTTGAAGTAAAGCACTACGATTTAACACCACTTTGCCTTTTTGAAGTTTTTCATAAACATTTGAACCATTTTTTAGTAATTTATTTAATTTTATTATACCTGGATCCACTAAATATAATATTTCGTCACATACATCTTTACCGTCGATATCATTTAAATCAATTATTATTACTTCAATATCTTTCATTGAAGATAATTTCATTTTTAAATCTTCAATTGATGTACTAAATAAAATATCATTATTTCTAAAATAAATTGAATCTTGTTTAACTAACTCTATTCCTTTTGCTTTTTTATTTGGTGTTAATTGTTTTAACATTAAGTACATTAATGTTGTGGCACCAGAGTGCTCAGTTAAATTTTGAATTCCAATTATTTTTTGATTTTTATTTTTTTCATACTTGATTGAATTTTGATTTATATTACTTGAATTTGAAGTTTCATTTAATGGATTAAATGCGCTTTGTATTGTTACTTTTTTATATTTTTCCACATCTTCATATTTATTAGGATGATCTATAAGATAACCTATTCCTGAAGTGTTTCTAGTAAAATTGTAATATCCTTTGTCAATTAGTGAAGTTAAAAATTCATTACTATTAACCAAAGGACTATCATCAAGTAATATTATTACTTTATTTTGATCAAAGTATGACAAAAAATAAAAAAGAGATGTTGGATCATAATAATTTTTTATAGCAGTAATATCAATTATAACGCGATTAAATGTTAAATTAACAAGTTGTTCTTCTAAATCTTTTCTTTCAAATTCTCCTGTTAGAGTTTTTAAAACTTCTATTTGAACATTATCTATTACTCTATTTTTATTTTTTATTATTATGTTCATACCATCATCCTCTTAATCTTTAGCATAATAAATTGCTTTAGTTTCACCGGTTACTGGAAATGTAAAGATATCTCCAAAGATTGGCAAATCTAATCTAAAAAAGACTTTAACTTTATAGTATGCTTTATCTACTGTTGTACCGGTTGCATATTCATTATTGGTTGCATTTGTTTTTGTTATACAGTATTTATAATTGCTTCCAGCACCTTTTGGTTCATAACCTTTTTCTCCAGTTTTTGAATCGCATGTACCATAAACAAAGTATCCAACTTTGTCTAAATAGTTAGATATTTGAGTTTGAGTTTCATAACTCATACCTTCATTTTGTTCGATTAGATCAACTATTCCATTTTTTACTTTAAATGCTTTTGAATAGTTAACTGAAATGGCTAAATAACTAGAAAACAAGACAATAAATACAATAACTATACCAAATAACCAGGTTCCACCTATTGCCTCTCTCATCTGTTAATCACCTTATTTTTGTGGACATTGTACAGATTGAACTTGGTTCTTTGAATCAAGATATTTACATGTACACATTTTAGTACTAGCATTACAATTTGTACAATCATATGCTTGAGTACAGTTAGTACTTCTTGTTATATTACTCTTAATTGCAGGCCAAATAAGCGTTGTAAATACTACTCCGATTGCAGCAATAGCCACTACGGCAATAGCTGTCATACTTAACTCACTTGAAGCTTCTTTCATATTCTACACTCCTCCTATCATATTATACAATAATTATAAACCATTTATTTTGTTTAAGCAATAAAAATGCACCATGTTGGTGCTTTTTTATATTTTTTTATTCTTCGGTTGTTACACGAGTTTTAAATCCGTTATCAGTGTCTTTAACATTACAATTATTTTCGAATAAACAATTTAAACACGCTCTATATCGCATTTCATTTTCTTTATCTGCTGCATCTACTACGATATTAATAATTGTTGGAATAAAGAAAATTATTAAACCGATTAAAACTCTTTTACCTAAAATAATGGCTTCTTTTCGCAATGCTTCAGCGCTTCCGCCGGTTACAGCATTGTAAAAATCAAATATACTCATGGTACAAATTCCTAGTGGAACTAAGATTCTTATTACCAAAAGAATGTAATAAACAATTTGTAGAGTTGCTTGAATATCGCCACAGAAATCATCAGCAACTGGTGTTGAAGTATTAGCATCCGCTAAAAATTTAATACTGTTCTCATCTTTAGGTGTGTATTCATCTAATGTTAATAATGCGATATTTTCAGTTGTTGTTTCTTTTACTTCTTTGTGATTTAAGTCACTACTTATAGTAAATGATAAAATACTTAGTATAAATAATAAAGTTATTATTAATCCTGATTTTTTATTCGTAGTCATAATTTTCATCTTCCTTTGCTGGTATTAAATTTCTAATTAGTTTAAATCCTACTACTCCAGCAATACCTAAAACTATTATAATTAAGATAATTACGATGGCATTGCTGCTTTTTTTATTTATTGTTATAACATAATCACTGGTTGATTCATCTTCAGCTGTTACTGTTATTATTATTTTACTTTTATTTTTTAAATTTTCATTACCAGTAATTTTATAGGTTGCTTTTTCATCTTCAACAGTTGCTTCTATATTTAATGTTGTAACATTTTTATCAATGGTTAATTTATAATCTTTAATATTTGATTTGAAGCCAATGTTATATCCTTTAACTTTAAGTGATGAAAGACTACTATTAGATGATAAACCACTTTCATTTTCTGAGAATTTAATGTTAATCTTGTATTCTTTGATAGTTGTTTCATCTTCCGCAGTTACTATTACATAAATTGGTTTTTTCTCACTAATTTTTTCATTGTTTTTAATTTTTATAGTGGCATTAGCTGATTCTGGAATTGCTTCAACTTCGATGGTTGTTACATTTTTATCAACAGTAATTAAATATTCAAATGTATTTTGATCAAATTGTATTTTTCCTGGTGTTAATTTTAATGATTGTAATAATGCGTTATTACTTTTGATAGGTGCAGTTGTAGTTGCAGTTGTTGGTACTGTAGTCCTAGGTGTTGTAGTTTTTGGTTTGGTAGTTGATGGTTTTACTACTCTTTTGGTTGTTACTTTTTTGGTTGTACGAGGCTTAGTTGTTGGTGCTAGTGTTGTTTTGGGAACAGTTGGGGTAATTGTTGTTTTGCCAACATATGTTTTACCATCACTTGTTAAGTCACAGTCATAATACATTACATAACTACAATACTTAATGTCAACGGTTGGAGTACAGCTTCCTTTATAATTTTCACAACCAGAACTTATTAGTTTAGTATACATATTTTTATTACCATTAGTACATGTAACTAATTTACTTGAATATAAATAGCCTTGTGAATATGTTCCAGTTAAACATGATATTTTTTTACATTGAGAAAAATAACCATGACCATTACTATTAAATGGAGAGTCAGTATTTGCAATACATTGATCCCAAGACATATTAGTACTTACAGTAGTATTTTGATTAGTAGCAAATACGATAGCTGGTATTAATAAAATTATTAATAAAAAGTATTTAAATTTTTTCATAATTAACCTCTTTCAAAAAAATAATACCATCTAGGTATTATTTTAACCAAGATTCTATAATAATAATATCACATAATTTTTGATATTTAAATCTTTTTAAAGATATTTTTCTTATTAATTATAGATAAAACTAATGATAGAAAAATTATTAATCCTCCTAAAACTAGAAAATAATTATTTACTCCAGTTTCGGGACTTTGGGTACTTACTTTAGAAGTACTATTTATTTCACAATTATAGGTATATTTTCTTATAATAAAAGCATAAGCACCAGTTTCTGAGTCAGTGATAGTATTATCGTTATTACAAGCTGATTCTGCTTTTAAATCAGTTCGTTCTGAAGTTTTTTCTAATGTATACTTAGGACTAGAATTTGAATTACTACAAGTTAGATTTTTAACAAAATCTTTTTTAATTAATTCTTGGTTTTTACCATTATTACAAATAATAGCAACACATTCATAATATGTACCATTAGTTGCTTGTGAGATATTTTCATTAGAGCTTTCAGCATTATAACAATTGGTTTTAGCATTTGGATTGTCTTTTAATAATGCATCATCAGCAAATACGATAGTTGGAAATAAAATTAGTAATAATAGTATTAGTACTTTCTTCATTTGCTTCACCTATTCTTCTTTTATTTTAATACATGAAAAGTATTCTTGCAAGAAAATAAGAGAAAATGCTATTATTTTCTCTTATTTTCACCTATTAACTCTAATTCATCAGTTAAATATTTAACTCTTTCCATAATTCTTCTTGATTTGATAGCTTCTTCATCTTTGTTACTTATAATAAAGTGATTTTCTAATTCTTTAATATTTAAATTTGAAGTAAAGAATGTGGCTTTTTTATTATCCATACGATATTGTAAAATTGTACCTAGAATTTCATCTCGATTCCATGATGTAGCAGTTTCGGCTCCTATATCATCTAAAAGTAATAAATCACATTTTTTAATTTCATTTATTCTTTCATTATATGCTTCACTATTAAATGATTCTTTTATACTTCTTAGTAGTTCGGGATAATAAACAATTATACATGAATAATTATGTTTTGATAATTCATTTAAAAGAGCGCTTAGAATGTAAGTTTTACCACTTCCGAAGGATCCACTTAAATATAATCCTTTGGTTTGTTTACCGGCTTTAAAATCATCATAAAATTTATTTATCCATTTAATTATTTTAGCTCTTGTAGAATTAATTTCAATATTAGACATTTTGGCCATTTTAATGTCATATGGCATTTCAAAAAATTTTGATTTTATTTCTTCTTTTTGTTTTAAATCTTTCTTTTTATATTTACAAGCTACATAATTAAAATCTAATTTATCTTCTTTAAGAGTTGGATAATAAACCATTCCCTCTACTTTATTTTGACAAGTGTGAAGGCTTTTACAATTTGAACAGTTATTAAGTTCACTAATGGTTCTTTCTAATTTTGATGTATATTTACAAGCAACATTTTCTTTAATTTTTAATGTGTTTATAAGTTTTTTAAATTCAGGATTTTTAAGAGCATTAGCATAATCTTTTTTTAATTGTGTATCTAAATTTGATCTTGTATATTTTGTAAATGTTTCATTAATATTTTCCATTATTCAAACCTTCCTAGAAGTGTTTCTAAAGCTTTCTTTTCTTCATCTGGTAATTCTTCTTCTTTTTGGGGTTGGCTGTTAAACCAAACAGGTACTTTTACTTCTTTTTTAATTTCTTTTTTTGGTGTTTTCTTATATTCTTTTTCTGCTTGAGTCATAGCCCCAGTAGCTGTTTTAATACCAAGTCTTGTCCACTGACCTGCAATAGTTTCAACATAAGATTTAGTTAGTTTATTATCATTAATTCTTAAAACATAATCTATTAATACATTAATTACAGCAGGTGGCATATTTAAATCTATTGCAAGATACTCTAATAATTTTAAATCTCTTGGAGCAGGATTATTATTTTTATATTTACTTCTTAAAAAATCATAAGGAGAAGTATTTTCAAAAATATATATCATTTTTCCTTTATTAGATAGATTACCTTCAGGAGATTTTAAATACTCAGGTTGAGTACGATATATTAAAGTTGGTAAGGCACCACCATTATTATATTCATAGTATTTTCTAACTTCTTTTACTAGTGATTCTTTATTGATCATACCATTTTCATCTAAAGTAAGTCTAATAATTTCACTTAATTTAATTGTATCTAAATTATAGACAAAAGCTAAAGAGTTGATAAGATCTTTATTTCTTTTATTTAATGCTTTTTCATTTAAAATGTTATTAGGAATTGATTCTTTTAATAAATCAAAATCTATTAAAGAACCAATATTAATTTTGGCTTCTTCTTTAGTTTTAATTTCTTCAGCATTAAAACCATGTCCTAAAGTACTTTTGAAGCTTTCATTTAATTTGCAAGATATATCTTCATAATCATCATATTTAGTAATAATTTTACGATAAGATTTTACTAGATTTTTATATTCATTTTCTCCAATATTATTATATAAAACTACGTTAAGAACGGGATGGTTAAAGAAATCATAAGCATTTATTGGAGAATATAATTCATATATATAGTGATTAATGTCTTTATCTTGTTTTAAATATGTTTTAATTAAGCCAACTGCTTCTAATGATTCTCTAGCCTCTTTTATATAGTCTAATTTTGCTTTTAAAAAGGTCATTAAATGATGATGAGTAAAATCTTTACTTACTGTTTCGGTTTTGTCTAAATCACTCCATAACGTTAAATAAAGACTAATAGCAAGGCAGCCAATAATTGGTTCATAAAGATTAATTAAATTCTTTTTATCTAAGTCAGTTAGAAGGGTTTTATTTATTACTATATATGAATCAGCAGGAAGCAAACTTATTTTACGCATATCAAACACCTTCTTTTCAACTTATATTTTAACTATTATATTATTTTAATGCAAGAAAAAAAGTTCAGTTGATTGAATTTAATTTATTCTACGACAAAAGGATTAGATGATGTGCCATCACCACTTTTTATAGTAACGTCAGGGTTTAGAGCGATTACGGGGCGAAGTGCTTGTTACCACAATGAACTTGTTATTTGAGATCTAAAAATTTCAGCTCCAACATCATATAAAGTAGTGATATAAGCAATGGTACTTAATGAATCTGGTGAAAGCGTATAATAACTTTCTCTAGCATTGTCAATTAAATAAGATATGTAAGATTCTGAATTTTCCCTAGATGATAAAGCTTCATCACCAGTAAGAAGTCCTATTTTTTTATCTAAATTTCCGTTGCCTTTAACAGTGTCATTAACTGTGAATTTTGAAAGATTTCCTCCATTATTATCATTTGGACATATTCAGGATTAGTAATTAGAGGTGCACCTACTACTTTTTGTTTTGCTGAAACACTTCTCATTTCTTCACAATGAACTGGTTCGATTAAGTTTTCACGTTCTTTACTGGTTAGTTTTTGATATTCTTTCCATTCGGTTGTTTCTGTACACTTGATATCTTCATAGGTTAAAACGTTAATTGCTTTGGTTTGCATTATTGGGGTAATGCTTAAGAATGTCATTCCTAGGAGTAATGACATTTTTGTTTTTAGTTTCATTCTATACCTCACTACTCTATAGTAAATATATTACTTTCTGGTATTTTACGCAAGAAAAAAGAAGTCATTAGACTTCTTGAATGACAGCGATAATCATTGGTTTACACTCAGTTTCTACATAGAAGTATTTACTTAGTTTTTCTCTTATTTCTGTCTTAATATTATTAAAATCAACATAATTATTATTGGTGTTATTAACAATCACTTCTTCAGATATTCTTTTAATTTCTTCAATCATTTCTTTAGAATCTTTAACATAGATAAATCCTCTTGTTGTTACTTCAGGACCTACTAGTAATCTTTTATCTTTTTTAGAGATAGTTGCACTTACTAGAACTATTCCGTTTTCTGATAACATTTCACGATCTTTAATAACTAAATCTCCAACATCATCTGATGATGTTCCATCGATTAAGACGTCATCAATAAAGATATGTTCGGGATTATCAATTAGTTTTTTATCAACAATGTTAATAACATCACCGTTTTGTTTTAAGATTATATTATTTTTATCATAACCTAAATTACTTGCTAAATCAGCATTTCCTACCATATAACGATATTCACCTTTAACAGGAATAAAGTATTTTGGTTTAAGTAAATCCATCATGATCATTAAATCTTCACTTGAGGCATGAAGAGAGATTCCTTTTTCTTTAGGAATGCTTATGGTATTGATTCCCATATAAGCAAGTTCATTTTCAATTTTTACAAATAACTTTTCGTTTTCATCGTATTTCGGTTCGGCGAAGCATACGGTGTCATTAGAATTAAATTTGATAAATTTATCGTTTCCAGCTATGATTTTTTCTAATGAATTGTATGGTATGGCACGATCATCACAAACTAATAATATTGAATTTGAATCGTTTACATTACTTAAATCTCCAATAATACCATCATCTACTGTCATGTATTTTTCTTCTAATGCCATATTGATGATATTTTGAAGTTTTTTACCCATTATTACGATTTTACGATGGGTGTTTTTAGCCGCATTAAAGATTCCTTCAATGGTATATAAATGGATTGGTAAAACGCTAAATATTACTCTTCCAGGGGCTTTGTTGATAACATTTTTGAAGAATGATACCATGTGATGACTTGGACTGGTATGACCAATATTTTCAGAAAATGATGACTCACATAGTAATGCAAGTACTCCTTGTTTTCCTACATATGCTATTTTACCTAAATCCATATGATATGGTCCCATCATAGATGGATCAATGATAAAGTCTCCAGTATAACAAATAGCGCCATCATTTGTATATAAAACATACATGACACTATCTGGTACTGAATGGTTTACTTTAATGGGGAAAATACTTAATTCTTTATCAAATGAAAGTTTTTTATGTGCTTCAATTAAATGAAGATTAGCTTCATTAATACCTTCTAATTTCATTTGATTAATAGTATATTTTGTTGCATAGATTTTAATCTTAGGAATTAATCTAATTAAGTCTGATACTCCTCCATAACTTTCAGGATGAGCATGAGTTATAAATACACCTTCAATACGATCTTTATTTTCTATTAAATAAGAATAATCAGGAATAATATAATCGATTCCAAAAATTGTATCATTAGCATATTTTAAACCAGCATCAAAAACAAATATCTTGTTATTTACTTCAACAACATAGGTGTTTTTTCCATTTTCGTCTAATCCACCCATGCCAAAAATTTTTATTTTACTCATTTAAATCACTCTTTCTATAATTAATACAAGAATTGCTTAGCAGAATTAATTATAGCAGATTTTTGATTATTTTTCAATTATTTTCATTTATAACGTTACTAAGGTAGTCAATTTGAAGGTCTTGTTTATTTATTTCATTTAATAGTAATTTTAAATTATTTAGAGATGTTGAACTATTAATTAAGATAATATCTCCACTACTTAATTTATTTAAAGAATTTATTATACCGTTATTTAGATTGAGAGAAGTATTTACTATATAATATTTTTTGGATTTACAATATTCAATATTTGAATATTGAATAAGACAAATTTTGGAGTTTAATTTATTTTTGTTTAGTATTGAATTTAAGTTGGAAAAGTTATCTTTTTCTTGTTCACCATTAATATATTCTCTTTTTAAAGTAAGATTACTATTTAGTTTAGTTATATATGAGTATTTGATGTTATTATCTTGGAGATATTGTTCTAATGTTTGATTGTTTTCTAAAATTAGTGCAACTTTATTTTTTAATTTGTTTCCTTTTATGATTATTTTATCTTTATTATCTTTTAACGATATGTCTGGGGTAATTTCATCATATTCAAGATAAAGTTCATTAAATTTAGAAAATTCTTCCATTTTAATTAATGATTTATGTCTATTTACTTTTTTACCTTTTAATCCAGGAATGATTGTATTATCTTTAATTTCAGCGTTGACGGGTTTAATATTATAGTTTGTTTCTTCTTTGATAATAGTTTGCATTAGAGGATTTTTATTATCAACAAGTATCATTAATTTGTCAGTAAAATAAAAACTTAAAACTATTGCAATTATGGTTAAAGTATATTTTATTTTTTTCATGTTTTCACCAATATAAATATATGTTTTTGTTTAATAACTATTCTTCTTTTTCTGGTGCTTTAGTTGCTAGAAAAACTAATTTTTCAACAATGATTTCGGTTGTATATTTCTTTTCTTCATTTTCAGTTATATAGGATGATGTTCTAAGTTGACCTCTAACAGCAATTAAATCTCCTTTATGACAATATTCACATGCTCTAGATGCAACTGTTTCCCAAAGTGAACATCTAATAAAATCAGTTTCATAAATGCCTTCAGCGTTCTTATATGATCTTTGGACTGCTAAAGTTATATTACATACTTTTTTATTATTTTCGGTTTCTTTGATTTCAGGGTCTTTGGTTAAACGTCCTATTAAATATACTGAATTGTACATAAGTCCTCCTTTCTTTTTACTTTTTATCATCTTTTAAAATATTAAGCAAAAAGTTAAAAATAAAAATCTGAGTGATTTTTTACTCAGATTTTTGTTTTTATTTAAGATATTTTTTTATTTTTGCTTAGCAGAAAAATTATTTTAATTCTCTTTTAATAATCTATTTAATTCAACTGCATATTCTAATGGTAATTCTTTTTTAAAGTCAGAGATAAAGCCTAAAATGATTAATTCTTTAGCAGCATCTTCAGATAAGCCTTTACTCATTAGATAAAATAGTTTTTCTTCACTTACTTTAGATACTGTTGCTTCATGTTCTAGGACTGATGAATCGTTTAAAACAATGTTTTTAGGGATAGTATCACTTTTAGATAAATTATCTAAAAGTATGGTATCACATTTTACTGATGCAACACTATCTGTAGCATTTGATGATATTTTAATGGTACCACGATAGTTAGCTAATCCACCATTAGAAGCAATACTTTTAGATACTATATTACTCTTAGTATGTTTACCTAAATGTATCATTTTAGCACCAGCATCTAATCTTTGATTTTCTTTAGCATAAGCAATACTTATGGAATTAGCTCTTGAATAATCGCCTCTTAAAATGCATGATGGGTATTTCATTGTTACTCCACTACCAATATTGCCATCAATCCACTGCATATAGCCATTTTCATCAACGATGCATCTTTTAGTAACTAAATTATAAACATCTGTACTCCAGTTTTGAATAGTACTATATTTACATTTAGCGTCTTTTTTTACAAAGATTTCAACTACTCCAGCATGTAATGAGTTTTGAGAATGTGATTCAGCTGTACAACCTTCTATATAGCTTAATTCAGCGCCTTCATCAACAATTATTATAGTTCTTTCAAATTGACCCATTGTGACACTATTAATTCTAAAATAACTTTGAAGTGGTCTATCTAATTTAACTCCTTTAGGAATATAAATAAATGAACCTCCACTCCATAAGCAACCATTTAAAGCAGTATATTTATTTTCATCATATTTAACTAAACTATTAAAGTATTCTTTAAACATTTCCGGATATTCTTTTAAAGCTTCATCTGTACTTAGAAAGATAACTCCATTATTATCTTTTAGTTTATGATAGAAAACTTCACTTTCTACTTGATTAGATACACCACATAAATAATTATTTTCAGCATCAATAACACCAAGATTTTTAAAAGTTGTTCTTAAATTATCATCTACTTTATTCCAATCATCAGTTAGATCTAATTCTTTTTTATAATAATTAATATTATCAAAATCTATATCAATATGAGGACCAAAATTAGGATTATCTAATTCTAAAAATTTTTCAAATGATTTTAAACGAAATTCAAGCATCCATTTTGGTTCATTTTTTAATTTAGAAACTTTTGTAATAAATTCTTTATTTAATTTCATAAATAACACCAATAGTTATTATAGCATAATCAATGATGTTTTTTTAGTAAAAATAATATTAAGACAAAAATTAATACTATAGGAATAAGTAACAAATAGTAATTAAAACTCTTTTGTATTTTTGGATTTTCTTTTATTTGTTCTTTTTCTAAAATATCTTCTTTAGTTAATATACAATATTTTTCGTAAATATCTTTTTCACCTTTATTTTTAGCAATAATTACTTCTGGTAAGCATACTTTATATTTTACTTCTTTTCCTTCGTCTTTACTCACTAATTCATAGGCTTCATTTCGGGTTACAATAGCACCTGATTTACTGTTATTATCATGAAAAGTAACTATAAAAAGATATTTACCACTGTACATAACAGTATTTGCTCTTTCAATATAAAAATTAAGTGAATCATCTAGTGAATCAATTATTTGATCATTAAAAGTAAAATAATCTTTTAATAAATTATAGTTTTCAATAGATATTGTTGTGCCATTGTTTAAAGTTACTTCTTCATTTTGTATTGTTAAAGCAGATACTGTGTTTATATTAATAATAAGAATTAATAACAATATTATTTTTTTCATTTTGACTCCTTTCTAAAAAAATAGTAACAACTAAAAGTTATAAAAAAAAGCAACTAATTATTGCACTGGCAAATAATTAATTGCTTTCTAGTTTAGATAGTTCTTTATTTAAGATACTTAGGTATGGTTCATATTCAAATTTATTATTACTGTATTTGATAATGGAATCATTTAAATATATTGTGACATAATCTTTTCTTTTATCTGATGAGAGGAAACCGATTTTAATTATATTATCTTGATAGTTTTTTTGAGCATAGAAAATATTATCATTGGTTCCACCTGATACAGTAAATGTATAGTCTATTGGTGAGTAATAATAGTTATATAAACTTTCTTTGATATAGATTTTAGAATTACTTATATAATTATAACCATATGATAATAATGTATTATGATTTAAAGTATAAATAGTTTTATTTTCTATGATGGTTGAGTCTTGATTATTTATTAGATGATAAGTATTCATAATTTCTTTAAAGTTTAATTTAACTTCTTCTTCATATTCATTTTTGTTATAGGTATAAAGGATTTCAATGTATAAGTTATTAAGATGCTTAATAATGTCGTGACGATTGGTTCTTAGGATTAAATCGGTATTATATTTGCCATTATAAATAGATATTTCTTGATTGTTTTCTTTATAAAATATATTAATTGTGGCATTTTCTAAACTAAATACTTCACTAGATATATTACCTATAGTTAAGTAATTTTTATTATTAGAATATAAATAGTAAGAGTTGTTAAGTTTAAAATAATTTGAATTAATATTTATTTTATAGTAATGAAATGTATTATTTAAATTAATATATAATAAAACTGATATGATAAAAATAAATGTTATAGATAAGATGAAAATAATTTTATGATGTTTTTTGTTATTTATTTTAAGAAGATGGTCAAAATCATTTTCAATTAAATTGCCATAGATATCATTAAGTTTTAAATCTAATTCTTTACATAAAGAGGCATATAAAGATTGATCAGGATAAGATACTTCGTTTTCCCAATTACTTACAGCTTGTCTAGTAACATTTAGTTTGGTTGCTAGTTCTTGTTGACTCATTTTTTTATTAATACGTGATTTTTTTATTAGTTTTCCAATTGTTTTTTTATCCATAAAAATCGTCCTATATGTCTATATTTTATAATAATTTTAAACAAAATAAAAGATTAGAGTTCCAATTTTTTAGTATCTTCTTTTTCAAGTGAAAAGTTTTCTGAAAGTAATAGTCCATAAAACTCACTTAGTGTTTTTATTTGTTCAAATGATACTTCTTTAATACCAATATGATTTAAACATGTAAGAATTGATTCAGTTTTAATTAATTCATGAAGTTCTTGTATTTTGGTCATATATGTTTTATCTTCAAGATATCTATAATACATGTAAGGAAATAATAATAAAGCAATAACGTATTCTAATGATTGAAATATACTATATTTTTTATGATTTAAATAATCAACTAAAACATCTAATTCATAGTCATAATCATCAGATTCTCCAAAGTATAATTCATATGATGATTTACTGATGTCCCCACATTTAATATATACAATTAACATAGCAACAACACTTTCAATATTAATGACAGTATTAAGTAAAGTTTTTAAACTACTTCTTTTAAAAAATGGGGCTTCGGGAAATACTTTTTCATTGTCATTCCAGAAAATGAATTCTTCAGTATAGGCTATAGTTTCAGTGAAAACTTCTCTAGCCGGGGTTGAAATATTTATTAGTGCATTGCGATAGTGAGATAATTCATGAATTAAAATTGCTGTATCAGAAATATAACCAGTATTGGGAACTTCTATTTTTGTTTTATCGTTTTTACAAAATCCTCCTAAATAAGGGTAATATATTCTTTCTTTTTCTGTTTCTTCGACATATGTATTGATATTTGGGGTTATAAATCCACGATTAAAGATTTCATTGACATCAAAATCAATTTGATGTTGCTGATAAAACTTTTGAGCATAGTGTAATCTTAAATTTATAGAATAAACTGGAATTTGCTTATATGAGGTATCTTCCCTAACTTTATTTAAAACTGGATAATATGGTCTAGCCACTTTTCTTAATGATTCACAGGTATAACCAATTTCGGGTAAATGGTCAAAAAAGAATTGATAGTCAGAATTTCTTTGTAAAAAATCGTTAAAAAAGATATTTATTTTATTTAAATCGTTTTTGTTGAATCCTTTCATTTTAAGCCTTTCTATGCATAGTTAAAACTGGATTTTTTGAATATGCACCCGTTACTAATTGTTTGGAGTTTTTTAATGTTTTTTCTAATCGATAGTCTCTATATGAAACTTTTTCAATGTTGGGGTTTTCGGAAAGTATTGCTTCATGTCCTTCTATTTCATTTAATGTTCGTTTACCAAATAATAAAAATTCAGGATTAAACTCTTGGGCTAAGATGGCATCTTTAAAGAGATGGGGATTTCTTGTTATGGCCCATGTATTGTCACAATAATAATATTTTCCATCTATTTTAATAATGTTCCAAGCATGTTCTTCATTAAGTATAGTTCGGGCATCAATATTCATTTGGGGATTATTAAGAAGCATGGTGGTTGCATTAGATATTCCCATACATAATCCATAGTGTTTATTAATAATAGTTTCCACTAATCCTACTTCATCATCTAATACTTGAGCAGTTAAGGTTTTATCATCTAAAGTATAGATTTCTCCATTTATTTCTAAATCTGGTATATTATCAACATATTGGACATGTCTTTGAAGATAAGCAGAAACTACAAGTAATTTTTGAGCATCGGTTAAATCTTTGCCTTTTAAACTTTCAACTACTTCTTTTATCCTTTTTAAATTTTCTAGAGAGATTTCTTTATTACCATTAAAATATATGGCACACTTACCTATACTTAATGAATTGGTGTAAACTAAATTATCAAAATCAATACCCCACATAAGATGAGAAATGGGAACTGTAATTATGGTTTTATCTAATTCTGAAAGTTTTATATCTGAACGATCTTTATTTTGAAAATCATCTAAAACGTTAATTATCATGGGAAATTTTTCGTTATAGTGTTTGTTAATGAATTTTACACATTCATATGATTCACAATTGATGACTGTTACTCCTTCACTTTCTAATATTTTTATAACTCTGATAAATTCATCGAAGTGAGTGGATAACATTTGATAATCAACTACAATAGTAAAGACTTGTTCTCTGATTTCATCATCACTTAATTTGATTACATCGCTTAAGGAATCAGAATACATAAATGTATAGTTTATTTTATCTAATTCTTTTAAAACTTCCATAAATTCCCCTTCTTTGGTTGTTTATGTTAACATAAAATGGAAAAAAAAGAAAGCCTATATGGCTTTTACTATAAGTTTAATTGCTGTTTTTTCGGCTCCATCGATAATGATATCTGAAAAAGCAGGAATAACAACTAAATTTTTTCCACTTGGAGCAACAAATCCTCTAGCTATAGCAATTGCTTTAATGGCTTGATTTAAACTTCCTGCTCCAATAGTTTGAATTTCAACTATTCCATCGATACGAAAGACATTAGCAATTGCTCCAGCTACTTTACTAGGGTTACTCTTACTGGATACTTTTAATATTTCCATTTGTGCCTCCATTAAAATATATTCATAATGAAGAAAAATAGAATTATTTTTGAATAGGTTTTGATTTATTATTTTTTGATAAATTCGGTTTTTGCATATTTATAACTAAGTCAGCATTTAACTTTGATTTAAAATTACGATTATGAGTTATACATATGATTGTTCCTTTGAATGTGTCAATTACTTCTTCTATTATTTTGATTGCTTCTATATCTAGATGGTTTGTAACTTCATCTAATAATAAAATATTTATATCTTCTAAAGCTAATCTTGCTAGATTTACTCTAGTTCTCATACCTGGAGATAATTCTTTATATTTTTTATCTTTATCTTCATAACTTATGTTAAATTTATCAAGTAATGTAAATAAGTAACCTTTATCTATGGTTTTATCTTTGGTTAAAAATGTATAAATTGTATCATCTTCAGAAAAGTCATCGTATGTATTTTGAGATATATAACCAATTTTAGCACTACTTCCTATAATTACATTACCACTTATTGGTTTTAGTCCTCCAGTAATAGTTTTCATTAAGGTTGTTTTTCCAACCCCATTTGAACCTTCTATTAGTACTTTTGATCCAAATGGTATTGTTAAATCAACTGCATCTGTGTGAAATGAATCATAACCACAAACTAAATCTTCAAGTTTAATATCTTTATTGCCTTTTGATATATCTTGTTTTAGAAAAAATGTAATTTTTTCTTTTTTTCTGAAATCACTATCAATTTCAACTTCATCTAATTCTTTATTTAGTCTAGAGATTTTTCCAGCTGTTTTCTTTGTTTGCTCTTTTTGATAATTGGCAGCAATTTTATCATTATCACTAGATTTTTTCTTCATTCCTTTAGAAGCCCATTTTTGTGCAGTATTTATTTCTTGCTTGATTTTTGATTTCTTTTCTTTGGCATTTTCATATGCTTCTAAAGCGTGAGTATATTCTAAATCTTTATATTCAACATAAGCATAATATGATAAATTGTATTCTTTAATTTTACCGCCATCTAACTCAATTATTTTGGTAGTTAAGTTATTTAAAAATTCTTCATCATGACTTACTATAATCATTTGTTTATTTAAACTTTTTAAATATTTTTCTAACCAGGTTATTGCTTCTATATCTAGATTATTGGTTGGTTCATCTAAAAGAAAAATATCATCATTGCTTAAAAGCATAGCAGCTAGAAGGATTTTCATTTTTTCTCCACCTGATAATTCTTTTATTTTTTTATCTAATGGTTCATCAAAATTTAAACCAGCTAAAATAAATGACAAGTTGCTTTCAAAATTATATCCATCTTTTTTTAAGTATTCTTCTAAGGCGTTGCCATAATCTTCCATATTTGCTTCATCTGGATGTTGTTCAAAATTACTTATTATTGCTTCTAAGTTTGTTAAATTAGTTATTTGTTTTAGGTAATCAACAACTGAAAGGTTATAAAACTCTGGTGATATTTCCTGGTTCAAATAAAAGGCAGTTTCATTATTTAACTTTACTTTACCTTTATCTGCAGGAATTTGGCCAGAAATTATTTTTAAAAGAGTACTTTTACCACTCCCGTTAGGACCAACTAGTCCAATTACTTCGTTTTGATTTAGGGATAATGTTATATTATCTATTATTGTTTTTCCATTGAAACTTTTGGTAAGATCACTTACTATCATTTTTCTTACACACCTCACAATCATGATTTCTTTTCCATGTAAAAATTTTTGTTTTATAAGTATACATATTAAACATCATTGTTTTTCCAACTAATTTTTTAGATTTTAATTTAAGAAAATAATTTAAAATTTGATCTGATATTATAGATGCTATTATATTACATAAGGGTCCATATGATGGAACGATATTAACGTTTTCTACTGGAACTTCATTTGATTTTCTATCAATGCATTCAAGGCATGGTCCTTTATTAGGAATAATGAATGGTCCTATCATTCCAACATGCTCAGCAAAGCCAGCAAATATAACAGGTGTATTGGTTTTAACACATGTTATATTAATTATTCTGCGAATTTTTCTAAATGGTTTATCTAGAGTACAAACAACAAGATCTGATTGATTTATAAATTCGTAAACATCTTCTTCTTTAGATATCATTATATTTTTAGATTTAATGTTAACATTAGGATTTATTCTTTGTAATCTTAATGATAAAGCTTCAGTTTTATTTTTACCAATATCATTTGATGTATATGATAATTGTCTGATTAAATTTGAATACTCAACTTTATCACAATCTACTAATATGAAATTTTGCACTCCGGCTCTTGTTAGTAATTCTGCAGTTATTGAACCAACGCCACCTAATCCTAAGATTAATACTTTCTTTTCTTTTAAAATATCGATATTGATTTTAGAGTTATTTATCATATTAAAGTATTAGATGCTACTGCTGGAAAAATTCCGGTTTTATCAATAATATTATCTAAATATTCATTAGCAAATGTTACTGCTATTAATGGAAAATTTGTTATTAAAAAAATTAATAATGTTACAATTTTACAAAAATATATTAATAACAAAACTAGTTTTAAAAATTATGATTTAATTATTGGGTTTAGATCTTGTAAAGCTACTGAAATAATAATTAATCTTTGTTTTAAATATAAAAAAAGTTTTGTAATCTATTTGTGTCCATGTGCAAATAAACCACAAAATATTTCTTGTTACAAGGATAACTGGAACTATAATGATTGGCATAAATATATAATCAATTTAGTTTTAAATAATAATAGTTATGATGTAAAAATATTATATAAACATAATTTAGGCGATGATTGTCCAGTTATTATTGCTAAATATATTATTTAGTTGCATTTACTTCCCATCTTGTGGTGTTACCACATGGCAAAATCAAATTATTTTTAGCCTTGATTCCTAATTCAGTTGAAGTAATTGTTCCTTCTTTAGTTAAGGTTTTATGAAGGATATTTTCAATTACAGTATTTGATAAACCGGTTGTGTAGGAATTAATGATAAATAATAATGGCTCGTCTGATAAAAGTTTGGTACAATCATCTACTAGATTATATAAATCTTTTTCAATTGACCATACTTCGTTTTTAGCTCCTCTACCAAATGATGGGGGATCCATTAAAATAATGTCATATTTATTACCTCTTCTTAGTTCTCTTTTAACAAATTTTTTAACATCATCAACTAAGAATCTAATTGTTTCATTTTCTAAATGATTGGATTTAACATTTTCTTTAGCCCAATCAATCATACCTCTTGATGAATCAACGTGAACTACTTCGGCTCCTTCTTTTAAGGCAGCAATGCTGGCTGCTCCGGTGTAAGCAAATAAATTTAATACTTTGCATTTACGATGGGAATTTTTGATGGTTTTTCTTATTAAATCCCAATTATAGGCTTGTTCTGGAAATAAACCGGTATGTTTAAATCCCATTAATTTTAAGTTAAATACTAAATCTTTATAGTGGATTTGCCATGAGTCAGGGATATTACTTAATTTTTCCCACATACCACCACCTGTATTACTTCTAGTGTATTTAGCATCTACTTTAATATTTTCATTATCGGGCCAGATTATTTCAGGATCTGGTCTTTTTAGGATTATATTATTCCATCTTTCATATTTATAGCCATTACTCATAGCTAATATTTCATATTCATTAAAATCTTTTATTGTTTCCATATATACCTCTTTTTTATTTTATCATTTATTTAAATATAAGTATTTATTTTTTTTAAATAATCTTTTAAATTGTCTTTTTATCATGCGATAGAAAGAATAAAAGATACTGTAAGAATATAAATCTTTTAAAGCTTCTTCTCTGATTGTAAAATAATTTGATTTAATAATTTGTCTTTGTCTAAAGTTTAATAGTTTAAGTAAGTATAAATCTTCATATTTTAAAGTATTGTATTTTTTAGTTACTTCTGAGCAGTTAAATAATTTACAAGCAACATTTTTAGAAGGACATCCATTTAGGGTGACATATTCACAAAGACGACAACATCCACAGATATGATGAGATTTATTATTTCTTTGAACAATACATTGTTTATTTTGATCAAAACCACAGATATTAATTCTTTTAGTTTGATCATCTAACATTTTACATGATTCATCAAAGACATAAGTTATTCTTGCTTTACGATTTTTGATATTTAATCCTTTGATAATTCTTTGAATATCTATATCATTAGAGTTTGATGTGAAGATTGTATTTTTATATATAAGTCTTTTATATAGTTTTATTTTTTTAATTAGTTCTTCTTTTGATAAATTTAATTCTTTGGTTTTCATAAACATCACACTTTATATTTTAACATAAAAAAAGTGATTATTTATTAATATCACTTATATTTAATGCTTTAGTTGTAACTAATATTCTTATTCCATTTTCAGCAAGCATTAATAATCCATTTACAACAAAGAAGAACGCTAACATAACGTATTGAACAGTTTGATTAAAGTATAAATTTATACTTGTTAGTAAACCTAATAATATAAATAAAGAGAATGTTATTAAGTTTACATATAACATACCATTTTCACGATCATGGTAGTAATCTAATTTAATTAATTTGATAATGGCCATAACTGCTACCCATGATGCTAGAGTCATACTTAATACCATTGTTGGTTCATAATTTATAAATCTAAAACCACTTATAGCTGCTAAAGCCGAAACAATGGCTGTGTATAAGTTTTCTAGATCACTACCATTTCTAGTTAAGAAATACTCTACTAATTTTACTAATGCATAAATACTAAATACTACATATAAAATTTTTACAGGATTTAATATATCTATCCAAGGTAAAATAAACATTGCTAACCCTACAAATAGTAATATAGCATTGCATATTAAGTTAACTTTATTATTTTTTGCTCTTTCTTTTTTTCTTTTAAATAACATACCTATCACCTATTATAATAATAGTTTATCTAGGGACAATTGTCAATTAATTAAAAGATTTAGTTTGACTATCTAATGCTTTATTTATTTCTTCAACTGGTATTACAATATTAAATTCAGGTATACGTAATGTTGTGTCTTGATATGTTTCTTCTCTTGATGATAAATAGCAAGTTGTTTGAATTCCAAAAATATAATCAATTATTTTAGTACTTATTTTTTTTGATGCGCTATTTTCTAAATAAAATAATTCATCAGCTGGCATATTACTTCCATTTGATATGATATTACTTGTAGATGCTAATGGTAATTCAAATGAATAAACTACTGTTGTTTCATCTTTTGGTTGTTGATTTTTTAAGACTATAAGTAATCTAGAAATAAAATTTATAGTATTATCTATAATTGTTTGTAGTTGTTCATCACTATAATGTTTTTCAATATATTTTTTTGCCTTAATACTTAAATCTGGATCTAACATTGATTCTGGACTTGTAATGCTTAATAAATTTTTATATTCTTCTAATGTTATTCTTTGCATATTGTACCTCCGTGGTTAGATATTATAGTATAAGTTAGTTTAGTTGTAAAGACTAAGGTATTATTGCTTATTATTACATATTATTATATTATAATGTTGAAAGGAGTATATATGGAGGGTTTATTTATAATTATTATTATCATTGTAGGTATTATTTTACTTAGATCTATTAGACAGGTTAATGAATATGAACGTGGTGTTAAATTTAGATTTGGTAGATTTAATCGTATTATGAATCCGGGATGGAATTTAGTTTTACCAATTATTGAATCTATGAAAAAGGTTGATATTAGAACTAAAGCGGTTGATGTTCCTGAACAAGATGCGATTACTAAAGATAATGTCTCAATTAGAATTAATGCAGTTTTATATTATAAGATTTTTGATGCAAGTAAGGCTATAATTGCAGTTGAAAATTATAAGTATGCGGTTGCACAACTTGCTCAAACTACGATGCGTAATGCTGTTGGTGCGGTTTCTTTAGATGAACTTCTAGCAGAAAGAGATAAAATTTCTGAAGAAATTTGTAAGATTGTTGATGAAGCTACTGATCCTTGGGGTGTTAAAGTTGAAAATGTTGAACTTAAAGATGTGGCTTTACCTGAGGAAATGAAACGTGTTATTGCTAAAGTTGCAGAAGCTGAAAGAGAAAAAGCTGCTGTTATTACTAAAGCTGCTGGTGAAGTTAAAGCTAGTGAAAATTTAGCTAAAGCTGCGGAAATTATGAGTAGTACACCTGGAGCATTACATTTAAGAACTTTATCTACTATTAATGATATTTCATCTGATCAATCTAATACAATTATTTTTGCTTTACCTATTGAAGTATTAGATGCTCTTAAGGGTAAGGCAGAAAAAAAATAACCTTCGGGTTATTTTTTATTGCCATAAATTATTTGGATATAGTCCTTCTTTTATGTATTTATTTATTTTTTCTTTAACTAGTGGTAAATCTTCTCTATAAGTCATACCAAACCACTGGGCAGTTGTATTAATCATTTTTAATGTTAATTCATTTGATGTTATTTTATTTTGAATTAATTCAGGAATTAAATATTCATCTTTGGTTAGATCTTTAGCATTTTTTATAAATTGTTTTAAGCCTGTTTCTAAATGATTGAATATATCTGGTGTAAATGCTAAGGCATTCATTGAAACTCTTGTATCTGTTGATATTTCTGTTAAATCATTTGTTCCTAGTTTAGTTGCAAAGATTTTATTATCTTTCTTTTCAATTAAAGACTCAGTTATTTTTGTAACTATATTATCTTTTTCTTCTAGTACTCCTCTTTTAACACTACCAGAATCGGTAATAGTTTTTAAGACATTATACCCTACTGTTCCACATTCATTAGGTTTAATATTAACTAAAAAGTCATGTAAAACTTTAAAGCAATCAGCACCATAATAGTCATCTGAATTAATAACAGCAAATGGTCCTTTAACAGTATCTTTAGTACATAATATTGCTTGAGCGGTTCCCCAAGGTTTAGTTCTTTCAATAGTTACTCCAGGGATATTTGGTTCTTGATAGACATACTCTACTTTAACGTGATGTTCTAATCTTTTACCTATTGTTTCTCTAAAAATTTCTTCTTGTTCTTTCTTGATGATTAAAACTACTCTATCGAATCCATTTTGAATTGCATCATAGATATTATAATCTATAATAAATTCTCCATTTGGTCCGATTGGTTCAATTTGTTTTAAACCACCGAATCTTGAACCCATTCCGGCAGCCATGATAACTAAATCCATTTAATTCCTCCTTTTTTTAAAATGGCATTTTTAAGTTTCCATTACTCATTTGTTTCATCATTAATTTCATTTGTTCAAATTGTTTTAATAATCTATTTACTTCTTCAACGGTTCTTCCTGAGCCTTTAGCAATTCTTTGTTTTCTTGAGGCTTTTAAAACTTCTGGATGTCTTCTTTCATAAGGTGTCATGGATAAAACTATTGCTTCTACATGAGCCATATCTTTAGGGTTAATACTAATATTATTTAATCCCATATTACGGGCTCCTGGTAACATTTTAATGATATTTTCTAGAGGTCCTAGTTTACGAATTTGTTTCATATTGGCAAGAAAATCTTCAAGGTCATATTTTCCAGTTTTCATTTTTTTAGCCATGTCTTTGGCTTCTTCTTCACTGATAGCATTTGAAGCTTTTTCTGCAATTGAAAGAATATCTCCCATATCTAGAATTCTTTCAGCCATTCTTTCGGGATAAAATTCGGTTAAGCCATCTAATTTTTCAGAGTCACCAATAAACTTGATAGGAATATTGGTTAAATGTCTTACGGATAAGGCTACTCCACCTTTGGTGTTTCCATCCATTTTAGTAAGAATGGCACTAGTAAGATTTAATTTTTCATTAAATCCTTTGATAACATTGATGGCATCTTGTCCCATCATAGCATCAATTACTAAGATTATTTCATGAGGTTGAACGATATCAGAAATATCTTTTAATTCATTCATTAGGTTTTCATCGATGTGAAGACGTCCGGCAGTATCGATGATAATATAGTCGTTATTATTTTCTTGAGCATATTTTAAAGCATTAGTTACGATTGTTCTTGGATCAGTTTTTCCTTCTGTATAAACGGGAATATTTAAAGTTTTTCCAATTTCAACTAATTGGTCGATAGCAGCGGGTCTATAAATGTCACAAGCAACTAACAATGGTTTCTTAGAATTTTTCTTTCTAACTAGGTTAGCTATTTTTCCACAGGTTGTGGTTTTTCCGGAACCTTGTAAACCAACTAACATAATTATTGTAGGATTTTTAGTTGTTTCTAATGGTAAATAATTTTCTCCTAATAATGAGATTAATTCATCTTTAACTATTTTGATAAATAATTCTTCAGGTTTTAAGTTTTTTTCAACGTTTTGACCTAAAGCTTTTTCTTTAACGTTTTTAGTAAATTCTTTTACTACTTCGTAGTTTACATCGGCTTCAAGAAGTGCCATTCTTATTTCTTTGATGGCATCTTGAATATTGTCTTCTGTAATTCTACCCATTCCTTTAATGTTTTTTATTGCATTTGATATTCTGTTTCCCATATATTCAAACATTTTTTAATCACCTATTTCTATTATACAAAAAAAAGACTAAAAAGTCTTTATTTATCGCGCGTTTTTGATAATTAGAACTCCAAACATCACCAGAACCATTCCAACTGACACTTAATGATGAACCTGCAACGCAAGATGTTGTTACATCATATTTTGAGGTTGTTGGAAATGTATTAGTTGTTACTCCATCTATTACTGAAATCACCTTAACATCTAGGTCACTAGTTGATTCAAATATTTGATTAGTTAATGGTAATGGATTAGTGTCATATCCTGCTCTTATAAATAATTGTATATAGTATGTAGTTGATAAGTTATTCTCAGTTGCTAAACCAATTATTCTAGTTTCAGTACTAACAATATTACCATTTACTGGCGATGATATTTCTTCATATCTAACTTTTAATCCACTGGGAGTATCTATATAACTCGTACATGCACTTGTAGCACATACTTTATAAGTTAATTCATATTTCGTCATCATACTATTTAATGCAGTTATTTTGATACTATAAATGATTACATAATATTGAAGTATATCGAGTCAAGTTTCAATATTTATTTTAATTTTTCTATTTTATTAACAATTATTTGATATTTATCATATCTTTTCTCAACATGACCTATAATTTTTAAAAGGTCACCTACTTTAATTAAATTAGCATAGGCTATTTTATTAGGAAATATTGTATAACTTAAAGAACCGGTTTCATCAGATATTTCTAAGAAAGCCATAGTATCATTATTTTTAGTTTTGATGGTTTTAATGTTTTCTAATAAACCGACTGTAGTAATATTTTTATCGAAATAATCTTTAATATTTATTATTTTTATTTCATTATACTTACTTGCGGGATGATTAGATACATAGAAACCAAAAAGATCTAGTTCTTTATTCATCAATTCATTTGATGGAAATTCTTCGTATATTTCAAGATTTGGTTTGGTAACAAGATTACTTTCTAAACCACTTACTAATTCAGCGTATATTAATGCGGGCTTAATATTATTTATAAGGGTATTTCTAGTTTGATTAAATGAATCTAAAGCACCAGCATATATTAATGTTTCAATTGTTTTAGCATTAATATTTTTGTTATAGATTCTTGCAACAAAATCAAAAAAATCTTGATATGGTGCTTTTTTTCTTTCTTCAAATATTTCTTTTGATACAACATCTCCAATATTTTTAATTACTCTAAGAGGCATGATTATATCATTATTAATGTAGTAATTGTATGAACTTATATTGATGTCTGGTTTAACTATTTTAATATTTAAAGACTTTGCTTCATCAATATATTCTTTAGTTTTAGTGACAGAACCTATATTAATATTTAATAAACTTGAATAAAATATTTTAGGATATATTACTTTTAGATACATCATTTGATAGCCAACTAAAGCATACGCAACTGAGTGAGATTTGTTAAAACCATAATTAGCAAACTTTAAGATTAAATCATATATTTTAGTGCTGATTTCTTTTGAATAACCATTTTTAGAAGCTCTTAAAATAAATTTTTCTTTTTCTTCTAAAATTATTTTTTCTTTCTTTTTAGAGATTGCTCTTCTGATTAAATCGGCTTCTGACATTTTATAGGATGCAATGGTTCTAAAGATTTGCATGATTTGTTCTTGATAAACAATGATTCCATATGTTTCTTTTAGAATTGGTTCTAAAGCTGGGACGATGTACTCTACTTTTTCTTTACCTTCTTTTCTTTTAATGAAGGAATCAATATTTTGCATAGGTCCTGGTCTAAATAATGCTAAGGCTACCACTAAATCATTAAATGAATTAGGTTTTAATTTTCTTAGAAAGTTTTTCATACCGCTACTTTCAAATTGAAAGATACCAGTTGTATTAGCAGTTTTAAATCTATTTAAGACTTCTTCATTATTTAAATCTATGTTATTAATATTTATTTTGTTTGGTAATTTATCAATGATGCTAGCCATAGTTGTTAAATCTTTAATGGCTAGGAAATCCATTTTAAGTAAACCTAATGATTCTAAATAATTCATGGTGTAACCAGTAAGGTATACTTCTCCACTTTTATTAATAGGAATAATATCATCTAAATCTTCTTTAGAAATAACAACACCAGCAGCATGAGTACTGATATGTTTTTTTAATCCTTCTAATTTTAGAGATTCATAATATACTTGTTTTATTTTTTTGTCAGTATTCAAAATCTTAATTATTTCTTCAGTTAGATTTTCTTTTAATGTTTTTTTAGGATCAATTAATTTATTTATTTTAGAAATATCAATATTTAATATTTTGGATACGTTTAATAGTACTTGTTTAGAGGCAAGAGTTCCATAAGTCATGATTGGCATTACTCTTTTAGAACCATATCTTTCTTTAACATAGTCGATAACTAAGTGTCTTTTAGATGCATCAAAGTCAATGTCAATATCAGGCATTGTTACTCTTTCTGGGTTTAGAAATCTTTCAAATAATAAATTATATTTTAAAGGGTCAATCGCAGTTATTCCTAGTGAATAAGTAACTAAAGAGCCAGCTGCTGAACCTCTACCAGGACCAATATAAATATTATTTTTAATTGAATATTTAACGTAATCATAAACAATTAAAAAGTAATCAACAAAATTCATTTTATTTATAACATCTAATTCATAAAGAAGTCTTTCTTGATATTCTTTAGGAACATTACCATTTAATCTTTTAGTTAGTCCTTTAATAGATAAAGTTTTTAAATAAGAAAAACTATCTTTGATATTTTCATCATAATGTGGGATTAGGTTTTTACTTGGAGATATTTTGATGTTTACCTCATTTATTAATTCATCAGCATCTTCAGTAATATGAAGATAATTATTAGAATAATCAATATCTTGGTAAGTGTCATAGGTTAAATTATCTTTAATCATGTTTAGATAGTTTAGATATTTAGTATCTTCTTTGGTTAAAGATAAAGCTTGGTTAAAGTAAATTATTTTGTTTGTTATGATCATGGCTGATTGTTTTTCTTGTTTAGTTTGATAACCAATAAAGATGTTCTTTGTTATAGTTTTTAATTCGTCATATAGTTTAATTGAAACATATGGTAAAACAATTATTAGATTATTGATGTATTTTTTTAAGTCATTTATAGTTATAGGATTATCTAAAATTATAGTATTTATTTTAAATAAGTTATGTAATCCTTGTTCATCTTTGGCATATAGATATATTTTACTGTCTTGATAGTTTACTTCGAGAGCCACTAAGGGTTTTATATTGTTTTTTTGGCATTCTAAAATGAATTCCATTGATGATGATAAGTTGTCGTCAATGATACCTAGTGCTTCAATTGAATTATTTTTGGCATATGAAATTAAGTCTGGTATTTTAATAAGACTTGATAAGATTGTATAATCAGTTTTAATACTTAGACATGATTTCATATAAGCCTCCCTATGACAATTATAACATAAATAGTTAAAATCATTGACATTTATCAAGAATATATGGTAAAATCATAAAGAATTTTGATTAAGGAGGAAGACCTATGGCTAAAAATGTATTAAAAGCTAAACCTTTATTTGTAAAGTTAAGTTCTCATGCAAATAATAAAACAAATAGTAGACAAAATCCTAATTTACAAACTTATAAAATTAATGGAGTAAAAGTTAGATTAACTGCAAGAGCTGCTAGAACATTAAAGAAAAATGCTTAAAATAACTATTAAGTTATTTTTTTTATGATAAAAAGAACTTTATTCAAGTTCTTTTTTCTTTTCTTTGGAAATCTCTAAGATTTTTTTATGAATTGTTGGATCAGCTTCAGAGATGGCATTAATAGCATGTTCTAGAGACTCTTTGTATTTGCCTTCAAAGAAGCAATTTTCAGCTTTGGTTAATCCATTATCTATTTTGATAGTAGTTCTAAAACGATTACCATAAACGATTGTTTCTTCGGCTAAGGAAGCATTTTTAATAATTTCAACAGTGTTTTTATATAGTTTTAAAACTAAATCTCTAGCAGTATCTACTCTTAAATTTAATGTTTTAATTGAAATTGGTTTTTTACTTAATTCGTCAATCATAATATCTAGAGCGTCATTGGCTTCTGATAATTCAATATAGTATGTTTTAGGAACTACTGGTAGTTTATAACTATTGATGCGATCTTTACTATCTTTTAGGATCATTTTAATTTCGGTTAATTGATCACGTGCTCTTAATTCATCTTCTTTTAAACTGCTTAAATTTTTAATAGTTAGTTCTAATTTTTCTTCATCGACAGCGAGTTTAGAAGATAAATTTTCAAGTTCTTTATTTAATTTAGAGAAAGCAAATGATTTACTGCGATAGTTTTCAACTATTATTTCATAATCATTTTGAATAGCTTTAACGCTTAGATTTAATTCATCTATTATTTTAACGTCATCATCAGTTAAATCATAACTATATTTTATGTCTTCGATTTTTGATGATAATGTTTTAATTATTTCTAATAGTTTTTTACATTTAATAGCAATTTTACGTGAGTTTTCTTCATACTCTTTTTTACATACTCTTTCATTGTCAAAATCATTATAAAGTGATTCGAAGTAAGATAAAATTGTTTTTAATTCAAAGATTGAATCAGCTAGATTTAATACTTTTAAACGATCAAAGACATCAGCTATTTTCTTTTCTGATTCAGAAATATTATAATCAATATTTAAGTAATCTAAGACATAGCCTTCTTTAGTCATTTTATTATAAATATTACGAATATCTTCAATTTTTGATGGGATTAATTTTTTACCCATTAAGATTATTGTAGGTGCTTCATTAACAACTATTTCAATATTACCGATGTTATCACCTAGAGCTTTAACAATTTTTGGTGCTTCAGTATAGTCATTGTTTTCCATAGCTATTTCAAAAGCATTAAATAATTTATCGATGTTTTCAAATTGTAGTTCAATAGTTTTAGAGATTGATTCATAATCATCTTTATGATTATTATATTTTAAATAGATATCACGGTAATCTTTTTTTAGTTTAGTTACAATTTCTCTATTTTTAGTTTCTGATAAAGATATTTCTCTAATTTCTTTAAGTAAGAATTCACTTTTAGCTTTAACATAGTAGATTTCTAATTCTAATTTAGCACTCGCTTCATTGATATCTTTTCTTTTTTTAGTTTTGATAAGTTCATCTAAATCATTTAATTCATTAGTTAAAGTGGGAATATCAATATCTTTGATTTGTTTGTATCTTTTTTGCCATGATGCATATTTTTTTTCTAGTTCTTTATTATTAATTAAAGAAGATACTTTATTTAACTCAGTTAAGATATTACCAGAAATGATTAGATTTTTATTACGTTCAAGTTTGGATAATAATTCTTCATATTTCTTTTTGTTATGTTTATTTATAAGCACTAAAACAACGACAATTAATATAATTGCCACAACTCCATAAACGATACCAAGAATTATATATGTTTTATCACTCACTTGAATCATCCCTATAATATATATTACCATAAAATAATAAGAAAAAAAACTATTTCTTTTGGGAAATAGTCTAGTTATTTTTGACAATTCGGACAATAATAAGTACTTCGTCCACCTACTTTAATATTTTTGATTGGGGTATTACATTGGGTGCAGGGTTCATTTTCTTTTTTATGTACATTTAAAAATTCTTGATATGAACCAGTTACACCTAGTGATGATGTATAACTTTTAATAGTTGTTCCACCATAAGTGATAGCTTTATTTAATATTGATATTGAGTTGTCAATTATACTTTGAAATTCTTGTTCATTTAATTTTTTTGCTGGCTTTAAGGGATTTATTTTTGATGCATATAGTACTTCGTTGGCATAAATATTGCCTAAACCAGAGATAATTGTTTGATCAAGTAAAGCTTCTTTAATAGGAATGTTTTTGGTACTTAATTTATTTTTTAAATAAGTAGATGTCATTTCTTTAGAAAATGGCTCAAGGCCTAATTTATGAAGACTTTCATAGGAGTCAGGATTTGTAGTTAGATACATTCTACCGAACTTTCTAGTATCATGATATCTTAAAGAAATTGAACCAAATTCAATTATGATGTGTTCATGTTTAATAATAGGATCATTAATATTTTTAATAAAATATTTACCTTCCATTCTTAGATGACTTATTAAATATAAATTATTAAAATCAAAGATTAGATATTTGCCTTTAGTGCTGATATCTTTTAGTTCATGACCAATTAGATTAGTTAAATCTAAACTTGATGGTTCAATTATTTTGGAATAAATTATTTTGATGTTAGTAACTTTTTGATGTAATAAATTCTTTTTTAGAACTTTGGCAACAGTTCTTACTTCTGGTAATTCTGGCATGCTAACCTACTTTGCTTCGTACCAATCAGTTCCAAAATCAATTCCAACTTTTAATGGGACATCTAAGGTAACAATATTTTCCATTATTTCTTTTACTAATTTAGTTAAAGATTCTTTTTCTTCTTTTACTACATCAAATATTAATTCATCATGAACTTGTAATAACATTTTTGATTTAAAGTGAGCATTTTGCATCTCATCATCTATTTTAATCATAGCCATTTTAATTATATCAGCACTGGTTCCTTGAATTGGTGTATTCATAGCGATTCTCTCACCAGATTGTCTAATGATATAATTTTTATTAGATAGTTCATCAATAACTCTTTTACGGTTATATAGAGTTCGTACAGAACCATAAAGATGAGCTTCACTTACGATGTCATCCATATATTTTTTAACACCTGGGTATAACTCATAAAATTTATCAATGAACTTTTTAGCATCTTTAGGTTTGATTTGAAGATTTTCGCCTAAACCAAAACCACTTATACCATAAACGATTCCAAAGACAACCGCTTTAGCAGCTTTACGCATTTCTTTAGTAACTTTCTCTGGTTCAATTTCAAAGATATCACTTGCTACCTCTGTATGAATATCTTTATCTTCTTTAAACGCTTCAATTAATTCTTTAGAACCTGAAATATGAGCAAGAATTCTTAATTCAATTTGAGAATAATCTACACTTAAAAATAAATCATTTTCAGGTAAGAAGGCTTTTCTTACCCTTTTACCTAAATCAGTTTTAGTTGGAATATTTTGTAAGTTTGGATCTATACTTGATAATCTACCGGTTCTAGTTAAGGCTTGTTTATAGATTGTATGAATTTTATGATCAGGCCTAATGTAATTAGTTAATCCTTCAAGATAGGTACTACATAGTTTTGAAAGATTACGATATTTTAAAATATATTCAATTACAGGATGAACATCGATTAGTTTTTCTAAGATAACTGCATCTGTACTATAAGATTTATTAGGAATTTTCTTTTTTGGATATGGTAATTTCATATGTTCGAATAATACTACACCTAATTGTTTAGGGCTACTTATATTAAATTCTTCACCTGATAAATTATAAATAATATCAGCAATTTCAGTTAAATTTTTATCTAATTCTTCTTTTTGTTTATTTAGAATTTCTTTATCACAAATAATGCCATTTTGTTCCATACGAGCTAAAACAGTAATTAAAGGCATTTCTATGTTATTAAATAAATCATACATATCTTCCATTTTTAATTTTTTAATTAGATCATCTCTGGTATCAAAGATATATTTAGCTTTTTGGCAAACAGCATTTTTTAGTTTTGTTTCATCCTTTAAGATGTCATTATAAAATGGGACTTCTATTCCCTCTTTATTCATTAAAACCGCTAAATCGTCTTTAATTTGATAATTTAATAAATATGTAGCAATTAAGTTATCAAAGATGGTGTTCGTTTCAAAATCATTTAATATTATAATATTTTTCTTTAAATCGTATGTGTATTTTTTAGTACATTTTAGATAATCAAATACTTCTTTTATTTGATTTTTATTAATGTAAAATAAGTTGTTTTGATCATATAGACCCATTCCTAAAATATTAGCAATATGATAATTTTCATTATCTATTTCGATATAATAAGATACTATATTATCTTTATTAATTTCTTCTACGTTTGTTAATTCTTTGTAATTTACTTTAGTAGTTATTTCTTTTTTTTCTGGTAGTTTTTTTAAAAATGAATAAAATTCTAAGTCTTCATATATTTTTTCTAGTTCTTTAGTTGGTCCGTTATAAACCATATCTTCTAATTTATCTCTTAGAGGTACTTTTAAATAAATTGTACAAATATCTTTACTGAAAAAAGCATTTTCTTTATCATTTACTAATTTATCATGAAGTGAACCTTTTATTTCATCAATATGATTATATATTTCTTCAAGACTGTCATACTGCTGTAATAATTTTAATGCAGTTTTTTCTCCTATTCCTTTTACTCCAGGAACATTATCAGAAGGATCACCCATTAAAGCTTTTAAATCAATCATTCTAATTGGATTAATACCATAATCTTCTTTAAATGTTTTTTCATTATATCTTATATAATCTTTAGTTTTTAATAATTTGACATCTACTTCATTATTAATTAGTTGGAGTAAATCTTTATCTGATGAAACAATGGTTGCAGCAAATTCTGGGTCATCTAATGCCATACGAGAAATTGTTCCAATAATATCATCTGCTTCATAGTTTTCTACTTCATAGTGTTTAATTCCCATAGCATCTAGTAAAACTCTTGCTTTTGGCATTTGTTCTAAAAGTTCAGTTGGGGTTTCTTGACGTCCAGCTTTGTAATCTTTATATTTTACATGTCTAAAGTTTTTGCCAATGTCAAAAGCAACAGCAATATAATTTGGTTTTTCTTCTTCAATTATTTTATTAATCATGTTAACAAAGCCATATAAAGCATTTGTGGCTTCACCTTTAGAATTTTTCATTAAATTGCCTGTATATGCAGTGGCAAAATAACTTCTAAACATAAGATTATTTCCATCTACTAAGATTACTTTTTTCATTTTGAACACCTCTTAAATATTATAATATATTTTAATTTTTTTATAAAGAAAATCTAGTACTTTTGTACTAGATTAATCATGATAACTTTCACTTGCTTTTTTACGGCTAAATTTTTTCTGAGCTATTTCTTGTCTTAATTTTTGCTCTTTATTTTTGTTTTTAGTTTGGTCGCCTTTATATTTAGCAATTAATGATTTTATGTATTTATTTCTTTCTTCAAGAGAAGAAAAAGATTTTAGTTTTTCTAGTGTTGGATAAGCTGAGATATCTTTTACTTTAATATCTTCAATATTAATTGGCTTTTTAAAATATATTTTTCCATTAGTTATTAAATTGTCAGTTATGGGAGTATCTTCACTCATACCAATTTTAGATAAAAATTCTCTAGCAAAGATACTATCTGTCATGCCATCATAACTATCACCATTAGCATATTTTATTATTGCTTCTTCCATATATTCATAAGGGGCAAATAAGATTTCTCCGCTTTTTGGGGCTTTAAAACTATAACTTATGGTATGTCTTAATTTTTCAGGTTTAAAATCAGGAGATAATGCTAATGCCCAAAATCCGTAGTCTTTAAATGTTAATTTTTTATTTCCTACTTGAAAGTATGGTTCAAATGAATCATCATAACGATAAGTAATAACTGAGATATTATTAAATACAAAGTATTCTAAATTATCATCAATAGGATGATAATAATAACCTGTTCTTTTTTGATATCTTAACATAAAATCTATTAAAAAATCTTGTATCATATCACATCCTAATGAATATCCTGGAGACTTTACTACTGAAAGAGGATGTTCTTTAGGATAATTGTAAACTTTAAATATTTTATTGGCCATTCTTCTTTGATAATTTTTAACATTGTTATAAGGAAATGGAAGACGTGCTTTTAATTCTTTATCTATATCATCCTTACTCATTGATTTATCAACAACATCTTCACTAATTTTAAGAAGAATGTCCCGATATTTTTTTAGAGCTAGATACTTTTTACCCTTATATAAAAGTATTTCTAGTTCATCAATGTCATCAAATAATCTTTTAAATACAAGAAAGAAATCACTTTGTGGGGAGTAATTTTTTAATCTTTTGGCAAATTTTTCATTACATGTTGCTTCTTCTATTGCTCGATATGCATCATCATAAGAAATTTTAGGGATATAATAATAACTTGCTACTACTTTATAAAATAGCATATATAATAGAGTTTCATTAAAACCTAATGCGTCAAAATCTTTAGCTAATTCTGTACATTTAGTAGCAATAATATTATTTATATGAGTATTAACTTCATTTTGAGGTATTAAGTTATTAATATATCTTTCATACCTTTCTGGGATTGGTTCATAAAATATTACTTTTTCCATTATTCCTCCACATATATAAAAAAAGACTTAATTATTGTATTTAATTAACCCTTTTTCTAATTCTTCAAGTGCTCTACCAAGTTCCTTTTTATTTTTATATTCTCTTTCTGGAAGTTGATAGTGATTAGTTTCTTTCATTTGTTCAGCTCTTTTAGCAATGATATGAACTAATTTATACTTTGAATCAACATAGTTTAATATTTTATCTATTGATGGATAAATCATTGTTATCACTCTCCTACAATTCTAATATACTATAGGAGTTTAATTTTAAACATAGTTTTGTCAAACTTTATACATTTATTTTACAAAAAATTATTTATCACAAGGATTTTGGTCATAAACATGACAAACTTCATTTTCTTCACAACTAGTAAAGCATGGTGTGTAATAATGATGATAAATGTGATGGTTAATAATTCTTGTATGAACAGGTTGAATGTGTTCAATTTGATGATTTATTTCTCGGTGACATACCTTTTCACATGGGCATTCATAAATTGGTGGACACTCCATTTTCATATCATCTTTTGGCATATCACAGCATCTATTAGTTTTAAACATTTTATACACTTTCCTTTCTAGTGTAGTTTATGTGAAAATTTAATAGATGGCTAGGCTTTTATTCACAAGGTACTTCAATATCACTTGTTAGCACTAATGTAGGTAATTCTACTTTATATCTGTCTTCATTGTATACTAAAACGTCTGATTCAAACTTAAAGGTTTTAGTTGTGTTATCATCAAATTTAATGATGTAATACATATCTCCGCTAGTTACTTGTTCATTAGTTTTTTTGATAGTTTTTACTTTATTTAAAGTGTCAAATAATTTATCATTATCTATTTTGTAACATTGAGGTCCTTCGGCTGAAAATCCATCATACTTTATAATAAAGTCAGTAATATGTTCACTATTTTGTTTCATATAGTTATACTCGACAGTGTTAGTTATATTAAATTTAGTATTAGAACATCCTGTTAAAACAAATACACAAATAAATAAAATTATAATAAGATATTTTTTCATAGTTTCACCGATTGAATGATATCATAATTAATTAACAAAAACAACTACGTAAACTTAAATCAATAATTTTTGTTACGAAAAAAACAAGCTAGTTAGCTTGATTCTTTTTCTTCTTATTTAGGATAAATGCAGTAAAACCACCAGCTATGGCACCTATTATTGTGTAAGTTAATATTCTTTGGCTTCCCTTTGATATTTTTTCTTCATCTTGGTATTCTGGTAAGATGTCATAACTAATTGAATTAATTATTTCTTTAATTTGAAGTTTTTCTTCATTTGTGAAATCTTCTGACTTTTGAACAGAAAATGTGTAGCCTAAACGATTAACAACTGTATAGTATGATGCTAAATACATTTTATTTGTACTATCATAATAATATGATTCAACATATTTATATTTTGTTTTATAGATGTCGTTATTGTTCGAATTAACTATTTTACCAAATTCAGTAGCTACTTCTTTTACTTCTTCATCTGTATAATTTGATAAGTTATTCATTTTATCAACTTCTTTAGTTCTTAACACAAATTCTAAAGTAAAATTTTTGGGCATTGCATCTATATAAGCTCCATTAGTTGTAAAGAAATTTTTCATGTATTCTTCGGTAATATTAATTTCTTTTAATTTGGCATTGTCTTTAAGATTTTCTTTAGTAAAAACATACCAATCATCAGGCATAGTAATATGTGTATTTACCTCTTTAATGTCATAATTTTGAGCAAATACTATAATTGGCAATAATAAAGCCATTAATAATAATCTTTTTAAATGTTTCATATAAACTCTCCTTTTCTATTGTAATTATATCATAATAAATTTAGTTAGTAAATTTAATTGATGGGCATGTTTTAATTTGATGCTTAGTAGTTCTATTGTTATGTTGTTTGTTGTATTTCTTATATTTTTTAGGGTTAATACTATTTAAATTAAATAAATCTTTTCCTTCAAGTAAACCAGTGCCACGATGCTTTCTTTTACTTTGGGCTCCGAAAAAAACATAATATTTACCATTTTCATAAATAAAACTACTACGGTAAATTCCAGAATTATCCCATTTATTCATTCTAGTTTCAGGTTTTAGAACAACTTTAGCTTCAACAAAATCCGTTTCATTTAGAGAATATGTGTAATACAATTTCATCTTATTTAAATTTTTCCACTTATCAAAAGCTACGACTAACATTTCATAACCTTTATCAGTTTTAATAATATCTAGATGCCATGTGTTTAGATTTTCTTTGTAAGTAATATTTACTTCTTTTTGATCTACCCAATTTAGACCATCTTCACTGGTAGCATATTTTACTTTATAATTAACATCGACATACCAAATTTTATAAATTCCTTCATCATAAATAATAGCTGGACTAATATAATCTTTTTTATGACGATCGGTTGAGATTATAACAATCTCTTTTTTACGCCAATGAACGCCATCTTTAGTATCTCTTTTATAAATAATTACTTTATTATGATCTACTTGGCGCCAATAACAAGATAGTATCTTAGTGTCAGGATTATATACGATATGAGAATCTGAATTGTATCTTTTTTTAGGAATATTATCTACTTCATCTAAAGGGTTCTTTAAACCTTTTGGCACTTCCCAATTTATTAAATCATTACTTGCAACGATATGCGGATTTTCTTTAGCGGATTTTCCTTTAGGATAAGGAGTAAAACTCATCCAATATTTATATCCATTCCACTTTTCTTTAAAAGCGATTACTTTGGGATGATATGCTTCTTTATCTCCATAAGATGAAATTATATTTAAGCGATATCTTATATTTTTATTATCAAAGGATGTGATTAAATATAAGGCAAGTGGAATTAGTATTAATAAAAATACTAATGTAAATATTAGAGTTTTTTTTATTCTTTCTTTTTTATTTTTCATATGCTACCTCAACTTCGATAGTATTTTATCATATTAAGATAATAAGTAAAGCAAATTTTAGTTGCATTTATGTAAAAAAATAAGCAAGTTTAATTGCTTATTTTACCAGGTAGTTGGATTTGAGGTTGCACCAGTTGTTGGATCTATATTTAATGAATAATATTTACCATTACATTGAGCATTAAATGTATATCTCATCTTTCCATTATTATAATCATAATATGCTTCAACTATTCTGCACTCACTACGATTTAAACTAAAATATTTTAGACCGATTTCTTCAGCTTGGGTTTCACTAATTTTAGGAGCTGGGATTTTTTCAGTATAATTTGAAATTGTTTTTCCTGTTACTGAATCAACATAAACAAAATATTTAGTGTCTTTGGTAATTAATGTTACTTTATATGAAAGACAGTATGAACTTCTTTTATCGTCTATTCTTGAAACTAGTGTATTAGTAAAATCTGTCATAGTTTTGTTTAAATATTTTAAAGCGTAGTTTCTTGCTTTATCCATGCCAATATCTTGTGGATAATTGAATCTTGATGTATCAGATTTATTTTTATTATATGTACACCATACTCCACTTGTATCAGTTGCATTAGCTGGGACAGAAACTTGTTTTTTTGTAGTTGTAGATTTATTATTTTTGACTGTTGTTGCTTTTGTCGTAGTAGTTGTAGTTGTTTTTTCTTCTTTGTCTATTTTAGTTATTTCATTAACACTTTTATCTTTTAAATCTTCAATACTTAAATTTTTGTTTTCTTTAATAGTTTCTTCAATATATGCTGCTTTACTTTCAGTTATATTATATTTTTTAGCAATTTCTTTAGAACTTTCATTTATTTTAGGAATTATTACTTTAGTTGAATTTAAGTTAGCAACTAAGATTGTTTTTACCGTATCTTCCTTAATTTGACCTGAAGTATTTAAAAGAATTGTGGTATTGGCTTTTAAGAAATTTTCTTTTTCAAGATTTTTTTTAATTAATTTGATAGTTTCAGTTAACTCTTTACCTTCATAGTTATCATTTGTTATTTTTTTAGCATCTTCATTTAATGGTGTTACTTTAATAACTTTATTATTTTTATCTAGTTCAATTTTAATACTAGGATTAATATCTAAATAAATTATAGAAGCAACAGCGTTTGATTCTTGGTCTTTATTGCTTCTATTTTTTAAAATAGTATAAGTTGAAGATGCTACTATAATGATTGATAATAATACTACAGATATTATTAATGTTATTTTCTTTTTCATATATTTTCCTACTCTACGTTAATAGTATATCATATGATTTAATTAAAGAAAATAAAAAGAACTTAGTAAAGTTCTTTTAGATAAACCATTTCCATGTGTGCCAGAATGATAAACTATGAGAAGAAATCATACAGCTGATAATGGTTATGATAAATAAAATTATAAATACTATTAAGAAAATAATTGTTAATTTTTTAAGAAGAATTTTAGTACTTAAAGATAATTCTTGGTATAATGTTACTTCTTTAATACTTTCAAATTTATTAAGCATTTTATTATGGAAGTTTTTATATAAATTAAATAAATATTTTATTAATAAGTAAAAATAAATACTTCTAATTATAGATAGTAGACTTAATGAAATTAAACTTAGAGCAAGAATAAAACTACACCAATATTGCATTGATGGGATTATATTAGCAAAATTTATTTTAACAATTAACGATATTGAAATAATTAAAGTAGAAAGACTAATGATAATTAAAATTAATAAGAATGCTAATAAAAAGATAAAAAATAATGAAGTGAAAATATCACTTACTATTAGTCCTATAATATTTATAATACTTACCTTATTTAATTTTTAATATTTGGAGTAAAGCCTGAATTTGTTAACATTTATTATTTTCCTAAGTCTAAAAGTTTATTTATGGTGTTAGCAGTTATTATTGTTATGTAGTCTTTTATATTTGTGCTTGCAGTCTTACTCCACCAATTTGTTTTTTTATAATATTTTAATTTTTGGTATTTAATGATACAGACTGGAATATCTAAATTAAATTTGGTTCTAATCATTTCATGAATTAAGTTATCAGGTTCTTGATTATCTGAATTAAATATTATGTTACCACTGTTAAGGTGTGTTATATCATTTTCAATTCCTAAATTTTCTAGTTCTTGTTTTAGTGCATTCATTGGAATCTTGTTTTTTCCACTCACATTAATTCCTCGTAATAATCCAATATATTTCATTTTAAATACTTTTTATTAATACAATTTTTTCTTTTAATTTTATTTTTGTTATTTCATAGCCATATTTTTTTAATTCTTTTTTATATCTAAGAAATGAGTGATCGATTGGAAAATTTAAGATTTTTTCAATTTCAGCAAATGTTAATTCGTAATTATCTTGATTTTGCTTTTTTAAATAGATCCATAATGGTTCATATTTGCTAATAGGTACTCCTTATTTGTCTTTTATACTTTTTATATTTTGTAATTCAAATCTATATTTTTGTCCGTTTTTGTTTACTTCTTCCATAAAGTTATCATATGGTCGACACCATAATGTATTATCACCGTATAAAGCACGATATGCGACCATTTTTTCATTTGTTTCACTATGATAGATGATATCTTCAACTAAGTATAAATCTCCTTTAAAATGTCTGTAAATACCTTTTATTTTTATTTTATTCATAGTTGCTCCTTTCATTTATGAGTATAGCATAAAAATTATTGATTTTAAATTAATCGAACGATATTTTATAAGTAACTTATTCAATTAAATAAATTAAAAAAACTAGCATTTCTGTTAGTTTTTGCGTTTTTTAGACTTTTTTCACAGTCATAGTGCATTTTAGTATACAAACTCAAAAAGTTTGAGTATCAATCAATATGGTGCTGAAAAGAGGAATCGAACCCCCAACCTACTGATTACGATTCAGTTGCTCTACCTGTTGAGCTATTTCAGCAATACATTTATATTTTATCATATTTTTTTATCTTAGTATATTATTTATGTATTAAGCCATAATAATATTGGAGGTAATGATATGAAAAAGATTCCTTGTATGATATCTACAAAAGATATGGCTTATATTACAGATATTTTTAATTGGAATATGAATGCTTATAATAAGATTAATTTTTATTTAGAATCTTTAAAAGATGAAGATGTTTGTAAAGAATTTAAAAAATTAAGTAAGATGCATTTAAAGAATTGTCAATTAATGGTTAATGTTTTAAAGGAGTGTGACTCTAATGAATGATAAAAAGATAGTTGAAGATATATTAGAAACTGAAAAGAATTTAGTAGCTAATATGGCAACTGCATTAAATGAAGCTAGTTGTAGTGAAATATATGATAGTTATCGTGATGTATTTGATAGTGTTACTGGTGCTCAGAAAAGTTTGTTTACCATTGCTTATAATAAATCATGGTACAAGTTAGAAGAAGCTGAAGGTAATAAGATTTGTCAAGAATATAAAAAACTTAAAAAGGAATTAGATGAATGCTAATTCCTTTTATAATGCTACTATTTTTTCAATAAATTCATTTAAATATATACTTGATTTTAACATTTCTTTTTTATGGTTGGCATAATCAATAACTTCTTGTTTGGTTGCTTCAGGATGATTATTATGATATCTAATTATACATCTACTTAAACATGTTTTAATGGATGTTCTCATGATAATAATTGTACCTTTTAATTTACGAATATTTTTCATATTACGAAATTGAGCTGAATCTATTACGATGGTTCTTTTTTCTTGACTAAAATATTTTAAAATAGCATCATATATTTCATCAAAGTTTGTATATAGTGATGTTTTAAAATTATCTTGATATTTTGATTGAAAATAATTTTTTAGTTCGATTTCATATATTTTAGTTGGTTGTTGATTACCAAAGATAACGTCAGTATCGACAATAATAAAATCTTTATTGTAATTTTTAGCAAATGTTGATTTTCCACTTCCTGATTCTCCAGTTAGATTAATTATATTATCTTCAGTTATTTTTTTTATTAATGGTTGTTTGTCTGTTGTTATTCCAATTATTTCACTCATTTTACACTCTCATAACTATATAATTTTCTATAATCTTTATTGCGTTTTAATAAGGCTGTATGGGAACCTGAATCAACTATTTCACCATGATTTAAGATATAAATTTTACTACAATTTTTAATTGTTGATAAACGATGAGCGACAATTATTATTGTATAATCTTTTGAAATTTTATCTATTGATTCTTGAATTTCCTTTTGAGTTATATTATCTAAAGCACTTGTAGCTTCATCAAATAAAAGGATTTTACATTCTTTTAGTAAGGCTCTCGCTATAGCTAATCTTTGTCTTTGTCCACCTGATAAATTTAATCCTCCTTCACCAATTAAAGTATCAAACTTTTTAGGAAGAGTCATTACGTAGTCATAAAACGATGCTTCTTTACAGGCTTCAATTATTTCTTTTTTAGTAGCATCTGGTTTAACTAACTTTAAGTTATCCATAATACTCATATTAAAGATATATGGGCTTTGAGTAATTATAGATATATTATTTCTTATAGTATCTTCATCTAAGTCATTTATATTTACTCCATCAATGGTTATTTGCCCTGAACCAACTAAATAACTTTTAGTAATTAAATTTAAAATAGTTGTTTTTCCACTTCCTGATGAACCGATAATCGCTACAGTATCTTTACTTTTAATTTTAAATGATAAATTATCTAAGACTTTGTTTTTATCATAAGCAAATGAAACATTTTTAAATTCAATTGTCCCTTTAACGTTATCTAGATGGGTAGTTCCAAATTGTTCTTTTAAATATTTAGTATCATCTTCGATATCCATTATTCTTTCAACTGCTAATTCATATTCTTTAATTAAATTTTTTAAATCAGCATAGTTATTCATAAGAGAAAATATTTTACTATTATATAAGAATAATACTATTAAATTAGCTGAGGTTAACAAGCCCATGTCAACAAATTTTATTCCAACTACTACAACAATGAATACGGTTAATACTAAAACAGTATTAGTTATTCTTGAAACTAAACTTTCATAATTATGTTTTTCAATATCTATTTCATTATTTTCACTAAGAGCTGACATGGTAATCCTTTTAATATTTTTTGTTAAATTTAGTAATTTAATATCTCTTATACCTCTGATATCTTCGCTTAAAAGACTATTTACTTTTTCATCGGCTTGTCTAAGAATCTTATTTTGTTGTTTTATTTTTTCTTGAGCGTGTTGTTCGATTATTGCAACGATTATAACGCCGGTAATATAGATTAATCCTAAAAACCAGTTAATGCATATTACATAAATTATGACACCAATATTAGTGATGCATTGTAATAAGTATCTTTGTCCAGCATTTACAACTCTAGCAATAATAGCAGGATCTGTTTTTAATCTTTCTTGAAAAAAACCTGTTGAATATGTATCAAAGTTTGATGTTTGAAGTTTCATGATGCTATCAAAAAGTGATGTTCTAATATTTGTCATAATAATTATTCTGACTTTTTTACGCCAAAATACGGATCCGAAATGCCATAAAAAATCTTCTGTTACTACAGTAATTAGGAATATGATGGATAATGTGATGACACTTTTTATATTAATATTAGTTATTGAAGTTATTAAATTTGCTTCGATAATTGGAGAAACAAAACCAAGTGCACTTATTAGTATGTAAAAAAATAACATTAAAATTAAATATTTTTTTACATTGGAAAAATATTTAAAACTCTTCTTAATATATCTTCTTTGTTTGGCTTTATCTTTCATTTTAACACCTTTTTAATCATTTATTATTTCATTCATTTTAATATCATTTTCTGATAGTTTTATTAAACCGTCCAATAATTGCTCTTTAAAGCATATTCCTATTTTGTAGGGATTTATTTTTTGTAAATAACAATCATAAAATCCTTGTCCATACCCTATTCTACCACCAGCTTGATCAAAGCAAATACCAGGAACTATCATCAGATTAATATCTTCTTTGTTTACTAAATTATTATTATTTGGTTCTAAAATATTAAATTTACTTAATTCTAATTTTTCATTTTTGTCGATATAAAAAAAGTTCATTTCATGAGGACCAATTACCTTAGGAATACAAACTTTTTTATTTTGATTAAAACATTCTTCAATTATGTATTTTGTCATTACTTCATCATGATTATTCATGTAGATAGCAATTATCTGTGCTGATTTAAATTTAGAATGATTTATAATTTTATTAGTAATTATTAAAGATTTATTTTCTTTATCTATAATATTTTTTCTTATTAATTTATACTTGTTTCTTAAATCTTGCTTAGTTAATAATTCCATATTATTTTATCTCGTCTTGTCTTTGAGCAAGACCAGTTTTTGTTGTTTTTCTTATTTCAACTATATAGCAATTTTTAAAGATACTTTCAATGTTATCTTCTAATTCTTTTTGATTTGCTACCATAAACTCAAATTCATAGATTTCATTGGCTTTGGGAGTTTCAGCAGTGTTATTTAATATTACTGTTACTGGTTCTTTATTTTCTTCATGTAACGTTACTTCTAGAGATTTACCGTATGTTACAGGAGTATCTCCTTCATATTGTTGTTTAGTATAATTACTTACTTTATCAACATAATAAGTTCTGGTAAAAGTTTTATTGTTATCCTGGCAAAAATTCATTTTCATGTTCATATCTTTAGGTCCAATATAGATATCATTATTGCCTTCTAAAGTTTTACATTGAATTAAAGTTAGACCATTGGTTGTTATTTTTTTACTTCCACCATCTTTATAAACAGTTGTTCCACCGTCATCATATGAAGATAATCTTTCAAGATGACTAATTAAACTATCTAAAGAATTATTTAATAAATATTCTTTTAGTTCTTGTTTAGCATTATTTATAGTTATTTCAATATTGCTTAAACAATACGAATATATTTTTTTGTTATTATATTCATAATATAGTACTGGTTCATGATTACATTCTTTTTCTTCAGTAATGTTAATATTAGAGTTGCTTAAATTTCTTTTATAAAAAATAAAAGCTATAAGGACAATAAGTAAAATTAAAAGGATTACTATATATATAGTTTTTTTATTTTTCATTTTTTCCATCCTCTTTTTCTTGTAACATTTTTAATATTTTATTTTGATTAGCAGTTAATCGCTTAATTTCTAAATGAAGTTCTTCTAAAATTAATTCACTTTTTAAATCTGTTTTATAGTCATTTGAACTTCTTAATCGATCTTTTTTTGCTTCTCTGTTTTGACTCATCATAATTACTGGTGCTTGCAGTGCTGCGACACACGATAACATTAGATTTAATAAGATAAATGGGTATGGGTCAGCGTTTTCTAATACATAAATATTTAAAATAATCCATAGTAATAAAAAGATAATAATTCCAATTATGAATGTCCAACTTCCAGCAATTTCAGTTAATTTATCAGCTATTCTATCACCAAGGGTACGATTAGCATCACTTTGTTTATCAACATCAACAGCGATTGGTTCATCGATTAACATATTTATTAGTTCTTCTTCATCTGTGCTTTCTAATTGTTTTTTTAATAACATTTGAACAATTTCTTTTTTTGTTTTTCTTGTTTCTGCCATTTATTATCACCTAATTTAATAATAACATTAATAAAAGTTAAAGTAAATGTTTGAAAAAAAAATAGGCACAAAAAAAAGAAATTAGTTAAATTTCTTTTTTAAGATTACTAATATTGCTGCTGATAATAAACTTGAACTTGCTAGAATATAATCTAAAGTATTATTTGTTTCAGCAATTCCTGTATATGGTTTTTCTTCGATAGGATCTTTCATATTTCCTTGTCCCATAACATATTCATATACATAAGTTACAACTGAATCTTCTTTTGTATAGATTCCTTTTTCATTACCAATTACTTTAGATAATTCATAATTTTCAATTGTTTTTGCTTCTGTTTGATAATCAGTTCCAGTTTGTTTAATAAATTCTTCACTAGGAAGCAATGTATTTCCATTATCATCAATGTAATTAATAGTTAATTTACCATTTACTTTTTGATAATAATAAATTACATCCTCGTTTTCTAAATCTAATATTCCTTTGGCATTTTCTGGAATAGCCATTAATTCCCAATTATCTATTTCTTTTGATAAAGTAGTATATTCTTCTCCTACTTTGCCTGATAATTCAATATCTTCTGATAATTTATTATTAGTATCTATTTCATAATAATGTACTTTAATTGTTGTTTTCTTTAAAGAATATTTAAATACAATAATATTTTCATTTGTTCCTGATAAAATAATTGATTGTACAGGTTCACTTTCTAAATTATATTTTTTAAAAATTGAATCATCTTGTTCTGTTTTTGCATTTGCAGTATATTTAGAATTAATTTTTCCAGTGCCTTTTTCTTCAGGAATTAAATCATTATTATTTTCATCTACATATTTAATAATTACATTAGTATCTTTTAATTCATAGTAGAAAATAATTGTTTTTGATTCTTTGTTATATGTACCACTTGGGGCACCTACTGTTTTAATATATTTGTAGAAACCTAATCCTTCACTCTTTGCAGAAGTTGAATATTTTTCTCCAATTTTACCAGATAAAATTTCGTCTTCAAATAATTGTTCTGTAGTTTCTTGTCCATCAATAATTTTATAATGATGAACTTTAACATCTGCACCATCTTCTAATTCATAATAGAATGTAATTACATTTCCTTCTTTAGTTAATGTTATTGTTTGTGTTTGATTTGATACTAATTTATAGTTTTCAATTACTTTTGCTGTAGCTGTATAACTATCTGTTACTTTTCCAGTTGCTTTAGTTTCTGGAACTAATACTTTATCAGTTCCTTGTTCTAGGTATCTTACTATAACGTCTGTATCTTCTAATTCATATATAAAGATAATAACATTCTCAGTTGCTTTTTCTTTTAATGTAATAGTTTTTGATGTTGGTTCTGTTGATAATAATTTGTAATTATCAATGTTAATTGCATTTTCAGTAACTTCATCCCATACATAATATGTTCCAGTTGAATTTTTATCTGGATGAATTTCATTTCCAACTCTATCTTGATATTTTACTACATATGTAGTTGGTTTGCCAACAATATTAATTGTTACTGTTGATGGGTTTGATTTAACAATTGTTTCTGTTGTTCCATCATCATAGGTAATGGTTGTTTCAATATGATATTGGAATTCATCTTTACCCATGAAATCCTTAGAATTTGGATTGTAGATAAATGATCCATTGTCATCTAATTCTAAAGAACCATATTTAGCTTCTAAGTCGATTACTAATTTATCTAAAACTGATTTTACATTTTTACCATCTGTTTGTTTAGAATTGTAATCGTTATTTCTAATTCCATCTTCTTTGGTTACAGTTAATGTTTCATTACGATTTGAAGTATATTCATCGTCTTTGGTAACTGCTGGAATTGGAACTACTGGATTTTCTAATTTAATGTCTAATGGATTAGTTTCTGAATAGAAAGTATTTCCATCAACTGCTTTTCCAGTTACTTCAGCACCATCATTTGTGTACATACTTCCATAATAATCTTCATTTGCATCTACTCTAAATGTTAAGTTATTTTTATCAGTAACATTTAAATCTCCGATATTCCAGATTATATCTTGAGTGTTATTTGCATGATATGTAATTGTTGTTACTGATTTTTTATAAACTTCAGTAGTAATATTGTTTTCTGTTTTAGAAGAAACAATTGGACCATAGTTTTCTAATAAGTATTTTTTATCTAATGTAAATGTTGATGGTATATGATCTACTACTTTTACATTAGTAGCTATTTTATTAATAGTAACTTGAATTTGTTCAAATACGCTGTCTAAATCAGTAGCATTAGCTACGTTATAGTAAATACCATTTTTACCATTAACTGTTGCTAAAGATTCTAAAAAGATTTCTGCTTGTGATGTTACTTCTAGTCCAATGGTATATACTTGACCATTAAAGCTTTTAATTTCTTCTAAAGCTGCATCACTAGGTTTTTTACCAGTGTTTTTTGTACAATTACTATTTTCCCATGTTTTAATTCTTTTATCACCGTACCAATCGGTGATGATTTCGTGTTCACATGTATAAAGTACAGTTTCATTATCTTTATCGTAGTAAGGTACTATTACGGTTTGATTATCCTTTATAGTATAATTACTAAAATTTGGATTTCCTTCTTCGTGATCATCACTTCCACCACTACCATGTAACACATCGTTATTATCATTGTAGTATGTTGGAATTCCGTCAGATAAAATAATCATATTTTTTTCATTTTTATTATCAGTAAATAACTTTTTACCCTCTTTTATTCCTAATTGAACATTAGTTCCTTCATTATTAGATAATTCAATATCTATACATTTTTTTACAGATTCTGGATCTGTTGATAAAGAACATGTTTTTTTAATAGTTGTGCCATAATAAATTACTCCAACTTTTATTTTACCTTGATTAGATTCGTCTAAAAGTTTAGTTACTAAATTCTTAGCAGCTTTCTTTAATGAGCTTATCTTTTTGCCTTTTTGCATACTGCTTGATGCGTCTAATACAAGTACGATTTCTCTTTCAAGTTGTTCTTGTTCGTTAAAAGAATTACCATTAACATTTATTGTTACTTCGGCTTTTCTTCCTTCTACTATTTTAGCGGTTTTACTAGCAAAAACTTCTCCTGGTTGGGGATTTTCAACGCTAGCAAGTACAACTCCTAAATTAGAGAAACAAGTAGTAATAAAAATTGCAGTTGTCATTATAATGCGATTCAACTTTTTCATTTTCACCAAAACTCCCTCCTATATTGTCAATGTTTAATCTCTGGTAATTAAACTTGACTATTTTAGTGTTAACTATTTATGAGCATATCATTCCTAGTCGATTATATATACTAGCAAATTTTTAATATTTGTCAATACTTTATAGTTAACTATTTTATTCTATGATAATAATTTTTCAATTATTTCTTTTAATAAAAAAAGAACTATATAAAATAGTCCTAATATTAATAAATCTGGTGCTGAATGACTGAATTGAACAGTCCTCTGAAGCTTACCATGCTTCTGTTCTACCACTAAACTAAATCAGCAAGTACATATTCATTATACTATAAAAAAACTTAGTTTTATAGACTAAGTTTTAAATTTTTCCTTCTTTTATATCTTTTAGGCCTTCTTTTTTTAATCTGACCATTTCTTTTCTTAATAATTCTTTAGCTTCTTCTAGATTCATATCAGCTGGTACTTTAATTGGATTCCCAAATCTTGAATTCAAATGATTATTTTTGAAAACATATTTTCCAGTGGTAATTACAGGAATGATTGTTGCTCCAGTTTTTTGAGCCATTGATACTGCACCAAATTTTAATGGTAGTAATAACGATTCATCATATTCTTCTTCAGTAATTCGTTTTTCTTCTAATAATTTTTCAATAAATACTGAAGCATTTAAAGCATTATCTTTATATTCTTCTTTTGTAATTTTCTTTTGTTCTAGTAAAATATCAAGAAGCATAATTTCGGATACGCATACTTGATTATCTTTTAATATTTTAAGATAGTCTTTATAGTTTAATTCATTTTTATATAGTTCATATAATTTTTTATTAACTTCTTTTTTTCCACTTACTTGATTTCTAGTTCCTTCTGGAAATAGTCCAAGGGCATATCCGTTATTTAATAAATCCAAGGCATGATTTTTAGCGTTTTGATCATGTATTTCACGATTGACGCTTATACAACCTGATAGTTTAAAGAACCATCCGAATGGGCCTTCTAAGTGTTCTTTTTTAGCCATATAGTGAATCATTCTATCGGTCGATATGCAGGCTGTATTTTGATCAAATAAATGGATATGATTTCCACAAATAATTATTGGGCCTTCTTTAGGAATTGCTTCTTTATTGATTATTGTTGGTTTATAATACAATTTATAGAAAAAGCCAACAACAGTTCTGAAAAATCGATATCCATGTACATGTTCTTCTTTCATTATTTTTTACCATACTTTCTAGTGCATTCTTCTTCTAATTTTTTATAATTTATTTTACCAATTAAGGTTTTAGGTATTGATTTGATATATTCATAACGATATGGCATTGAGTATTTAGCAATTGATTGTGAGCAATATGCTTTAATATCGTTAG
>CAKOIQ010000002.1 GCA_934086935.1 uncultured Bacilli bacterium
TTTTCTTTCATTATCTTCTACCTTATTTTCTATTTTATTGTACTATAATAACCATTCTATGGTCAAGGTTAACAAATGTATGTTTTGGTTTTATAAAAAAAATGACTGATTAAACAGTCATTAATTCTTGTTCTTTTACTTTGGCTTTTTCGTCAATTAATTTGTTATATTTAGTAATTAATTCTTGTATTTCGTCATAGTACATGTTTTCTTCATCTTCTGGCATTTCTGATTTTTTAACTGAGTTTCTTGCATCTTCTCTAGCATTACGTAAAGCTACTTTTGTTTCTTCAGCTATTTGTTTTACTTGTTTTACATAGTCTCTTCTTTTTTCTTCAGTTAGTTCAGGAATTGTCATGATTATCATTTCTCCATTGTTAGTTGGAGTGATTCCTAAATTTGCTTCATTAATTGCTCTTTCGATATCTTTGATAATTGATCTATCAAATGGTTTGATAAATAATTGTCTGGCTTCGGGAACAGTAATGTTAGCTAAAGATTGTAATGAAGTGGGGGCTCCATAATACTCTACCATTACACCACTTAACATAGATGGATTAGCACGTCCTGCTCTTACATTAGTAAATCTTCCTTCCATGTTTTCAATTGCTTTTGTCATTCTTAATTCTGTTTCTTCTAAAATATCCATAATCCTCTTCCTTATATCTTTATTATACCGAAAATTTATTTAAACGCAAGGGTTATAATCATTGATCCTAATAAAATTCCTAAAGCAATTACTGAGCCTAGAATTGCAACAATACTTACAAAACCAGCTTGATCTTTGTTATTTGGTTCAATTCTTAGTACTCTACCTGGTTCTTTAGTTTTATTCATGGTATCTACTGTTTCTGAATAAGATGATTGTAATTCAGCATTTTTTTGATAGGAAATGTATTCATCAAGTAGCATTTGTTCTTCGGGAGTAATGGTTTGATTTCTCATTTTACCCATTAATTCATTTATATGTCTTTCTAAAAGATGATTATCATTTTCTGATACTTCTTTACCTTCTACCATATCTTTAAAAGTTTTAATTGATTGGACTGTTTTATTATCTAACATATCACTGTTTTCTTTTCCTTCCATTTTTTTAATATTCTCTGTTAAACTAATACGGTTATTAATTGTTTGTCTTATTTCATTGACATCACTTTTATTTATGAATTCAATATTTTTACCAACATATGATTCAAATTTTGCTTCAAATTCGTGTAAATAATCGTTATCAATACATTTACTGATGGCAACTTTTAATATATTTTTGTATATAATTTGACCGGTTGTTAAATCTAAGAATATTGTTACACGATCATTTTTATAACTAAACTCCATTTTATGATATTACCCTTTCACTGCGACCAAACATGTAGCCATCTTTTGTTTTTATTTTTACAATTATTAAATCAACATTAGTTCCAGTACTCATTAATTCAGAACGTTCAATGGTTTTTAAATAATTTATTGTGGATCCATCAAAAAATTTGATTATGTCATCATATTCAACTCCTGATGGGGGATTTTTAAATTCACTAGATTTCATTACATAAACATTTGCTATATTAAAAGCATTATAAATATTTTTAATATCACTATTTTGATATCCCATATGGCTTGTTGTGGCATTACATGCTTGTTTAATTCCTTTAGAATTATTTCCTGATATTATTGAGTAACATTGAATATTAACACTACTTTTAGAGATTGGAGTTATAACTGCTTTCTTGTCTGGTTTATCATCGCCAGTTACTTCATCTAATAGATATGTTGGGGTTCCAGTTGATGTTTTATATTCATAGGCTTGTTTAATAGCATCGGCTATATATAATGCTTCTGGGGTGTCATAAAGATTTTTGGATTTTGATTGAGACATTATTTTAACATATGATGAATATAAAGTAATTAACGCTAGTGATAAAACACTCATAACAATAATAGTTTCCATTAGGACAAAACCTTTATTATTTTTCATTAACTATAGCACCTACTCTCAAGAATATATGGTGATAGATCGGTGCCGTCGCCACCTTTAATTTCTATTTCATTTTTAATATATATTTTAAGGCGTATTCCTACTTTTTCAGTAGTACCTATGTTACTGATAAAATTTGCTCTTATTTTTGTTTTATAGGTGTCTAGTGATATACTTTTATCTGAATATGCACTTTCCATTGTTGGGGTATAAGCAAAATAATAAACTTTTTCACTACCACTAGTACTATCTAAAAATGGTGAATAAAGATTAACATTTAATAATTCTCTAATAACACTTTTATCTTTCATATTTAAAATTTTATCAAAATCCGATTTATAGATTCTACCAGTACCATATATGCAAGCACTTGAGCCACCAACACTATTTAGTTTGTCACTTATTTCAGTATTAGTTAAACTATAATTATTATTAGCACTTGTAGATAATGAAACAATTATTCCATTAGATAATAATGTAACATCTGATGTATCTTTAGATAAAACAATATAATCTAAAGCTGTAGTGTTAGTGCCAGTATCATCTCTAAACTTAATACTCATTTTAATATGAGAACCAACAGCAATATCAGCCATAGTCTTCTTACTTACTAAATCTTCTCTAATTAAATCTTTAACTCTATTTAAAAGCATTTTGTTATGAATATTAATGGCAACATAGCCAGCAATCATAGCACAAAATACTAAAAAGAAAGAATAAATTAATGATGTTGCTATAAAACCTTTTTTATTCATATCAATTCTCCTACTATTTTAATTATATAACATTTTAAATTTAAAAAAAAGGCTAAATATAGCCTACTACTTAATTTTTAATCATCATAAAATATATTAGGTGAAGTTATATGAATTGTAATAACAATAATAACCATTTTAATAATAATCCATTTAAAGGTATATGGTCATTCTTTTGGTTTTTAATTCTATGTACATTAATATTTTATCAAGTAATTATAACATTCTTTTTCCCTTTTAGATGGAATATAATCATATTATTAGTAGAGATCTTTTTACTCTTCTTTTTGCTCTATAGAATAATATGGCCTTATTAATTTTTCACTAGAATTTATATAATTAATAAGTTTACCTATAATAATTGTATTTGTTAGTTCATCATCTTTTAAATATTTAATATCTGGTAAAGATATTATAATAAATAATAATAATTTTTCTTCTTCTAGTAAATCAAATTTATTAGTATAGGTTTCAAGAAAATTACTGTAATCATATTTGTTATAGTCGTTTTTATATAAGTTAATAAGATCTAAGACTGGAGTATCTATTTGATAGTTATCCCAACTAATAAAATAATTATTTATATAATGATCTATACTTAAATTATTATGATTATAAACTACTCTTTCTTTTTCGTTATTAATTACTATTTTATACCATTTTTCTAATTCTTTTTTGAGATATGAGATTAGAGAGTTTATTTTAGTTTCATTTCTTAATAATAAGTAATTAGAAGGAGATGGATATTCTTCGCTGGATGCATTTGTTATTAATTTTTGATAATAATTTTCAAAATAATTTATATTACTTAAGATATTTTCATATACTCCTTTTATTTCATCTTTAACGATAGGTTTAAAGTATGAAGTTTTATAGTGTAGATTAGCAAGTAATTTAGCCATATCAACACATTTTTGATTTAAGGGTGATGGATTATCTTTTAAGTATTCATAGACATAATTATTATCATATTCATCTATTATTTGGGGATAATTAGTAAAATCTCTTGATGATAGATAGTTATAAAGACTTTTAATATCTTTTTGTTTTTCTTTAATTACATATTTACCGCTTTCTGTATCAACGATAGTTGATTTTCCTTTAAGGGTTATTTTATTAGGATTAAATATTTCATTAACTTTCTTCATCGGGAATTAATAGTTTCATATTTAATTCGAGATTTTCAAATGTATTATATTTTTTTAGGGTATTTAGAGAAATATTATATTCTTTAGTTATTGATTCGATTGAATCGTTCATTGTTACTGTATGAATATGATATTTAACATATTTTTCTTCTTCATTAATGCTTCCTAAAATCATATTTTCATCGATTTTTGATGGCACCTCTACTTCTTCTTTAGTTTCTGGTAATAATATTTCGTTTTTAGCTCTAGTGTTTTCTTTTAGGTCAATTATTTCAGCATCATTATTATCTAAAAATTTGTTTAATTCTTCTTCTGATTCAAATAATTTTATACCTTCTTTAGCAGTTATGATATATTCAACATGAACTTTTAATTCATCATCATTATTAAATTCATAGTTAAAATCAGTGATTTCAAGTTCAACAGTATCTAAATTAATATTACTTGGTAATTCATGAGAATATGGTAATTTAAAACAAAAATCTTCTTTATTAATACTTATTTCATGAAGTCGGTAATCTCCAGAAATAATAAATTCACCTTCTATTTTAGAACCATTAATATCATGATTGTCCTCAATAGAAATACTTGTTATTTCATAAATACTTGATTTAAATAAAAACTCCTTATCTAATACATGTGCTTCATTCATACATAATCAGTCCTTTCTAACAAAGTATATGACTATGCATAATAAAAAGAACTTTTTATAGTTCTTTTTAAATTATTTTTTAAAGATTATTTTGTATATTTCTTCAAATGAAGAGATGTACATGATATTTATTTCTTTTAAGATTTCAATTGGTAAGGTCGGTTCATCGATTTTATTATCGATTGGAATAAATAATTGAGTTATGTTGTTGTTATATGCTGTGATGACTTTTTCTCTTATTTTACTTACTTTATTTATACGGCCATATAAGTCTAGGGAACCTAGGAATGCAATATTTGAGTCAATTGGTTTATTATGAATAAGACTTGCTAAACTCATAGCTATTCCAAGAGAACCACTACTTCCATCTAATTTAAAGCGATGGGTATCAAAGTTAATATGAATTCCATTAGTTGATTTTTTATAGTCCATATAGCCATTTGATTTAAAGTAACTCATAACTATTTTTATTGAATCTTTTAGTTCATCACCAACATTGCCTGTAATATTTGTATCATATGTCATTGGTACCATGATTGATGATACTTTAATTAGAGCTCCTCCTAATGGGGATACTCCAATTATGTTAGCTTGACCTACTAGGTTAGTTTTATTTTCATATGTTATGATAGGCATTCCTAATATTTCGATTAAATCTGGTTCTTCTTTAATATCATTAATTATCATGTGTCTTATGACGTTGTCTAATAAACGTTCTAGTTCTCTGACCCCTGGTTCTAAAGTATATTCTTTAATTATTTTATTAACTATATTTTCACTTAAAGTTAATTTTTTAGCATTATATTTATTGCATATATTAGGAATTAAGTAATTTATAGCAATATCTTTTTTATCTAGGGATGTATAATTAGAGATATTTATTATTTCTAAGCGATCTTTTAAAACAAGAGGAATTTGATTTACATCATTTGCAGTTAATATAAATAAGACTTTTGATAGATCAAATGGTTCTTCAATATAATTATCAATAAATTCTTTATTTTGATTATTATCTAAGATATCTAATAAGACACTTGCTGGATCTCCTTTATAGTCTTTAACCATTTTATCTACTTCATCTATTAGAATGACGGGATTATTAGTGCCACATTTTAGGATTGATTCAATGATTTTACCGGGTGCAGCACCTAAATATGTACGACGATGACCAGTAAGTTCAGATGAATCATTTAAGCCACCGACACTTATTTTATAAAATTCTCTTTTTAGAGCTTCTGAGATACTTTTAGCAATTGTTGATTTACCTACACCAGGTGAACCAATTAAACATAATACTGGGTTATCTAATGATGGATTTTTAGCTTTTAATAGTGCATACTCAATAATTCTTTTTTTAACATTATCCATTTTATAATGTGTCTTATCTAAGGCTTTAGATATTTTATCTGCTTTACTTTCTTCTTTTGAGGAAGTATTAAATGGAAGTGATAATACGGTTTCTAGATAGTTATGAATAACTGATAGTTCAGGATTATTATTGGGAGTATATTCATATCTTCTTAGTTCTTGCATTAACTTCTTTTTGGTTTTGTCATTAACTTTAAGAGAATCTATCTTTTCAACATAAGATGCAATTTCTTGTTCTTTGCTAGATTTAACACCAAGTTCTTCATTTAATTTTTCAATTTTGGCTTTAATTAGATATTCTTTTTGTTCTTGTTCAAATGAGGTTCTTAATTCATTATCTATTTTATTATTTAAAGTAATTATTTCTAACTCAACGTTGATATCTTTAATAAGCATTTTAGCTCTGGCTATTTCATCAAATTCATTCATGTATAGAAGTTTCTTTTCCATTGGGAAATGCATGAAATTAACAATCATATCGGTTAAAATGTCTAATGAATCGGTTTCTTTTATTTTAGATAAAATTGAATTAGATATTTCAGTTGATGATGTTATATATTTATTTAATAATGATAGTAATTTTTTCTTTAAAGCGTATTCTTCAACTGTTTCACCATTATCGATATAGATAAGATGGGTATTAGCAATTAAAATACTTTTATTTTGAGTATAGTTAGTATATTCTTTGATTTTAACACGATTTAAACCTTTTAGAACTACTCGATAGTTGGAATTCGGTAAAATAACGCATGATTTAATGTGGGCTAGTACTCCAACTGTTGGTAAATCATTAACACCAAGTGATTCTTCTAAAGAATTATTAGGAAGAATCACTACTACTTTTTTATCAAACTTGGTATTTGCTATTTCAATAACATGTTGAGATAATTCATTATTTAATTCTAAACGGACTTCTTGGGTCGGCAAAAGGGATAATTTTTTTAGTAGTAATACAGGCAAGTTTTTATCCATTTTTGCACCTCCAAAATATGTCTTTTATTATAATTAATTGGTTTACCTTTGTAAAGGTTTTTAGTTAAATATTTTTATTTTTATAAAATTAAAACTAAACGTTGAGTTTAGTTTATTTGAAATATTTGTAAATCTTCTTTGGTGAATTTGATATTTTTGTCTTTAACATATAATTTAGCTAATGTTTGATTTTTGCTGACTTTGTCACCTTTTTGAACTAATAGCTTGATTCCAACACTATAATCAATTTGTGATTCTTTAGTTAAGCGACCAGCACCTAGTTTTAAAGATAATTTACCGCATGCTAGAGCACTGATATGTTTAATAATTCCATCTCTATTACTTTTTAATTCTAGAATATTTTCACTTACTTTTATTTTTGATAAATCACCATTTTGGTTGGTAATCCATTTTTCAAAAGCTTCGTAGGCTGTATTGTCTTTTAAAGTTTGTTTTGCTAAATTTGTTGCTTCTTTTAAAGGAATGTCTTTATACATTGATATTAGCTGGGATGCTACTTCGACGCTGACTTGTTCTAGTTTATTTTCTTTTCCTTTTAATACTTCTATAGCTTCTTTTACTTCTAGAGCATTACCGATACAAGAACTTAATGGTTCATCCATTTCAGTTATTATAGTCTTTATTTTGCGATTAAAGTGTCTGCCAATTTCAATAAGCCATTTACTTAATGTTTCAGCATCTTTTTTGGTTTTAATTAGAGCCCCTTCACCACATTTGATATCAATAACTATGTAGGTGGCTCCACAAGCAATTTTTTTACTCATAATTGAAGATACTATTAATGGAATACTTTCAGTGGTTCCCGTTACATCTCTTAAGGCATATATTACTTTATCTAAAGGAACTAAATTTTCAGTTTGAGCTCCAACGGCAATATGACAAGTATTTATACTTTGATAATATTCTTCTTTAGTTAAATTAATATTATAACCAGGTATGCTTTCTAGTTTGTCAATGGTTCCACCAGTGATGCCTAATCCTCTACCACTCATTTTACAAATAGGTATTTCTAAGGCGCCTAAAATGGGGGCTATAACGAAGGTAACGGTATCACCAATACCTCCTGTTGAATGTTTATCACAAACTGGTTTATCAAATTCATAGGTATCCCCACTTTTAATAAAAATATCAGTTAGATTAATTGTTTCATTTAGAGTCATACCATTGATGGTTATTGCCATTAACAATGAACTCATTTGATAATCAGGTATTTCTTTATTTAAATATCCTAAAAAAGCATATGACAGTTCATCATATGTTAATTCTTTTTTATTTTTCTTATTTGTAATAATATCTAATATATTCATATTACCTCTTTTTATTCTGTTACTGTTAATATTGCTTGGAATGTTTTATCTAGTTCGGTATTTGTTGCTGATTCATCTAGCCATAATCTTAAATCTAAGGTTTGGCTACTACCAACTGAAAGATAACTATTGGTATAGATTGTATAACTTCTAGCAGCATTATCTAGAGTTGGAGTAGCTGTTGTAAATGAGCTTAATAATGCGGTATCTACATTAGTACCAGTCTTACCTATCATAACCCTAATACTTGAATCACTGGCTATAGTAGTTGTATTTAATATTTCTAGATTAACTTTAGCAGTTGCAGCTGTTGAGCAAACATTTTTTATAGTAAATGTATAAGGTACTAAAGCTTTTCCTTCTGTGGTAGGAATTGGATATGTATCCATTAGAGTTATTCCTTCTTCGGAATTTGATATTAAGGTTAGACTTATACATTTTAAAGTTGTAATTTGATTATATTTGTCTTGTTCACGGTAAGTTCTAATATAAGCATATGAACCTACAGCAAGAGCTACTATAATAACTATTGTTAATCCTAAGCTTAATATATACATCATTAATTTTTTATTTTTCATAGTATCACTATCCTATTACAATTATAATAAATACTATATTGTTTAGTCAAGAATTCAATGTTTAATTGACAAAAAAAGAAAGAAAATTAATTTCTTTCTTTTACTTTGTATTCTTTCTTCATGTCTTTTAAGAAGTTTAGTTTCTTTCTACGAACCATACCCTTCTTAACTACAGTTATTTTGTCAACTAATGGTGAGTTAACAGCGAATGTTCTTAATACAGCAACATTACCACTTTTCTTTCTTACAGTAAATCTTTTAGATACTGAACCACCTTTAATTGATGTTACGATTCCTTCGAAAGCTTGAATTCTTTCTTTTTTACCTTCTTTGATCCATACGTCTACTCTTACGATATCACCTGATCTAAATTCAGGAACGTCTGGTCTTACATGTTTTTGATTAATCTTATCAATTAAATTCATACGTTTTCTTCCTTTCAACTATATTTACATATAATCATAATCTAGTTAGCGGATTATAGCAGCCTTTTTCAAAGCAAATTGATTATAACAAAATATATGATAGAATGCAATATTTTTTGAGATTATTCCATCATTTTATCTATTTTTTGTGCAATTTTTTTTAAGTATTTAGTGTTAGTAATTATATAAAAAGATAAAATTGCAAGTATTAAGGAACCTATTACATCCAAAATAACATGTTGTTTAACTAAAAGTGTTGATAAAATTATTAACACAGATAAAACATTAGCAATTATCTTAAATAATAATGGTAATTTATTATCTTTAAGGGTACTAAACATTAAGATAAAACATAATAAGCAATGAACTGAAGGAAAGCAGTTAACTGGTGTATCTGATTTGAATGTTACATAAGTAATAAAAGTAGTTAAATTATTAAAAGTATTTACTTCTGGTCGATCAACTTTTGTTGGATAAAGAATAAAGAACATATATACGATTATTAATGATATAACTGTAGTTAAGATTAGTTTAATATATTTTTGACGATTATTTTTCCATACTATAAAGAAACTTACAATTAAAAATGGATACCATATTATATAGATATAGATAAATTCTTTAATAAAGGGAATTTTATTATCAAAAGGAACACTTATTAAATGATAATCATTTATAAATAATTTGATAAGAAAATATATTAAAGCATTTAGGCCAAATATTAATATTACACTTTTTAAATAAAATTTGTTTTCTTCTATAAACTTCTTCATGTTTAGATTATATCAAAAAAATTATAATAATACTATTGCTATTTTATATTTTTTTTGTTAAAATTAGTTTTGTCATGGCGGAATTGGTGAAGTGATTAACACGCCGGATTGTGGCTCCGGTATGCATGGGTTTGATTCCCATATTCCGCCCCATTTATTGTGAAAAAAACAAATCCTTGTGGATTTGTTTTTTAATTAGTATTATATTCTTTGGTTATCCATAACATGATGATATCAACTATATAATTAATATCTTCTGATGTTAATATTTTATTTTTAGGAATGTGATGCCATTTTTCTAGGCAACCTCTGCAGCAGGTAGCAGTTGCATGCTGAGCAATAAAAACAGGATGTCCCTTCATTGGAGTTTGTTTACCATCTTTTACTTTTGATATATCTTTTAATCTTTTATTGATAAAATCGTAAGCATGTTCTTTTATTATGGGCATGCTTTTTTTATTAATGTATTCAATATCTATTTTCTTTAAATGAAAACTACTTCTAAATTTAGATAATGATAATTTATATAATACTTCTTCTTTATTTCTCATAATATTATTATATATTAAAACTACAGATTAGTCTGTAGTTTTTTCGATAGTTAATTTTTTTATTTCTTGAGCACGTTTTTTAGCTTTATTTAAACTTTCAGGAAAGTACGGCAAGATTTGTTCTAAAGTTTCTTTCATGTCAATTAATTCTAGTGGTGATACTCCATCTACTTGATTGGTTAGGATGTCATAACATACTTTTTCAACATCATCTATCAATACCTCATTTACTGATTTACCAGTGTATCTTTTAACAATTTTGCTTAATAGACTTTGATATGGTTTCCATTTTTGCATTTCTTCTAAAGGATTAAGATATGGTTTACAAGGATGCCCAGGAATTAAATTTTTACCACCACTTGGTCTTTCTTCTAAAGAATAAGAACAACCAGTATCGGTAAGCATTGAACACTCTTTTTTTAATGAAAATAGGTCTATTACATCACGATCTTTATTTCTTGCTCGTAAATATAATAAAGGTATAAAACCAATTTTTCCATTATAAGTAGTTACCGTTTTAAAAGCTGATACAATTGAAACATTACCAGTTTCTAGTGCTTCAATTATTTTACCTTTAGTGATATTCCCAAAATCAGTAGTAAAATAATCACAACCACTTTTTTTACAACAAAGGCCACCACACTCTTGACATAATTTTTTATTTTCATATTCCATTATAAACCCCCATTACTGAGGGCATATGTTACCATATATTTAATAATTAAGCAAGAAATAAATAAGTGTAGTAAAGTAAAAATACTACTAAAAATATAATTCCTTCTTTACGAGAAATGTTTCTATCATTGGAAGCAAATAATAGTAATACAGCCATATCTACAATATTAAAAGTTGTAGGATGGATGGCTCCGCAGGTTAAGATAGGTAAACCTAAAATCAAAAAAATAACTACTAGTACCATACTATTAACTACTCACTTTTTATTCCGATTTTTTCTCCCATTTTAACAATAGTTTCCAAATTATTATTAGTATTATCAATCAAGTCTTGATCAATTATAACATCTTTTATTAATAAACAAATTGTTGAAGCGCCAAATTTAAAATATCCTTTTTCTTCACCTTTTTTAAATGAATAAATATCATTTTGATTAACAATTTTACCGACCATTAAAGCCCCAATTTCAATTTGTAAAACATCTTGAAAGTTTTCTGTGTGAAGAATGGCCCACTCTCTTTCATTTTGACTAAAAATAGGATACTTTTCTTGAGCAATGGGTCTTACTGTGTGTAAAACACCTTTAATATGATGATACTTACTTCTAGTACCATTATCAATATAACAATATCTATGATAATCATCAACACATAATCTAAATATTAAAGCATAGTCATAATTTAAATAATCTTTTGATTTAGTTAAATCTTCAAGTTTATAGTATGAATTTTTTATTTGGAAAAGATTATTATTAATTTTGTATACAGATAATTTAGCATCACAGGGACTAATTAAAATGTTTTTATCATTAGAGATTGGACGTTTGTTTAAATTAATTTTTCGTTTAAAAAAATCATTAAATGATTGATAATCTTCCTTTATGTAATCATCCATATTAATATGATTTTTAATAATAAAATTTTTAATTTTTAATTTAGATAATTTACTATCTAGATAGTAACCATATAATTTGCTGATGGGTTTAGTAATTAGTAATTTTAAGATGATTCTACCTATAATGGTGTTATATAAGAAGATATTTATTTTATCTTCTTTTTCTTCTTTAATAATTTTAGTTTTACGATCTATTATTTTATTAACCATAACTACTCTCTTTACTTTAATATCTTTCTTACGGTAATTATTTTATCATAAAAAGAGAGAAAAATCTATTTTTCTCCTTCTTCTAACATATTTGTTATTAAGATTCCATAGCCGGTGATGGGATTATCAACTATGACATGAGTTACGGCACCAATTATTTTATTGTCTTGGATGATTGGGGAACCACTCATTCCTTGAATTACGCCACCGGTTTTATCAATTAATTCTTGATCAGTTATATTAAAATGAATATTTTTTATTTTACCAGTTGCAATTTTATCAATATTTATTTTGTAATCTTTTACTTCTTCACCTTTAATAACGGTTCTGATGGAAGCTGCTCCGATTTTAATATCTTGATATTTACCTACTTGCATGGTTTCGTTAGTACTTATTTCTTTGGCGTAGGTTCCATAAATACCTTTAATGGTATTTTTAGTGATGTTACCATATTTGGTATTAGAGTAAAATTTAGCATTTTTAGTACCAGCTATACCTCGATAACTTGGTTCGATGGTTGTTATACTACTTCTAAAGATATTACCGGTTTTAACTTCAATTAGGTTACCAGAGGTACTTTCAGTTATTTCATGACCAAGAGCTCCATATATTTTGGTGGCAGGATCAATATATGTTAAAGTACCAATTCCAGTTAAATTATCTTTGACATATAAACCAGTTTTATAAGTTCCATCTACTTTATTTAAAATAAAATCTAAATCAATAAGTTTATTACCTCTTTTAATAGTTAAAACTACTTTATTATCTTTGACTTCTTTAGATATTGTATTTACTAGTTCATTTATGGTTGTAACGTTTTGATTATTAACTTTTAAAATAGTGTCACCTATTCTTAATTTGTTATGGTTAAATTTACCATTTATTTTGTAAAAGCCAATAACAATTACGCCATTATTATTTACTTCGATACCAATGGTTTGACCACCGGGAATAATATAATCTGAATACGCAAAAACATTAAACGGGATTAATAATAAGGTAAGGATAAGAATTAATTTATTTTTCATTTTATCACCATTATTATTTTGGCTTATTTTAATAAAAAAAGATAGCCAATTATTGGTTATCCTCTATTTGGAAATCTTCAATTTCACCATTATCTTTTAAGATTTTATTTACTGATTCTTGGGCTTTATTTAGTTTATCACCACAAGTTTTAAGTAATTTCATGGCAGTCGTATATTTTTCAATAGATGTTTCTAAATCAGCGTCGCCATTTTCTAATTCTTTAACGATTTTATCTAATTCTTCCATTAGTTCTTCAAATGTTTTTTCTTTCATTTTTATCCTACCTTTTCTACTTTAGCCTCAAATGAGCCATCAGATAATTTAATATTTATTTTATCATTTACTTTAATATCCTTAGTATTTTTAATGATTTTATCATCTTTTGTTACGACACTATAACCTTTTGATAAGATATTTAATGGGTTTAATAGTTCTAATTTATTGATGTATAAGTTATATTTATTTCTTTCATTTATAAATAAGTCTTCGGGATGATTTAAGATATAACTTTCTTGTAAATGGTGGTATTTAGTTTGTTTTAGTTCAAGTAATTTAGTAATGTAATTATTGAAGTATGTGATTAAATTTGATAATCTTTCTTCTTTAATTTCATAGATTGCTCTAGGATTTTCTAAAACATAACTTTTCTTTAATCGATTTAATTTATCATTATAGTAATCTAATTTACTGGTTATATTATTAGTTAGTCTTAAACTATATTGTTTTAATAGAATATTTAAATCAGTGATATTAGGAACAGCCATTTCAGCGGCTCCAGTCGGGGTTGGTGCTCTTAAATCTGCAACAAAATCAGCAATTGTAAAATCTATTTCATGACCAACAGCACTGATAATTGGTATTCTAGAATTATAAATAGCATTTGCGACACATTCTTCGTTAAAAGCCCATAAATCTTCGATAGATCCACCACCACGACCAACAATAAGTAAGTCTAAATCATATTCATTGGCTTTATTTATTTGTCTAACAATATCATCTTTAGCAAGTTCACCTTGAACTAAGCAAGGAAACAATAAAGTTTCACAAATTGGGTATCTTCTTTTAATAGTACTTAAAATATCTTTAATAGCAGCTCCAGTTGAGGCAGTTACTACTCCTATTTTAGTAGGATATTTAGGTATTTTTTGTTTATGTGATTCATCAAATAATCCTTTAGCAGCTAATTCTTTTTTTAAAGCTTCATATTTAAGATAAAGATTACCTAAACCATCATTTTGCATATCTTCAATATATATTTGATAAGCACCAGTTGCAGGATAAATTGATACTCTACCTTCTACTAGAACTTTCATTCCATCTTCGGGAGTAAAAGTTAATTTATTAGCATAACTTTGGAACATAACTGCATTTATTCTTGATTCTTCATCTTTTAATGTAAAATATAAGTGTCCCCTTGTATGACCTTTAAAGTTAGATATTTCACCTTTTAGAAATACTTTTTGAATATTAGGGTCAGTATCAAATTGATGTTTTAAATATCTATTTAAAGTACCTACAGTTATATATCTTTTTTCCATTATTCGTTAATTATCCTGTCTAGGCAAGCATTAATCATTTTACGAACATTATCGTCACTATATTTTTTAGCAAGTTCAATAGCTTCATTAATAACAACTACTTTAGGGGTGTCCATATATTTAATTTCATAGATTGCCATTCTAAGAATAGATGCACCAGTTAAATCTAAACGATCAATAGTCCAATTTTTTAAATAAGTATTGGCTATTTCGGTTAATGAATCAAATTCAGTAACAATACCATAAACCATGTCCTTAACAAATTCATTATCTATTTCAACATTTTCTTTAATTACTTCATCAACGTTATAATTCATTTTATTATTTTTATATAAAGTAATTTGATAAACAATTGTCATTATTTTTTCTCTTAATTCACTTCTATTTGCCATATTTGCTTCACCTTTTTAAATTATATCATATCTTAATAATAATAAAAATAAAAAAATTGGAGTTTAATTTAAATCCAATTTTTTTGTTGTTTCTTAAAAAAGATATTTTATTTATCTATTTGTTTAAGTTCAAAAAGAATTTTTAAAGCATCCATAGGTGTTGTATTTAAGGGGTCTACTTCTTTTAGTTTTTCTCTTAATTCGTCTTTCTTTTCTTCGGTAAAATCAAATGATAATTGATTAGATATTGTTATATTTTTAGCATCTGATTCGTAAACTTTTAGGATGTTTTCAGCATTTTTAATAATTTCTTCTGGCATATTAGCTAAAGCAGCAACATGAACACCATAACTTTTATCTACTGCTCCATCTTTGATTTTATGTAAGAAAATTAGTTTTCCATTATCCTCAGTGGCACTAACATGGATATTTTTAATAGTTGAATATTTGTTTTCTAGACTAGTTAGTTCGTGATAATGGGTACTAAATAAGGTTTTACATTTTATTTTAGTTGTTACGTATTCTAAGATAGCTTCTGCTAAACTCATACCATCATATGTTGCTGTACCTCTTCCTAATTCATCAAATAAGATTAAAGAGTTTTCGGTTGATGAACAAATAGCATTTTTAGCTTCTAACATTTCAACCATAAATGTTGATTCGCCACTAACTAAATCGTCTGATGCTCCAATTCTAGTGTAGATGGCATCAAATATTGGAAGATTTGCTGATGTTGCAGGAACAAATGAACCCATTTGAGCCATGATAATTATAATTGCTAATTGTCTCATGTAAGTTGATTTACCACTCATGTTTGGACCAGTAATTAAAAGGGTATTAGTTTTATCATCCATATAACAATCATTTTTAACATATGAACCGTTATTAACAATATTAATAACGGGATGGAAACCATCTTTGATATTAATTAAATGATTATGATTAAAGGTTGGTCTTACTAATTTTTCTTTTTCACTAACAACACTTAAAGACGCTAAGGCATCAATAATACCAATATTCGAAGATGTTTCTTTTAATAATAAAACATTATCTTTAATGGTTTGTTTAATTTCATTAAATAAGTTATATTCTAATTCAATGATTCTTTCTTCAGCATTTAAAACTAAAGCTTCTTTTTCTTTTAAAATTGGACTTATAAATCTTTCACCATTAGCAAGGGTTTGTTTTCTTTCCCATCCAAATTCTTCTTTTACTTTAGTAGCTTGGCCTTTACTGATTTCAATGTAATAACCAAAGACTTTGTTATAACCTACTTTTAAGGTCTGAATACCGGTTCTTTCTCTTTCTTCTTTTTCTAATCCAGCAATAAAATCTTTACCACCTGATCTAATTGTTTTTAATTCATCTAATTCAGAGTTATATCCTTCTTTAATTAAATATCCTTCTTTTAAGGTTATTGGTGGTTCTTCATAAATACTTTTTTCAAGTAAATTATAAAGTTCTTCGTGAGTGTTTATTTTAATATTAAGACCTAGTTTAGAGATAATTGATGATAGTTCTGGTAAAACACTTAATGATTTTTTTATTTGTAGAGCATCTCTAGCATTAAAGTTACCACATGTTACTTTACCACATAATCTTTCTAAGTCATAAACTTCATATAGACTTTTAAGTAAATCACTTCTTAAGATAAATTCATTATTTAATTTTTCAATTATATCTAATCTTTGATTGATTCTTACTTCATCTCTTAATGGAGCAGATAACCAGTTTTTAAGGGTTCTAGAGCCCATTGATGTTTTACATTTATCTAATAACCAAATTAAACTATATTGTCTTTCTTTAAGCCTTAAAGTCTCAAATAATTCTAAATTACGAACACTATGAATATCTAAATTTAAATAATTATTATTATCTATAACAGATACTTTACTAAAGTATGATATATCTTTTAATTCTTTTATTATTAAATAATACATTAAGTGTTTAACACCTTTGATAATACGTTCATCTTTAATATCTTTAATAAACATTAATTCTTCTTCATAGAAATTATCATTATAAGTTATATTGATATTATAAGTATTTTTAAAAATATTAATTAGTTTAATATTGAAGTCATGTTTAATGATTATTTCTTTTAAGTTTAGTTTTAAGATGCGATTTAAAAGACTTGTATCGTCATAAGAAATAAATTCACTATAAATATCGCCAGTGGAAATATCTGCATATGTTAGTAGATAAGCATATGATAAATCTAATAGGCTACCAATAAAATTATTTTCATATGAATTAAGATAATCTAAGTCTACTAAAGTTCCTTTAGATACAACATTTATTACTTCTCTTTTGACCATTCCTTTAACTTTTTTGGGGTCTTCGACTTGTTCACAGATTGCGACTTTAAATCCTTTAGAAATAGCTTTTTCTAGATATGATTTAACTGCATGATGAGGCACACCACACATGGGAACTCGTTCTTTTAAGCCAGCATTTTTACCAGTTAGAGTTAGTTCTAATTCATGAGAAGCAGTTATTCCATCTTCAAAAAATAATTCATAGAAATCACCAATGCGATAAAATAATAATTCATCTTCATGTTCTTTTTTGATGTCCATATATTGTTTCATCATTGGACTTAATTCATCGTAGTTTACTTCACTTCTCTTCACTTTAATTCACCTGCATTTTATTATAACACACGTTTTTAAAAATCGGTTATATTTAATTAAAAAAAGCTTACAATTATAAGCTTTAACTTTTGACAACAAATTTAAGTCCTGAAGGGATGCGGCTACTTGCGTTAAATCTATTGGCATCTGTTTGTGTGCGTGCATATCCGGTTTTGACACTGCAAGAATAAAACATATCAGACATGTCTTCTACTAAAGAAGTATTAAATGAACTTAAATTTAAAATGGTTGCTTTTGAACCATTAAACATTCCCGACATAGTTGTTACTTTAGAGGTATCTAAATTTGAAACATCTAAAGTGGTACTTTTATTATAGTTTTGAAATAATTGACTGGCGGTATTAGCTAAAATAACATTATTATCTTGTCCAATGTAAATTTCATATAGATTATTATTATTTGTAACTAATGTATAAGCCATGATGCTACCATTTTGTTTATCACTTACAACCCATGAATCTATGGCATTATTTGGTACTGAAACACTATTTTTAAAGGCAATTGATTCAACTTAATTTCTTGTGATTGGTCCATTAAATGCAAGAGAATCAGGTTGAGTGCTGTTATTTTTAATGGATATTAAAGAATCATATGGTAAAGCATTACCGTTATCTATTTTGATGAAACCAGCATATTTTTTGCCTTAACCACTATTTTGATTTTCGTTAGTTAATTTATAATATATTTTTAAACTATATGAATTAGTTGTTTGTTTGGTTTTAAATGTTCCAGTACCTAAAAGTACAGAACCTGCTTTAGGAATATTTTCGTTAGTTTTAGAAATTAATGTATCACTCGTATTAGTACTGGTACCAGATAATGTATACGTTAAATCGTCAAAATTAAATCCATTAGTTGAAGTTGTTATGTATACATTTCTAAATCAGTGGTATTATTACCGGTTACAGTAAATAATTTATTAACCCAGGCTTCTTCTTTCGGATAGATATTTTCCATTTTAATAGTACCGGAACCATTGGCATATTTTATTGTCATTTTACCACCTTTAGCAAAGATTGTTGAGGATGACTCATTGTTACTTACACTTGAAAAATATGCATATGATAGTCCTCCAAAAATCAAACTTATAAATAATCCAATTACTAGTAATACTATTTTTTGTTTTTTATTCATTTTGACACCCTACTATCTTTTATCATTTTACAATAAAATAATTTTATTGTAAAGAATGCTTTTTTGTAATTTAAAAAACCATTAGATGGTTTTTAGATATTCAACTGCTTCGGCAAAGGTTGAAACAGATTTGACATTAATTTTTAATTTATGTTTTTTGGCATAGGTGCTTACTTCTTCATAGTTTTCGGTAGGACATAAGAAAATATCAGCATTATTCTTTTCGGCAGCAGCTAATTTAAATTTTACAGAACCTATTTCTCCTACTTTACCATTTTCAGCAATGGTACCAGTGCCTACAATTTTTTTACCTTTAGTGATGTCTTCTTTAGTAATTGAATTATATATAGCAAGTGCGGTTATTAAGCCACCACTAGGCCCCGATTCACTTTCTTTTGATTTAATTTTAATGTTGTATTTTGAAGAATAATCATTAATATTTATGAAAGCTAATCCAATATATTTAACATTGTTTTCTTCATATATTTTAGTATCTTCAGTTTTTTCTTTATTATCTTCAATATATTTAATATGAATAGTATCATTAACGTTTTTAGAATTTATATATTTTTTTAATTCATCTAATGAAGTCATTTGATGATTATCATAAGAAATTAATTTATCGCCAATTTTAATATTTGATTTACTTAATGGATTTTTATAATAAACATAACTTGTTGTTTTAGTTATTTGATAATCAATATTAGCATAGTCAAATGCAACTTTGGTAGCATTTGAAATAGCACTTTTATATTCAATATGGTCTCTTACTAACATATCATTTAAAGTTTCATTATCACTAATAGTTAGTTCATCATTTTTAACTAGTTCCCAGCTGGGAATTAACTTAGCCATTAAATAATATGGAAGTTTAGCTTTCATATAACCTACATAAGCCATATTAAAAGTACCTTGAGATTTATATAAATCAGTTCCAGATACTCTTTCACTTGAATTAATTGTTCCTCCTGGTTTGTAGATACTATAACCAGTATCATAGAAACAAAAGCAAGCGAATAAAATTAAAAGAATTAAAGAAATATAGTTTTCTTTAAGATATTTTTTAATATAATTTGTGATATTTTTCAATTTTGTTTTCATATTTAAATTATAGCATGTTTATGAGGAATTTATGAAAAAATTAATTAGAATTATTTTTATTTTACTGATATTGTTTTTATTTTATGTAAATAGAGATATGGCTTTTGAGGGTATTATTAGAGGAATTAATTTATGGAATAATTCTTTATTTCCTTCGATATTTCCTATTTTAATTATTAGTGATTTTATTTTAAGTACTGATCTTGTTTATTATATTAATAGGGTTTGGGGTAATGTTTTTAGGAAGTTGTTTAAGGTTAGTGGTTATGGTTCTTATGTTTTTATTATGAGTATGTTTTGTGGGTGTCCTAGTAATGCTAAATATGTTAGTGATTTACTTAATAATAATATTATTAATAAAGATGAGGCTATTAAGATTTTATCTATGAGTTTACTTTATAATCCTTTACTTATTATTGCTATTACGCCCTATTTAAGCTTTTCTAAGCAACTTTTAATTATATTTGGTAATCTTGTATGTAATTTTATTATTGGGCTTTTAAATAGAAATTATAAGGCTAATATTAGTAGTTATAATTATATTAAAAAGAATTTTAATTTGGTTAATTCTATTAGTAATGCGATTAATACTTTATTACTTATTTTAGGAAGTGTATGTTTATTTATGGGATTATCTTATATTCTTCCATTTAGTCATCCTTTAATAACGGGATTTTTTGAGATTACTTCAGGAATTAATATGATTAATTATGTAAGAATTAATGTTTTTTATAAAATTATTTATACAGTTATTATGATGAGTTTTGGAGGATTATCAATTTTAATTCAAATAAAAAGCATCTTAAAAGACGCTAATTTAGATTATTCTTTATATTATAAATCAAGAATTATCCATTTAATTTTATTTTTAATTATGATATATGGTTTTAAATACTTGTTTGGGTGGTTATAGAAAATCCAAAGTATGTAGATGCACTTGATTTAAAAATTTGAGCTTTTTCTAATTGAACTTCTGGTGATTCAGTATCAGTAAATCTTACACCTAGTGTTGGATAAATATAATTTAACTTGATACTATAATCATTATCATCTGCATCTATAATTGGTACTTTAATAGTTAGTGTACAAATGTTATCTGATGCTTTGCAATCATGATTATTTATTTCACCTTTCTTTGTTGAACTTGAAGGTGTTATGCTACTTTCTCTCATTATTTGATAATATCCTCTTTTATACCCTACTACATTAATTGTTTCTTCACTACTATAATTATATGTGTAGTACAATAGATATCCAATATTATCACTAGTTAAATTTTCATTATAAATAAATTTTAAACAATATAAATTATCAACATCACTTGGGGGATTAGGTATTATTCTTTTGGTTCCTTGTTGTTTTATTTCTTCGTTATCACACGCATATACTTGTTGAAGATCATATATTCTAAAATCATTTTGAATACTTCTTGTTACTAGAGCTTGATTAATTAATTCTTTTGATGATTTAGCAGTATTATCATTAGTATTTTTAATAGTTATTAAAGCATTAAATAAAAATATTAAAACTATTGATACTAAAGAAATACTTATGACTATTTCGGTTATAGTTAAACCTTTATTATTTTTTAATATTTTCATTAGATACTCCTTATTAATTCTTTGGTTTTATTATTATTTGTTTCAATGGCAACTCTTTGACAAACAAATAATAAACAAATTAAACTTATATAAAATGATCCTCCATAAGATAAGAATGGAACGGGAACTCCTGTTAATGGGATTAAAGCTAAGACTCCCATAAAATTAATTAATAGATGAATTAATATATAGCAAAATGTTCCATAAGCAATATATTTACCTCTAATTGTATTTGATTTGCGTGCTATTTGAAGAAGTCTACTTAACAATATTCCATAACATATTATTATGATGGCGCCAACTAAAGCTCCTAGTTCTTCAACTATTATGGGAAATATAAAGTCGGTATGGGCTTCTGGTAAATAAAGATATTTTTGGGTTGAATTTCCTAAGCCGACACCAAATAGTCCACCATTATTAATCGCTATAAATCCGTTACATACTTGATAGCCGGTTTCTTTAGTATATCTTGTACAGGGATTTTTAAAAACAAATCGGCTCATTTGTTCTTTATTTAAAAAGTCTCCGGTTAAAATTATTACTAAACAGACTAATGCCGTTATAATTCCAGCTATTTTTATTTTTTTGATACTTTGGTTACTATTAGGGATTGCCAAAAATATCATACCAGCAATACATGCAACTATTAAAGCTGTCCCTGCATCAGGTTGCATGGCAATTAATCCACACCCTATCAAAACTAATATTAAAGGTGTAATTAACTTTTTAATATTAAGTTCATCACGAGAAATGATTTTTTCAAGATAAACTGCTAGATAAACAATCATGATGGGTTTTAAAAATTCTGATGGTTGAAAACTAAAGAAACCTAAATTAAACCATGATTTGGCACTATTGGTTATTGCTCCATATGGGATTAACAAGAAAATAATTAAAATTATACCAATCATAGCTATTGGGGCTAAGACTTTATATTTTTTAGTTGGAAGCCTTAAAAAAAAGATAAAACCTGCTAAAAATGATGCGATAACAAATAATAATTGTCTTTTAAAAAAATATGATTCTTCAACTTTGTTATAAAGTACAGCAGTAATTGATGAAGCACTAAAAATCATTACTAGTCCTAAGATAGTAAAGGCAATCATAAGAAAAAATAAAGGTTTATCCATCTTTTGTAATGTATTTTTCACACTTTCACCTACTATGGATATTTTATCATAAAAAAACACATATTTAAATATGTGTTTTAAAAGTTTACTGTATTTAACGATTCAATTACTTTTATTATAAGTGGTCCAATGATGATAAGCATAAGTAAAGGGATAAATATCAATACACTTACAATACTTATTTTAATTGGCATTTTATTTATCTTACCTTTAGCTTCTAATATGATTTTATCATTTATATAATCTAATTCTCTATTTAGTGAATCAATCATGTTATTACCATAAATATTTGATTCCATTAAATTTAAAATTATATTATTTATTGTGTCACTTGGAATTCTAGTTTTTAAATCATCTAAACTTTCATTTAAGCTTTTACCTAATGTCATATCTTCCATAGCTTTTTTAAATTCTCTACTTAATTCATTATCCATATTTTTACAAGTTAAATCGATTGAGTTTTTTAAATTATTACCTGATTCTAATGTTAAACATAGGATTTGGAAGAAAAATGTTGATTGTTTTTCTAATTTTTTTCTTCTTTTGTTTAAACGATAATCAAAGAATAGATACTCAGCTAAGGGAAAATAAATGGCGACAATGATTATACTTTTTAAAAGTGTTGTCTGCATTAAAGCCATTAAAAATATGAATAAGCTTATTATTAAATGATTACCTAAAATTAAATCAACATTATAATCATGTTCAGCCCCAAATTGTTTATTTTTCTTTTTTATTCTAGCAATTGATTCTTTGGTATATATTTTATTTACTAAATTTTTCATTATTCAACCCTCAATATCTTTTTTATTATGATGATGTAACTTATATAAAGTAAAACTGCTAGAAGTATAATTAAATAACCAATTGGATTTGATAATAATGGTTTAAAATATGTTGGATTTAAAGTATTTAAAAGTATTATTAAAATAATAGGAATTACTAATAGTACATAATAGACAAATTTAGAACTACTTGTCATTGAATTTAATTCATCATCTAATCTTTTATTATTAGTAAATGATTTTTCAATATTATTAAAAATACCTACTAAATTACCACCAGTTAAATTTAAAAGATTTAAACTACTTGTTATATATTTAGCATCTTCAATTTGAACTCGATCATAAAAGCGATCAAAGACATCTTTTATTTCCAATCCATATTTAAGATCATTACCTATTCTTTCGAATTCTTCACTGATAGGTCCGGTTAAATCCTTAGTTACAAGTTCAATTGCTTGGGTTATGTTGTAGCCAGATTTAAAAGCATTATTCATAATTACAATGGCTTTTAATAAATCATTTTCTATTTCTTTATTTCTTTTTGATTCTAAGATATTTAAATAGATATTATAAATAAAGAAACTTAAGATTAAAACTAATATCATTATAAATAAATTAAAGGTTCCATTAATTAAATTTACAATTAGATAAAAGGTTCCACACATTAATGAGATACAGAACTTATTAGATATAATGATTAAAGAATCTAAATAAGATACAGTTGGTTTATGAACATATCTTTCATATTTTTTGGATAACTTTTTATAATAATTTCTTTTTGATAGATATTTAGCTATGGAAAGTCTAAATGAACGGTAATTTTCAACGAAATTATCAGCTAATGATTTGGTTTCTGTTTCATTATTTTTTACTGTATATTTAGATAATCTATCATTATATTTGATTGTTTTATTTATTTTTACAATTCGATATAGAATAATAAATAAAATTATAGCAGCAATTACTTGATAGATTAATATTTCTTTTCTCATAGCTAATTTCCTTTCTTTTATTTTTTAAACATATTGTTTATTTTAGTTATTCCTCTTGAGGTTAAAATTTTATAGACATAAGGTTCTTTTTTAGTTTTTATGTATTCTCCAATTTCTTCTCCTTTGTCTGTTAATCCTTTTTGAACAAATTCAAAGATTGGATTTAATTTAATCATGTCATTATCAAAACCTACTACTTCACTTATATTTGTGATTTTTCTTTTACCATCATGCATTCTTTCGATATTAATAACTAGATTAATGGCGTTTTCTATATATTCTCTGATAGCATTAATTGGAATATCCATTCCACTCATTAAAACCATTGTTTCTAAACGATTTAGAGCATCTACTACTCCATTGGCATGTAAGGTAGTAAGAGAACCATCATGACCAGTATTCATAGCTTGTAGCATATCAAATGCTTCTTTACCACGACATTCACCAACAATGATACGATCTGGTCTCATACGAAGAGCATTGATTACTAAGTCTCTAATGGTAATAGCTGAATTGTTATTATAGTTTTCAGTTCTTGTTTCTAAACTAATAACATGTTCTTGTTCTAATTTTAATTCAGCTGCATCTTCAATTGTAATAATACGTTCATTATTACCAATAAAGCTACTTAAGATATTTAAAAGTGTGGTTTTACCAGAACCAGTACCTCCACAAACAATAATATTTAGTTTGCCTTGGACAGCTGCTTCTAAAAATGTAGCCATCTCGGCAGTTAAGGTACCTACTCTAAGTAAATCATCAATACTTGTCATATTACGTTTAAATTTACGAATGGTGATAACTGGTCCATTGACACTTAGTGGTGGGATAACTGCATTAATACGAGAACCATCAGCAAGTCTTGAATCAACCATAGGATTAGATGAATCAATTGTTCTTCCAAGAGGTCCGATTAATCTTTGAATAGTTCTGATGATATGGTCATCATTAATAAATGAAACACTATTGTCTTTGACTAATTTACCATCAATTTCAACATAGATATCTTTAGGACCATTTACCATAATTTCAGTAATATTATTATCAGTTAAAAGTTCACTAATTGGACCTAGTCCATTAATTTCATCATCAATTAAATTAAAGATATGACTTCTTTCAATGTTACTTAAATCATACCCTTCTAAGCATTCATCAATATTTTCATTAATGAATTCTTCCATGTCTCTTCCTTCAGGAACTTCTTTATCAATTAGATGTTCAATGATTTTCTTTCTTAACTCATCTAATAATTTTTTATCTGGAAAGACATCATAATCTGTAAGAGGTGTTTCTTTAATATTTTTATTTTGAAAGTTAAATATTTCTGTTAATGTTTTACTCATTGTTACCTCCTACAATATCAGTGGCAATTGTATTAAATATTTTATAATCTTTAAAATTACTATTTTTAATACAGATTATTTCACCATCTAAAGTTAAACTATCCATGTTTTTAATATGAAAATCTTTACTAATTATATAATCAATATCAATACCAAGAATATTTTTAATATCATATAGTGAAAAATAATCTTTATCAGGATTAACACTATTATTTAAGATTAATTTATATTTTTTAATGTTATTATCATCGAAAATGTTTAACATATTTTTTAAGTTTTTTAGTGAGATTGGATCATTTGATGTCATGAAATAAACGATATTGCATTTATCTAAGGCAAAAACATTAATTTGATCTAATGAATGAGTTGTATCAATTAAGATTACATCAAATAAGTAATAACATTCATCAATTAAAATATCGATATATTTAGGATCAATTTTATTTGCTTGTCTTGGATCTTTTGGTGCGGCTACAAATGAGATATTTTCATTATATTTAATTAAGTAATTTTCAATATCATCAAATCTATTATTGTTATAATCGTCACAGAAATTATAAATTGATTTAGTAAGGTTTGCATTTAATGAACAAGCAATGGCTCCATTGGATAAGTCTAAATCAATTATTAATACTTTTTTATTTAAATTAGATAATGTTCCCGCTAAATTAAGAATAAAAGTAGTTTTACCTATTCCTCCTTTAGCTCCGTACACACATATGCTTTTCCCCTTTGCCATGTTATTCCTCGATTTCTTTCTCAACAATAATTATTTCGTCATTTTCTTTATGTGCTTCAATATTTATTTGAGTACGATAACTTTTAATACCTAAAACATTTCCAAAAAAACTTGGATATGAATGGCTATTATATATTTTTAAAGTGGTTCCATCATATGATGCATTTAACATATCAGTATCGTATTTATTTTTTTCATATAAATTTTTAACTTCAGTTACTTTATCTGCATAACTGTTAGTTAAAACTTCTTTGGCTATTTCTTTTGATACTAAATTATATCTATTATTAGCAATGATTATCATGACATTATCGTATACAAAAGCTAAAACAATAAAGATAATTGGTATTAAAACAATGAATAATGCCCCACTTTGTCCACGATTATTTCTCATTTAAAATCACTCTTTCAGTTTTAATTTTATAAGGATTACCTAAGATACTACTTAATCCAGGAGTAATAAATTCATAGTTATCGGTTATTTCTAAGTATGAATATTTAGCATCTTTATTACTTTTAAATGTTGCTGTTTTTAAATCTTTTTGAATAAATTTAGTAATATTTTCATCAGATTCATTTTCGTTATAAAGTTTAATAATATCTGGCATTTTACTTTCAGCGTTGTTTTTATGGCTAAAAATTATCATAGTATCAACTAATCCCATTATTATAAAAATAATAACAGGGAGAATAATAACAAATTCAACTAATGCTTGACCACGTTTATTCTTCATTGTTATCACACTTTCCTACTATAAATAAATTATAGCATAAGATAATTATTTTGTGAATTTATTTTATTAAAAAAGTGAGTAAAACTCACTTATTTAGAATAAAAATAACTTGTACAATAAGTATTACCTTTAGTTATATTACTAACATATAATATCCATTGACTACCATTCCATGATGCAGACGTTTGAACACTATTGTTAACTGCTCCATCTGTACGACAATAAATAGTAACATTATAATTACTAGATGCTGGATAACTATTGCTAATTACATTATCAATATAAACAGCCATTAGTTTATCATCATCTTGTTTTAATTCAATTTTATTTTCTTTGACACTTTTTTTATTTAAATATTTACCATATGAAGCAAGCATAAAACATAAACCACTTAATATTAATAAAGTCACGATAAAATAAGTATATAATTTATCTTTATGTTTCATATTAGTCACCTATCCTAGATAAATTATATAATAAGATAAAATTTTTTACAAGAAAAAAAATCTATCTTATGATAGATTTGATGTTAAGCTCTTGAAGAATATTTACCATCTTTAGTAGTTATTACGATTTTTTCTCCTTGAGAAATAAACATAGGAACTCTAACTGTATAACCAGTTTCTATTGTAGCATCTTTTAAAGCATTGTTGGTAGTATTACCTTTAACAGCGTCAGTAGTTTCAACAACTTCATATTCAACCTTTTCAGGTAAAACAATATCTAAGATTTCTCCTTCATATGTAGGAATTTCAATTTCTAAACCTTCTTTTAAGAATTTAGCATTATCACCAATAATAGAGTCAGAAACTTCCATTTGTGAATAGTCTTCAGTATTCATAAATACATAGTCATTACCCTGTTTGTATAGATATTGCATGTGTAATCTATCTATATGAGCTTTTTCTAATTTTAAATTGGTATTAAATGTATCTTCAATAGTAGAACCAGTTTTTAAATCACGATATTTAATTCTAACAAAAGCAGGACCTTTACCTGGTTTAACATGTTGGAACTCAACAATCATAACTAATTTACCATCTAAAATTAATGTCATCCCATTTTTAATATCATTAATATTTACGTTCATTTAAATTCTCCTTAACTATTTACTTTCTTTAAATACTTGGACTTTACGACAATTATCACAGAATTTTTTGATTTCTAACTTATCTGGAGTGTTAGCTTTATTTTTTTCAGATGGTCTAGCATAATGACCACATACAGTACATTTTAATTCGACTCTTGCACGATTTTCATTTTTCTTAGCCATTTTAAATTCCTCCTTTTTTGAACATTAGTATTATAACATAAATAAATAAATTATATCAACTAAAAACGTATTTTTTGATAAATACGTTATTTAAAGTAATTATTATAAACTAAGTCACTTACTTTTCTCATTACTTTAGCATTAATAGGATATTTATAATTACTAATTTTATTTTGATATTTAATGTTAGGACTGACAATAACAATAGAAAATTTAGGATTATCATATGGAGCGTACATGACATAAGAAGTATTAATAGTTTTTAAATCTATATAGCCATCATTATTAGAATCTAAAAAACTTTCTGCAGTTCCGGTTTTACCAGCACTAGTAAATTTATGAGTTGTATAAGAATAACCAGTCCCAGATTTATTTACGGCTTTTAAACCTTCTCTTATTCGATTTAAATTTTTTTCTTCAATTAGTGGTTTATTTAACACTTTATTTTCTTTTTCATAATAAATACTTCCATCAGCGTTTAAAACATATTTTAAAAGGGATAATTCAGTTCTTTTATTAGTAGCAATAGTATTTATATATTGTGATAAACTTAGGGGTGTATAGGTGTCATATTGGCCAATAGACATATTAAGTAATAAATCATCAGAGATAGTACTACCTTTAATACCAGTTGATTCATTAGATAAATCGATGTTTGTTTTAGTTCCTAATCCATAGGAAGATAAAACCTCACGATATTTATTAAAATCTTCTTTAGTAGCATTTATTTTAATATTAGATTTATATTTATTACCTGTAACACCAATCGCAATAAGATACTGAAAATAATTACTACTCATACGAAGAGCTTCTATATCATTTAAATAACCAAGAGTTTTCCATGAACATTTTGGTTTTTGATTTTTTAGGGTTACACAACTATCTTTAACTTTAGTATTTTCACTAATAATATTATAATTATAACCTACAGAGATAGTTGCTCCTTTAACAGCACTACCAATCGTAAAAGATGATAAGACATTATTATATGATACATCAGAGAAATTATTGTTTTTATCAATTTTTTGACCAATTAAAGAAATTATTTCACCAGTATTAGGGTCACTTACAATTAAGTAAGAAGAATCATAATATTTAGTATTAAATTCTTTTTTAGCTTTAAGCATTTCTTCTTTTAAAATATCTTCAAGATTATTTTGAAGATTAATATCAATACTTAAAACTATATCTTTACCCTTCTCTGGTTCTTTTACTAAAGTTAGATGATTATTTTTAAGTAAATATTTTGCTTTAGTTCCTTTTAAATAATCATCATAGATATATTCTAGATTATTGATACCTACTCGATCATTTAAGGCATATCCTTTTTTTAGATAATAATCTTTAAGTTCACTAGGAAGACCTTGATTATATGATGATACGTTACCAAAAATACTTCTTAAGGTATCTTTATAAGGATAATATCTTTCCCAAGTAATATCAGTTCTGATGCCTTCTAGATTTAATTTATTTATTATAATATATTCTTCATCAGTTAGGTTAGTTTTAATAATTTTATCTTCGTAAGAATAACCTTTATTAAGCAAATAATAAATATAAGCTTCTTGAGGATTTACTTGAGATAATTCTTCTAAAGTTATTAAATTTAATTTTTCTTTAAGTAAGTCTTTACTAGTTATTTTACGTTCATTATATTTTGTTAAAAGGCTTGAAGGAGTCTTAGAATCAATTTGAACTTTATGATTAAGATAATAATAATATCTTAAGTTATAATCAGTGTTGTTTGGTTTAATTTCAAGAACTTCAGATATTTTTTTAGCAATATTTATACAGTCTTTAGTGCCTAAATTTAATTTACGAAAGATTAAAGATTTAACTCCAATATTATCAACTAAGATATTACCATTAATATCTAAAATACGTCCTCTAGGAGCTGTTAATCCTTCAATATAAGTATCTTTAACTATTTGTTTATTTTGCATGATATAAAAGACTCTGATAAAAATAATTAAATATATTAATAATATTATATAAAGTACATTCTTTTTCATATTATTATTTTGGTCATATTTTAATAAATATACATATAATAAATATAGGTGATTGTGTGAATATTATTGACTTATATATAAGTAATTTAAGAAAAGATGATATTGTTTTATTTGGAGAAAAAAATGGGATTAGATTAAGTAATCACGAACTTGATTTTACTTATAATTTTATTAAAAATAATTATAAAGAAGTTTTAAGAAATAAAGATAGTTTTGATTTTAGTAAATATAAAAAAGAGTTTTCCGAAGAAAACTATTTAAAAATTGAAGGTTTAATTAGAAAATATATTAGTTATTTATAATATCGTTAATTAAATTAGGATTAAATATTCCCTCTTTAATCATTTTAATTTCTTCTTTATATGGAGGTTTATCATTAACATAAGGTGTTTCTAAAATTTTAGGAACATCTTTTAATTTAGGGTTATTTATAATATTAATTAGGGTGTCAAAACCAATGGTACCAAAGCCGATATTTTCATGACGATCTTTATGAGATAAGATATCGTTTTTAGAATCATTAATATGAATACATTTTATTTTATCTAAACCGATATGTTTATCAAAGATATTTAGATATTCATCAAATTTATTTAGGTTGATTCCTGAATCATTTAAATGACATGTATCTAGACATACTCCTACTTTATCTTTAAGATTAATACCTTTAATAATATAGTCTATTTCTTCCATTTTAGAGCCTATTTCTGTACCTTTGCCTGCCATTGTTTCAAGTAAGATCATTGTGGTGTCATTAGGCTTTAAAATATCATTTAAAGCATCAATAATATTAGTTATAGCCGTTAATGGTTCTTGGCCTACTGCTGAACCTGGGTGTAAGACTAAATATTTAACATTTAATAGTTCACAACGATCTAATTCGTTTCTTAAAAATTCTTTACTAAAACGATATTTTGATTCGTCTAAACGATTAGCTAGATTAACTATATATGGAGCATGACAAATAACATTTTCTAAAGCAATATTATTTTCTTTCATTAAGTTATATGCTTCTAAAGTATACATATCATTAATGGCACTTCTTTTAGTATTTTGAGGAGCACCAGTATAAAACATAAAAGTATTAGCTCCATATGAAATTGCTTCTTTTGTACTTGCTAGTAGTTGTTCATTATTAAATTTAACATGACTTCCAATAATCATTTTAATCACCTAGTAAATTATAGCATAAAAAAATTAAAGTTTAAAACTTTAATTTTTATTTTGTTAATCCATTCTCTGTGATATAAGAATCGATTTCAGTAACTCTTTGTGAATAAAGTGTTTTATCTCCAGCAGTATCACTTTGATAATTTTTATTACCTGCTGGTGCTACTGCTAAACATTCAGCGTTAAGTTGTTCCTCATTACAAGTAGTTTTTTTCCATGCTTCTAATTGATCATATGATCTTGCAGAAGCAGCATAGTCACTATTATAGAAATAAACAGTATAGTTATCACCATTAACTGCTACATATCCAGTATATTGTCCAGTTGATTTAGCTAAATCTTTAAAACTATAAGCAGATTGAACTGGTTTACCATCTAAAGCATCACCTTGTGCTTTACTCATGGCAGCTGTAATCATTTTTTGACCATACATTACAAATGCACTCTTCTTTGCTGAGTTCATACTGTCAATTACTGTTGGAATAGCAATAACCATAATAACAGCTAAAACTACAATAACTGCAAGTAATTCTACTAATGTAAAACCTTTCTTATTTAACTTCATTTATTATCCCTACTTTCTATAATTAAATTATAGTAAATAGTTAAATTTTTGTCAATTAAAATTATTTTAAAATTTTTAAAATTGTATTTATAGTGTCAATCGTTTCTAAAAATGAATTTGCCTTTGTTACTTTTTCATTTCTTTTATTAGCTTTAAAACTATTATAAAAATCTTTATAATTTAAGGTACTTCGGTTTAATTCTTTATACCAATATGAGTTTTGATGAAGGAATTCTTTTTGTTTGGGGTCATTATTTATTTTTATTTGAATTTCAGGTCTCATCTAATCTCCAAAGAATTTAGTGATAGGTCTAGGGGTTTTAGGAACACTGGTTGGAATGCTTGGAGTTTTTGAAGTACTTGTTAGTTCTTGAATAACATTAATAGCTTTTTGAGCATTATTTATATATTTTTGAACATTATCCATATTAATATTTTTAACTAAACTAGTTAGTTCTTGGATGGGTACTGCTCTTTTATCTTCGGCTATATCTGGTTCTTTAAATTTAGACCAAGCACTTTCTTCTTCACCATACATATCATAGATTTCATAAAAATCTTGCCAGGTATTTTTTTTATCTCTAACATAGTTTATTAATTCAGGATGTTTACTTGCAAATGTTTTAAATTCTTCTTTTTTACTCATATAAAAACCACCTATTTAATTATATTTAAATAAGTGGTTTTTTAGACTATAGTTTGAAATCATCAATGAAATCATCAATGGTTAATTCTTTTGATTCGTTTTCTTTTAATTTAGGTAATTCGATTGATTTATCCTCAATTAATTTTAATTCTTTAGAAATAAATGCTTTAACTATTTTTTGTTTAGTTATGACACTTCCTGTTGAAGCTAGATCATTGATTGGAATTTCACTATTTTTTAAAGTGATAATGTCATTATTACATTTAATACCTATTGTATCTTTAGAGTTTGTGATAAAGGCACTTAATAATTCATAGTTAGTAGTTTTTACTTTTTTAATTAAAGTTGTACCTCTTTTAGCTCTTGATAAGGTATTTAGATCTTTTAATTTGATTCTCTTAGCAGTTCCTTGATTAGTGAAAATATCAATGTATTCATCTTCGTCATAATATGTTACACCATTAATTACTTCATCATCTTTTAAGTTAATTCCTTTAACACCAGAAGTTTTAGGTCCACTTACAGGAATTTCTGATGATTTATAATTTAAATAATAGCCGGTTTTAGTAACTATTAAGACATTTGGTTTAGTAATAGATACATTAACCACTTCATCATCACCTTTTAATTTAATGGCAGTATATGACTTGTTATAACGGCTTACAATCATATCATTTAATGGGGTTTGTTTAACCATACCATTTTTAGTAAAGAATGTAATAGTTGGATTAGTTATGCTTTCATTAATAACATAAACGTTTACTACTTTATCATCAGGATTCATAGTAACAATATTACTGATATGTTTACCTAAATCTTTCCATTTACATGCAGGAATTTCATGAATTGGAATATATAAGTAATTACCTAAACTTGTAAAGATACATAATTTATTTAAAGTATTAGTTTGCATGTAACCAACAACATAGTCTCCTGGTTTAAGAGCAGTTTCACCGTCATTTGAATTATGTGACTTTAATGATACCCTCTTTAAGTAACCATCGTTTGTTAAAATAAGAATAACATCTTCTTTGTTGATAAGTTCTTTTTCATCTATTTTTAAGTCACTAACTTCTGCTTTTATTTCAGTTTTTCTAGGAACACCATATTCTTTTTTGATACGACGTAATTCTTCTTTAATAACAGCTTTTAATTTTGATTCATCATTTAAAATAGCTTGTAAGTTTTCAATGATTTTCTTTAGATTTTCTAATTTTTCCATTAGAACTGTTACATCAGTGTTAGTTAATCTATAAAGTTGTAACATAACAATTGCAGTAGCTTGATCTTCAGTAAAGTCCCATTTTTTAATTAAGTTTTGAATGGCATCTTGTTTGTTTTTACTTCCTCTAATAACGGCAATAACTTCATCTAAAATTGAGATTGCTTTAACTAAACCTTCAGTTATATGCATTTCTTTTTTAGCAAAATCTAAATCAAATTTAGTTCTTTTGGTTATAACGTCTTTTTGATGATCAATATAAGCATCAATTATTGAAATAATGCCAAGTAAACGTGGTCTTCTTTGATCAATACATACCATATTATAATTGTATGTAGTTTGAAGATCAGTATTTTTAAGAAGATATTTTAAGATTAAATCTTTATCTACTCCTGGTTTTAAATCTATAACTATTCTGATAGCTGATTCTTTATCTGATTCATCTCTTACTTCGGCAATACCATCAATTTTCTTTTCGTATTTAACGTCATCAATTTTTTTAACTAGTAATTGTTTATTTACTTCGAATGGAATTTCAGTAATGACTATTTGTTCTTTGCCTTTATTTTTTTGAAATTCACATTTTGAGGAAACAATCAATCTTCCTTTACCGGTTTTAAAGGCTTGTTTGATTCCATCTAAACCTTCAATAATACCGCCAGTTGGAAAATCTGGGCCTTTAATTATTTCATAGATTGAATCTTCATGACAATTAGGACTATCTATTCTTTTGATAACAGCATCACATACTTCGATTAAATTATGTGGTGGAATGTTAGTTGCGTATCCGGCAGAAATACCGTTGGTTCCGTTTACTAAAAGATTAGGAAATTTAGCTGGTAATACGGTTGGCTCAAATAAGGTATCTGAATAGTTAGGAGCCATATTAACAGTATCTTTATCGATATCTTTAAGTAGTTCTTCACTAATTTTTGATAGACGACATTCAGTATAACGATAAGCTGCTGGTGGGTCTCCATCGATTGAACCGTTGTTACCATCTACTTCAACTAAGGTATGATTTTGTTTCCAGTTTTGACTCATACGGATTAAAGCTTCATAAACTGAAGAATCACCATGTGGATGATATTTACCTAATACGTTACCAACGGCATTAGCACATTTTTTAAATTGTTTATCATAAGTGTTTTTATCTTTATACATAGCCCATAAGATACGTCTTTGCACTGGTTTTAAGCCATCTCTTACATCAGGGATTGCACGATCTTGAATTATATATTTTGAATAACGAGCAAAGCGGGAACCCATAATTTCTTCTAAGCTATATTCATGTATTCTCTTAAGTACGTCTTCCACTTTCTATCACCTATGTCTGATTATAACATAAAATCTAGGATTTTCCCAATAAAAAAGTAAGATAGCTCTTACTTTTAAGATTTAACAACAAATGTTAGACCAGATGGTGTTCCACTACTTGCAGCATTAAAATTATCTGCATCTGTTTGGGTACGTGCATATCCGGTTGTTGCTTTACTTCCAGAAAACATCTCTGACATGTCTTCTACTAAAGAAGTATTAAATGAACTTAAATCCAATGTTGTTGCGGCACTTTCATAAAACATATATGACATATATATAACATTGCTTGTATCAAAACTACTTAAATCTAATGTTGTTGCTTTACTTCCATTAAACATCTCTGACATGTCTTCTACTAAAGAAGTATTAAATGAACTTAAATCTAATGTTGTTGCTTTACTTCCAGAAAACATAGATGACATATCATTAACATTACTTGTATCAAAACTACTTAAATCTAATGAGGTTGCGGCACTAGAATTAAACATTCGTGTCATACTAGTTACTTTTGATGTATTAAATTGATTAAGTCCTTTGATTTCGGTTGCTGCATTATAATCAAACATAGAACCCATATTTGTTACTTTTGAGGTATCAAAATTGCTTAAATCTAAACTTGTTGCGACACTATAAGAAAACATGTCTGACATATCAGCAACATTCGAAGTATTAAATTGATTAAGTCCTTTGATTTCTGTTGCGGCACTGTCAAAAAACATCCAGGACATATCGGTTACTTTTGAGGTATTGAAATTACTTAAATCCAATGAGGTTGCTTTACTTCCAGTAAACATATGTGACATATCGGTTACTTTTGTGGTTTTAAGATTAGATAAATCTATGCTTTCTAATTTGGTATAATATCCAAACATGTATGATGCATTAGATCCAACTATTACTCCATTATCTTGACCAATGTAAAGTTCATATAAGCTATCATTATCTTCATCTAAGGTATATGCCATAATTGCTCCGTTGTGTTTTGCACCGGCATCCCAGGAAGCTATCGCATTACTTGGTACAATGTTTGTATTTTTAATAACAATCTTTTCTACTTGATTTTTGGTTATTGGTCCATTAAATGCTTTTGATGTTGCTGCTTTTGCAGTATCTTGTGCAATTAATGTATCGTTTGCAATTATTATATATGGATTGCTGACTGTGCCATCTCCACCACTTATTATAGTGTCTGATTTTAAAGCAATAACTGGACGATATGCTACATTGTTGCTTGTTGAAATTGTTGGAGTAACATAATTATTCTTTATTCCATAAACAGATGGAGTAGAATTTTTATAATCAGCTGGGGTTATTGTATAATATGCATAATTATTTGCTGCTGACGAATATAAATAACTTTTGTTGTTACCAATATATGCTTTATCATAGCCAATTGATAATCCAGCAAATAAGGCTTCATCTGCTGTTAACATTCCAACCTTTGATTTTAGACCTGTTGTAACAGATGCGTTTCTATATGAAGGACTCGTTTCACTATAATTTCCAATTTGTGGAGTTGACGATACGACTAAACCTCCAGATGGACAACTATATGTTGGGTTTGGTATGTTGTTGTTATAAGATTTATTAAATTTTTGAAGTCCTGAAAATGCAATGCTATTGACATTGTCATATAATGTTGGATTATAGTTTTTATTTCTGATTGAAGTATCATTACAATAAATTATATCTTCTAAATAGTCATTATAGTTTGATAGATTGTTTGTAGCCCAGGTGGACAAGACAGTTTCTGCATTGCTTCCCTTAAAATCTGAAGTTGCAGCGGTTCCATAAGTTCCTGTTTGAACTGTACCGGAATTTTTTATAAATGGATTACTAGATGAACAACTTGATCCATCCCCATTTTCTAATACTAATTTTATAGCTCCATTACCCATTACTCTGACAATTCTCCAACATTTGCCGGCAAATTGAACATAATTATTTTGAACATTGCCTCTAAAATAGTATGAGACACTGTATTCGTCTGGTTCTGATGACATGATTGCTTCATCACTACTTAGTTCTGATGATTTAGTTTGATATGAATAATACATATAATATGTTGAATTATCAGAACCTACTTGAACATCATTTACGTAGAATACGTCACCGTTTTCATTATCAAAGGATATGTATTTTCCTTTTAGTGTTCCTTGTAAATTAGTATTTGATAAAACTAATGACGTAGGATTGGATAAAGAATATGTTCCATTAACATTTTTAGTTCTGGAAGCACTGTAATAAATAGTTTTTCCAGCAATTGATGATAAATCTGCTTTATGCACAGTTCCATCATTTATAGTTGTTGATGCGACTACTGCTGATGGTTCTAATCCTGGAGTGGATACAGGAGTTTGTACCTTATTTGCTTTATTATTTCTTAGGGCGTAAAGTAACGTTCCATCTTCTGAACTATACCAATTGCTAGGTGCGGCAAAGTTGGCCTTACTCCATGTTACGATTGTACCAACTACAGCAAGGTTTGCTTCAAATTTTTGGTTAATCATTGTATTATCTGAAACTGCTATAATAATATTCATGCGATAGGTTTGAGTTCCGTTTGCTGGTAAAAAATCTGTATATACTCCAGACATTTGTAAACCGGTATCGGTAGTTATTGTAGGTGCAGATGATAATAATAGTGCGCGTTCTAAATTATATTCATTAACTCTGTTAACAGCTATTTGAATTTTATTCGTTGCTATGGTTGTCGTACTTTTATTTTGAACGCCAATATCAATTTTTATATCACGTGAGCATTTATTTGTTACTTTAAAAGTATAATAGTCACCATCATTCCATAAGCTATTAAAATTAGTGCTACGATCTACACTTTTACTTATGACATGGTTATCACTTTCAAATTTAATTGTTGCACAATCTGTTGTTTTTAATAAATGTTCTTTGCTATCAGTTCCTGTAACAGAAAAATAGGCATATGAAGTACCTGCTAATAGAATAATGGCAAATAAAATGCTGCATAATAAAATAAGTTTATTTTTTAAGATAGCTTTTTCCATTTTTCCCTATCCTTCCCTATAATAAAAGAATATCATTTTTAGATTGATTAGTCAATTATTCAAATAAAAAAAGTAAGTTTTACTTTTCGTATACGCTTACTTTTTTCTTATCTCTTCCTAATCTTTCATACTTTACTGTTCCATCAATTAGAGCATATAATGTATGATCTTTACCCATTCCAACATTTTTGCCTGGATAGATTTTTGTACCTCTTTGACGATATATAATTGAACCTGCTTTAGCTGTTTGTCCATCAGCAAGTTTAGCACCTAATCTACGACCTTCAGAATCTCTACCATTTTGAGTAGAACCTTGAGCTTTAACATGAGCAAAACGTTGAATGTTTAATTTAATAAATAACATTATTATTCCTCACTTTCAACTTTAATATTTTTAGGATAATCTTTGCTTAAAGAAATTAACATTTCTTTAAGATTATCTAATAGTTTTTGACAAAGTTCATCTTCTTTAATTAAAACAATAGTAATTTTATCACCATCATCAGAATATTCCATAGCATTTGGATTAACAATATGAATATCATTAACACTTGCTGTTACTAAACTAGAAACAGCAGCACATACTATGTCTTTGCCATAATTATCAAAATTAGCATGACCACTTATAGAAACTAAGTTGTCATTTAATTTAACTTTTATCATCTTAACCAACTATTTTCTTAATTATTAATTTAGTATAAGGTTGTCTATGACCTTTTTTAAGACGATATTTTTTCTTTGGTCTGTATTTAAATACTACAACTTTCTTTTGTTTACCATGTTTAGCAACTTCACAAGTAACTTTTGCGCCTTTAACATAAGGAGTTCCAGTTTTATCTCCAACAGATAATACATCAGTAAAATCAATTGTAGAACCTTCAGTAGCTTCTAATTTTTCAACAAAGATTTCATCGCCTTCAGCAACATAGTATTGTTTTCCACCAGTTACAAATATAGCTTTCATTAATCTTTCCTCCCATCTAAAATTTAGGACACGCCTTTAAGGTGTAGATAAACTAACTTTTAACCTTTTTAGTGCGGTTTATAAATTAATTACAAACAATAAGATAATAACAAAGAAATACTTAAAAGTCAATTAATATTAGGAAATATATGTGTTTTTAGATATTTTTCTTCGGGAATATTATTAATAAAATTATATTTATTCTTATATAAACTATTGATATTATTAATATATTTTATTTTCTTATGTTTAACGTGATAAAGAGTTCTTTCAATTAAGAAATTATGATAAATATAATTAGTATTTTTAATATTTTCAATAATTTTAATTAATAAATAAATTATTATTATAATTATACTTAAGTTATTAAAATTAGTTAGGATTAAAATTATTAAAGAAATAATACTTATTAGATTTATGAGTTTAATAGTAGTCAAATATTTAAATAGGCATTCTACTCCACTTTTAAGTATTTTAGAACCATCTAAAGATACAATTGGGATTAAATTGAATATCATAATTAATTTATTATAGTAATTAAAAATATTAATACTAATTTCATTAATTAAACCGTATGTATGAAGATAATTCATTATAAATGATAATATTAACTGAAATAAAATACCAGCAATACTTATAATAAATATTTTGTAACTTGCGGTGTTTAATTTTAAATCAGAATTAATAATACTTCCAAAAGGAAGTATAATGATGTTATTTATTTTAATTTTAAATAATTTTAAGAAAAAAATGTGACCTAAATCATGAATAATTAAAATTAAACTTATAATCAATAAATAGTTAAAATAACCACATAATAAAATACTTAATAATAATAGATAAGTAGTTATATTAATTTTAAATATATTCTTCATAATTTAAGAATTTTCCATCTTTCATAAATAAAACATATAATTTATTATCTTTGGCAGTTGCTATAATATTATCTGATTCAATATAATCATATATTTTTACATTAATATTTTCAACGTTTGAATACCAATAATCAATACCATCCATACCTTGAATAATAATTGTTTTACCATAATCTTCTTTTTCACCAACAAAGACAACTATTCCGCTTTTAAAAGGATATACTGTATTAATATTATTTATAACAGCACCATCTTTGTAAGTATTATAATCAGTATAATTAGTGTTATGGTTAGCGTTGATTATTTTTTCATCAGCAGGTAATACTTTACCAAAATATTTATTATAAATTTTAGTTATTTTACTAAAATTAAAACTTTTATCATAAATATTATTTTTAAATAATAATAAGTTTTTATCACTATAATTAACAAATATTGAAGTTATTAAAAATAATATTATACATATTAATACTTTAATTAAAAATGATTTAATATATCTTTTTTCTTTCATGATTCACCTACTTAACTATATTTATTTTCAAGATATTTTAGACCTATATAAAAATATAATAGATTATAGAAAAGATTATTAATTAATAACTTAATAATATATAGATTAAACTTATTAAAAATACTATAAATAATAATTCCAAAAATAAAATAATAGATTATAATAGTGATATATTTATTTATAAAATTATTATTTAAATAATTAAATATTTTTAAGTTTAAGAAATAAAGTAAAATTAATATTATAGTTATAAATGGAATACCGTTAATTAGAATATCTATTAATAAGATAATGTAAATTTTTTTATTATTTAAATGATAAATATTAAGTAAGACTGTAAATAATAAGATATTAGTATAATTATAAGTTATAAAATCAATTATCATACTTACCTACTTATAACTGCAACATAATTAATATTTTCTATTTTGGGTATTTCTACTATAATAGTTGTATCTAATACTTCATAGTTTATTTTAATTACTTTACCTATATAAGTATCATATAAACTATAAACATAATCATTTATATTAATGTTACTGTAATTAGTTAACTCTCCTATTATGAGATTATTATTTTTGTCTTTATTAATTATTTTACCGTTTATGTTATCTATTTTAATAGTTAGATTAGTATTATATATGTATGTCATTTCGCTAAAATTTGAATTTAATTTGGTAATAATTCCAATTAAGCCATGTTCGTTAATCACTTCGTCATTTAGATTATATTTACCATTTATATTTAGTTTATTAAAGTTATAATTATTTTTTATAGTATTTGATATAGAGTAACTATTTTCTATTTTAATGGTATTTTTAAAATTAAGTAATTCTTTATATTCTTTTTCTAATTGTTTATTTTGATTTTTTAAAGTTTCGATTTCTAAATTATTATTTTTTATATACATTAAGTTATTAATATTATGCATGATTGGTTCTTTTAAAATTATGAGTAGGAATAAAATAATAAAGCTTAAATAGTTATACTTCATTTTTAACACCATTATCAAAGAAACTATAATATTCTTTACCATTTGTTATGATATGATCTATTAAAGGTATTCCAATTACTTTACCTGTTTCAATTATATTATTGGTTAATATTTTATCAGCCATACTTGGATTTACTATTCCTGAAGGATGATTATGCATTAAGATAAGAGCATCTGCTCTTTCTCTTATAGCATAGTTAAAGATTTCTTTAGGGCTTGCATAAGAGGCATTACTGGTTCCTTTATACATTTTCTTATAACTTATTAAACGTTTCTTATTATCGATTAAAATAACTAATAATTCTTCTTGCTTAGAATAAGAAATTAAACTAGAAAAGTATTCATTAATTGTTTGAGGATTATTAATAAGAATTCGGTCATTAATAGTTTTACTTAAGACTCTTTTTCCTAATTCAATTGAAGAGACTAAAGTTAAAGTTTTAGCTTTGCCTAAACCTTTTATTGATGTTAATTCAGAAATAGTTAATTCATCTAAACTTTCAATACTATTAATTTTAGATAGAATAATAGAACTTAATTCTTTGACATTACAATTTTTAGTACCTGTTCCAATTATTATAGATATTAAATCTTCATTGCTTAAGTTTTCAACTCCATATTTAATTAATCTTTCACGTGGTTTTTCAGAATCAGGATACTTCTTTAAATTCATATTTTTTCACCATAACTTTCTAAGATTAAATCATTGATGCTTTTAAAGGTTTTTGTACTAGCTTCTTTCATAGTATTTTCATAGTTATTTAGAGCGGATATTAAACCACTATCACTTACAATTATTTCTTTTTCAAAGTAAGATATTTTTTGCTCATTTAAATAATTTCTCATTTTTTCGATGACATCATTATTTGTTAAAACACTATAAAATACTCTATAGACATCATCATCTGCTACAATAATAGAATTCGGATATTTATTTTGATATGTTTTAGCGGCATCAATATTTGTAAAAACACCAATTTGAAATCCAGTTGCATTTATTTCTTTATGTCTTATACTAGTAGGTAAATTACGATCAAAAACTAAAACTCCAATTCCTGCTCCAAATAAAATTGCTAAAATGTAAGGTATTATTTTTTTCATATCATCACCATAAATACTATATAATAAATATCTTAATTTATTTGTCGAATTGTGCCTTATATTATTTATATTAACGATAATTTAATTATTTCCTTTAATTAAAAATAATAGACTTTTTTTAGTCTATTATTTTTAGATATCTATCTATAATGCATCAATATAAAAAGAATAGCTTTGAATCTATTCTTCGAATACTGTTGGTTTAGGGTCAACAGATATAATATAAGAATTTTCTTGATAAGATGGTGTTCTTACAATGATATCTTTTATTGGAATTAAAGTATAATCTTTTAAAATAACATATTTATAAGTGAATGTTAGTACTTCATCATAGTATTTTGTTAATGTATTTATTTTTAAAGTTAAATATACTTGTTTATTTAGTTCTTTATCAAAATATTTAACTATTTCATAGAAGGCTTTATCTGTTTTTAAAATTCTTTCATTATAAATTCTAATTACTTTTTCTCCTTCATAGTTACCATCGATTGGTTCAATTTGTGGGTATCTTTCATTACCATAAATAATGGCATATAATTTATTATCTTGAGCATAAACATAGTTAGACATAAAATCATAGTCGATTTTCTTGCCTAAAAATTCTGTTGAATATGTCCATTTTAAGGTATCACTTAATTCGTATTTAGCATTAGCAAATGAACTATATGCTGATTCTATTTTGTTTTCTAGGTTATTATCGTATAGTGTATATTCTGTATCAGAATCATCTATAAATGTTATGGTGGCTCCATAACCTGGTCTAATATTCATAATATTTATTTTGTTTTGAGCATCATACACTTTATGATAACTAACTTCATTATTTTCTAATTTAGCTGGATCATATATATAAATTACATTATTTGAAATAAATGCAAAATCTCTAAAGTTGGTATTTTCGTTTAAAATTTCTCCACCAGCAAATTTTAATTTATATTTTTTATTAGTTTTACTGGATACTTCTTTCACTAGTGAGCTACTATTATTATTTTGATTTGTTCCTGCTTGACCAGAAATTAAAACGGTATACAAAATAACTCCAACAAGTAAAACTATGCCAATTATTCCAAATATTATTTTTTTATTTTTCATATTAACCTACTTTTCTATATAACCACTAGTTTTCTTAGTATACATTTCATCAGAAATTTTTTGATATTTTTTTCCATCATAATCATCAGTAAATCCATTATATGCTTTGTATATTTCACCAGTTTCAGTGTTATAAACTCTTTCATACCCTAAGGTTGCATCACTTTGTTTTTGACTCATAATGTCATAGGTGGCACTTCTTTTATTCCAAGAATCCATGATGCCATCAGAAATTTGATTACAGATACTACGAACACTTTGGAAGTTTTTCATAACTGCATCTTGAGCACTATTAAATGAAGAAATAAAAGCATCAGTAAATTCTAATGACGAAGTAACTTCATTTAAAGTATCTTCCCAATCTATTAATTCATCTTTAGGTGTAGTATAGAATATTGCATCGTAAACATTTAAAAAATAATTATCAATTTTTTTACCTGAAATTATATTTTCATAAACGTAATATGAACCAGCATCATAAACATAAGCAGTAAATAATCCTTCAGCTTCTTTGCCACTTTCATCTTTAAATGTTGCTCTTAAGATGTCGCCACCAAGTAAACCAGTTCCTAGATTATCAATAACTGTGAAATCTGTTAATGTAGGAAATGTAAAAGATGCAGTATTATTTAAATGACCTAACTCATTAAAGATTTTATAGAAACCTTCTGTTGTTTTAGGAGAAATTATAGAATTTTTAGCAAATATACTATCTGGATAATATTTTTTGTACCAGTTTTTGGCATCTTCGGATTTATTATATCCTTCGGTTTTTAAATTAAAGAAAAATTGATATGAAGGATTTTGAGGATCATACATTTTAATTGTATAATGAATATAATCTCCAATCGTATTAACTATCCATCCTTTAGGTTTTTTAATACTAAAATAAGTACTTTTATAGTCTTCAAGAACTACTTTACTTACTTCACTTTCTCTGATTTTGACATTATCCTTAGATAGATTCTGAGTTAAGATTATAACTAACGCTAATATAACAATAACTCCAACTATTATTAAAGTACTTTTTTTATCTTTTAATTTATCCACTATAAATCGCCTACCTTAATAATATTATATTTTAATTGGAAGAATTAAACAATATTTTTATTAACAATTTACAAAAAAACTATCAATAATGATAGTTCTTAGATTTATTTCATGACAACTTTATATAGAGCAGTAGCAAATCCTATTCCAATTAAAATAGTTAGAAAGGCTGCTAATATTGCTAGTTTTGTTCTGGTTTTATTACTTATTTTCATTTAGGTATTCCTTAATATAAGTAACTACTTCATCTAATTCGATGTCAATACTTTCTGTTTCTTTTCTTAGTTTAAACTCGACCTTTTTTTCTGATAGTTTTTTACCTAAAGTGATTCTAATTGGAATACCAAGTAAATCTAAATCATTAAATTTTACACCTGGTCTTTCATCTCTATCATCTAATAAAGTATCTATTCCAGCTTTATTTAACTCTTCATATAGTTTATTAGCTACTTCCATACATGTTTCATCTTTGGTATTTAAAGCGGCTAAACAAACTTTAAATGGTGCGATACTTAGTGGGAAAATTATTCCTTTTTCATCGTTATTTTGTTCAATAACAGCAGCAAGAATTCTTCCAGGACCCATTCCATAGCATCCCATAACAACTGGATGTGAGGTATTATTTTCATCTAAATATGTTAAACCTAGTTTTTCTGAATATTTTGTTCCTAATTTAAAGGTATTACCTATTTCAATTCCTTTTTTAAAATATAGTTTCCCACCGCAATTTGGACAAGTATCATTTTCTTTAACATTTACAATGTCTGCACATAAATCATAATTAAAATCTTTTATATTAGCATTAATATAATGATATCCTTCTTTATTGGCACCTACAACGAAGTTAGTCATGGTTTTAACTTCTTCATCGATAATAATTTTAGCATTAGTTAAATTAATTGGGCCAGTATAACCGGGAACAGCATTAGATTTAGAAATTAATTCATCGGATGCAAATAATACTTCTTTACATCCTAATAACTTACATACTTTAGTTTCGTTTAATTCACGATCTCCTCTGATAAAGAAGACAACTAATTCATTATCAATATTCATAAGTAAGGCTTTAACACTTTTTGTTACAGCGATATTTAGATAATTACATACTTCTTCAATAGTTTTAGCATGAGGAGTTTCTACTAATTGTAATTCTTTTAACTCCTCTTTTGTTTCGGTAATTTTATGAGTAGCAATTTCCATATTTGATGAATATGAGCAATTATCACATAAAACTAATACATCTTCACCAATATCTGTAACGGCTTGAAATTCTTCTGATAAACTTCCACCCATTACTCCTGTATCGGCTTTAACGATAGCATAATTAACTCCAATACGATCAAATATTTTTTTATAAGCATCATACATTTTTTGATATGATTTATCTAATCCTTCATCATCTTTGTCAAAGGAATAAGCATCTTTCATAAAGAATTCTCTTACTCTAATTAAACCAAAACGAGGTCTTGCTTCATCACGATATTTAGGAGCGTCTTGATAAATTGTAAATGGTAAATCTTTATAACTTCTTACCATAGATTTAGCAGCAATGGTAAATAATTCTTCATGAGTAGGACCTAAAACATATGGTTTATCATAACGATCTTTTAAATGAAACATTGAACTACCCATAGCTGCATTTCTTCCACAGGGTTCATAAACTTCTTCTGGAATTAATGATGGCATTAAAAGTTCAGTAGCTCCAGTTTTATCCATTTCTTCTTTAATTATTTTTTTAATATTATCTAATACTTTAAGACCTAATGGTAAATACATATAAATACCACTTGATACTTTTTTAATCATACCTGATCTAACTAATAGATTACCACTTGTTGAATCTTCATCTTTAGCGTTTTCTCTTAAAGTATAAAAGTAACTATTTTTAAGTTTCATAATAACACTCCTCTTAAACTCTTTTAATTATATCAATATCTATTTAATTCTTCAAGATATAAGAAAAGCTTACTATAAATGTAAGCTCTTTCCTTTATATGTTTTAGCTTTATTAATAAATCCTCTTAATCTTGGTAAGATAACAACTTCATATTGCATTTGGTATAAACTATTTGATGGTACAATTTGAGGTTCTTCTAAATCATAGCCATGTAATGCATAAATAACTTCTTTTTCATCATCAGTTAAATGGGAAATTCCTTCCAAGATTTCTTTTTTGCTATATTCGCTTAATGTGTTATAGATTGATTCGATTTTAGTTTCTTTGTCTGCATGTGGTGAAAATAATTTATTGGCTTTATCTTCTTCAATAGTTGTTTCAATATAGTTTGTCATATTAAATAATGCAGTTCTAATAACTCTTTCAGGTGTATCTAATAAAGTAGATATTTCTTCAATACTATAACTTTTACCATAATATAACATAAAATAATTTTTATTTTGAGTGCCAAAATATGTTAATATATCAAAAATTCTTTTAGCAATTTGATTTTTTATAAATTCTGGTTCGTCTTTATATAATGAACCAAATTTAATAGTAAAACGTGAATAAACATTTACAACAACAGCTTTATAGATAAATTCAATTTCTTCCATAGCAGTTGCAACATTTACAATCTCATCAAATTTACATTCTAAGTTATGTTCTACAGCAGCGATGGCAAATAATGTTTTTCCATCTAATGTTCTTAAAATGCCATTTTTAATTTTTTCACCTTTTTCGGCATCTAAATAAACCACACTAATTACTTTATTATATACTTTTGATTCAGGTTTCTTAATTGTATTTCCCATAATAATTATTTCTCGATTCTTTCTATTTTTTTAGTTTTAATGGTTGTTAAATCATTTTTAGCTAAAATTGCAGATAATTTAGGTTCAATTATTAATTCATATGTCATACCTGTTAATGATTTATTAGCATCTGATGTAAAGATATCACCATCATATGAACTGTATATAATTTCTCTATCTTCTCTAGATAATAAACCCATAGCATTTAGTATTGCTGAAGGTGAATAAGTTTTTCCTAAACCTTCTTTAAAACTAATATGTTCATATTTTTTACTGTTATTATAATCTCTTTCTAATTCTAATTCGCCTAAACGGTATTTAATAAAGACAATTATATCATTTATATTTGATGATAAAGTTGGAATGTCTGTTTGGAATATTTTAAGTAAATCTTCTAGTGATACATCAGTTAAATATAATGTAATTAATCTAATATCTTCAAGTGGTAATGAATTTATAATAATTTTTAAATCTTTAAGTGCTTGTGATTGAACACGACATGATTTCCCTTTAAAATACTCTGGAAAAGTACTGTATAAAATAGCAACACTTTTTTCATCTGTTAAAATTGTAACTAAATCTAAGAAATCATTTAAAGCTTTTTTTAATAGTTTTTCGATTTCTTCACTTGAATTAGCATTATGAATAGCGACATCTAAAGCAAATCTTTCTTCAGATGGTAAAATGCTTTTAATTTGTTCAAATTCTTCAGAAGTTAATGAACCTGAGAATTCTAATAATTTTTCTTTATTTAATTTTTCCATTTTATTTCTCCCCTTTTTGAAGTGCTATGTTATTATACTCATTTCTGAGATTTTGTCAAGTTTTACTGAATTTTCTTAGAGAAACTGCCTTGGTTAGGAGACATTATTGTTTTAGAGAATGCTTCTATTTTATTTTTTAATTCTTCAAAACGTGATTCCATGTCTGGATGTTTGGCAATTTCATGAAGATTTATTTCAAGTTCTTGTCCAGATTTATTCCTAATAATTAATTTATCAATAATTTTAGCATAAATAATTGAAGCATAATCTTCTAATACTTCTTGATATTCGGTTCCAATAAAATCTTGATAATGTAATATTCTATCTAATAAAATCGATTCTTCAAAATCATTTATAACTAATTTTTTTATTTTTAATCGACATAAACCAAATTCAAGTTCTTCCACTGAAGCGGGGATAATAAGTGTTTCTATAAAAACTTCAAGACGATTGCGCCATGAATATTTTTGAGCAACATCTATTTTTATTTTTTTAATACCAGATTGAAATTCTAATTTTCTTAAATCTAAATCAGTAGGATCGATTCCGGTTGAAACTAGTCTAATTTCAAAGTTTTTTAGAGATGGAGGCATTAAAACATTTTTATTTAAAAATCGAAGAACATCTATAAATACTTCGGAAATTGGTTTTAATTTTGAGAATTGTGAACCTATTTCAATTTTGGGACTTGTTTTGACCCAATCGTAGTATGTATAAACATAATTTTGAGATATAGAAGTAAAACCATCTGGGAATTCATAAACATTGGAATTATTTTTAGAAGTGAACATTTCATAGATATTACTTAAATTACTTAGTTTTTTTACACCTAACCCATTGCTTTTTAGAAAATCCATAAGAGTACTATAGGGTTGTATATCATTTAATATTCTTATATATGTAGATAATGGTATTGTTTCTGATAAGACGGCATCAGGTAGAAAACAATTTGCCAAATTAGCGTTACAAAATTTAGTTGAAAAGAATTCATTTAATCCATCTTTGTTATCTAATGATAATAATAATTTTCTTTTAATTTTATCAGATAAGATATGGATATAATCAAACTTACTATTTTCATCTCTTAAATAGTCACTAATAGCATTTATTAATCGAGTACATTTTAGTTCTTGTGAATTTGTATAGTACTCTCCAAGATAAGTTTTAATAAAAGGGCTCTCACCTTTTATTAAATTGTTTAATTTTTCCATAATAATTTTTTCATATACTTCTTGTTCATTTTGATAAAGATTATTTTTGTTAAAATAATTATCTTGAACTGATTGACTATCTATAACCTCATCATCCCTACTTAATAATACCTTAAGTTTTACATTATATAATTCTTGTATTTCTCTTTTAGAAATTAAATTTCTTCCAAATAAATAAAATAACATAAATCTATTTTCTAAATTTATTATATTTGAGTATTGTTTAGATAAGTCTTTACTTGCCTTTAAATCTTGAAGTTGTTTTCTAATTTCATTAATCTCATCTTTGTGATGATAAACATATTTTTCTAAATACATTTCAGATATTATCATTTCAGTTGTATATCCTGAAGTTGAAGACTTAGAATAAACTTTTCTTAAGTATTTTTTTCTATCTAAATATGCTTTTTGTTCTTCATTAGCTAAAGTTAGAACATGTTCATTTGATTTAAAATTTTTTATTTCTCTTTCTAGTGCACCTAATTGATTTTTTAAAGTTATTAAGGAAAGTTGGATTGCATTCATGGCATTAATAATGGCATTTTTCTTTTTTAAGGATAAGAATGGTTTTTCTTTTTTGATTTCATCTAAAGCTACTAATCTTATAATTAATGTTTTGTAAATGCTTCTTATTTCTTCTAAGTATAGTTTTAACTTAGTGACAACATAATCAAATTGATTAGATATTTCTAAGTTATTTAATAGTAATTCTGTATACATGAATACTTCCTCGTGCATATTTCCATTGTCTAACTCTTTGCTTAATCTAATATTATCTTTAAGAAGTTCTTCGTATTCAGATTTAGTTTTATTAAGAAATCTAATATCACTAATATGCTCTCTTTGAGGAATGGGAAAAAGATTGGATATATCTACTAATCCAATTTGATTATTCTTTTTAAAAATAGTTTTAAAGTGTTTAAATATTTCCATTTTTAATCCTCTGTTTGTAGTTAGTTATAATATCATTCGATATAATTTTTATCAATATAAAAACTTCATTAAAAATGAAGCTTTTAATATTGATATTTATTTGCAATTTTAATTACACCATAGTTTTTACATTCCAGATAATAGATTTTATTATCTAATTCATAAGGATTAAGATATGAATTATTATTTTCATAATCAATGTTTTCATATTTATATTTTGTTATACCATTTAAAATAAAACATAATCTTATTGATCCATTTCTTGTTAAATAAAAATAATATATTAAAATAATATTTACTAATAATAAGATAATATATAAATATTGTTTTTTCTTAAAAATTAAATAGATAAATAATACAGATATAAATAATAATAAAAATAAAATAATTAATGGTTTAATCTTCTTCATCTCCTAGTTGTTCATATTGTAGATAGCCATAGATTCCAGTAAATTCAGATTGATATAAGGTAATGAATTCTTTGGCTTTAGATTCAATGGTTTCATTAGTGATAACTTTAGTTTTACGACCATAAAGAATATTGTTTTTCATATCATAAACGTATGGATTAAGTAAATATCCTTCATCATCTAATTCAGAAACAGATAAAAATCTAGAGTTAAGTCTTCCATAGAAGATAAAATTTGGTTTTTTATAACGATAAATATTGCCATTTTTAGTTAAAGTTACATACATTTTAGATTTATCTTTAAAGATTTTATGAAATGTGATTGAATCATCTTGGGTGTAACCTTTTTTAATTAAATGATTAATGGTTTTATCATTGGACTCAGTCGTTGTAGTCTTTTTTGTTTGATTATCTAAAGAAATAGGATTTTCTTTTGGATAATAAAATTTATTATTTTGCATAATTAATTCATTATTAATTTTTATAGTTTCTTTTACTTCTTTTTGATCTTTTAGATAAGTTATTTCTAAAGTCCATTTATCTTTATTATTAATAATTTCTTTAGTAAAAATTTCATTATATCCATAATCTTCGATAATAGTATGACTTTCTAAACTGGTACCTGATATTATTCTTTTGTCATTATATTTAAGTTCTAAAATTTTAATATCATCTTTTTTGATTTGGGAATTTTTAATATTGATATGCCCAAATGAATAAATATATTTAATATTTGAAGTTAATAAAAATCCATCGACATAATCAAAATTTTGACCATTTGCAGATAAACTATATCCTTTAACTTTATTATAATTACTTAAATAAAACAGAGAAAGAAAGCTTACTATAAATAAGATTATTAATGAAATAATAGCTATCATACTTTTTTGTTTTTGTTTCTTTTCACGATATTTAATATATTCAATATAACCATCTTCATTATTTTTTTCTTCACCATTGAGAAGTTCAATAATGTTAATTTTTAATATTTCACACAATTCTGACATAATTGAAACATTAGGAAGATTTAAACCTCTTTCCCATTTACTAACAGCATTTTTACTGATGTTTAGTTTTTCAGCCACGTCTTCTTGAGTTAGTTTTTGTTCTTTTCTTTTGGTACTTATAAATTTACCAATCTTTTCTTGTTTCATTTTTCATCCTCTTTTCTGATTAAAGTTTAGCAAGATTAATTATTATTTTAAACACACTTATGGTTTACTTCAAGAAAAAAACATTTTTAAAGTATTTCATTTTAATTTATTATTAGCTAATTCTTACTAAATCACACCAAAAAAGACGTTATTAAAACGTCTAATTATGATTTTACTACAAATGTTAGACCAGATGATTTATTACTACTTGCATTAAATTTATCTGCATCTGTTTGTGTACGTGCATATCCGGTTGTTGCACTAATATTTTGAAACATATTTGACATATTTGTTACCATAATTGAATATGATGCCGCAGCATTTCCAGTATTTTTTACTGTAAATGTTTTGGAATCACTCCATCCTGGATAGATAGTTGCTCCTATAATTTGCTTTGAACCATCAGTATATGTTACCTCTAGATTACCTGCTCTACTTATGATACTACTACCTTCATCTCCATTATCAATTACTGCTGTATAAAATGCATAACTTATACCAATAAAAGCAATTAATAAAAAAACTATCAATGTTAATTAATAATTTTTTGTTCAAGAATTAAATCTATATTATATTTATTTTTTACTTCTTTTGTAATGAAATTAATTAAAGACGTAATGTCTTTACTAGTGGCATTTCCGGTATTTACGATGAAATTGGCATGTTTAGTTGAAACCATTGCTCCACCTATTTGATAACCTTTTAAACCTAAATCTTCAATTAATTTACCAGCAAATAAACCTTCAGGATTTCTAAAAACTGAACCAGCATTTGGATATTCTAGAGGTTGAGTTGATAATCTTTTGTCTAAACGTTCTTTTACTAGTGTTAATGATTCCTCTTTAGAACCAGGTTTTAAAGTTAAAGTAGCTTTTAAAATAATTAAGTCTCTAGTTTGTAAGTTGGAAGTTCGATATGAAAAAGATAAATCATTTTTCTTAATTATCTTTACTTTATTATTTTCCAAAACTTCTAATTCTGTTACATAGTTAGATATTTCATCTTTATAAGCACCGGCATTTCCGACAATTGAAGCACCTAAAGTTCCAGGAATACCACTAGCCCACTCTAAACCTGTTAGATTATGATTTATAGATTCGTTAGCTAAGTTAATAAGTAGATTAGAAGCTCCAGATATAATAGTATTTTTATTAATAGTTAATTCTTTAAAATCTAATTTGATAACTATTCCTTTATAACGATCTGGTAAAATTATATTAGAACCATTACCTAAAATAAAATATTTTTTATTATTATCTTTTAAATATTTAATTAAGTTAGTTAATTTCACAACATTATCAACAATTATTAAATAGTCACATATAGAGTGAATTTTATAAGTATTATAAGCATATAAATCTTGTTTTTTAAATACTTTTCCATAGTTAGAATACATAGCATCACCTAAGTTAATTATATTCTATTTAAAGAAAAAAAGCATCTATTTAATGCTTTTTGCTTGTCTTTGTTTAATTTTAGGAATTACTTTCTTAAATTCTGCTATAAATGGAACTATTAATTCTTTATTATCAAATATTTTAACTAATTCTTCTTGAGTATAATTTGATGAAGTAAATCTTTCATTACCATTTAAGACTTTTAGAGCTATACTAAATAATAATTCGGGTCCAATTTTAGGATTTAATTTAGAAAAAGAAGGAAGGCCGACTAAATCAATTGGATCAATATCTTTTTTGGTATATACTTTTTCTTCTGGTTTTTGGAAAGATAAAGATTGAACTCTTATATATGGAATTAAATACATTTGTAAATATTGTTTTTCACATATTGATAATAAACCTAGATGATGTTCACATAGATTGGTTCCATATGCTTTAATTAATAATTCTTTATCTTCACTTGGTAAACATGTTTCAAATACTTTAAGGATGTTTTCTCTAGGTATATTTGGTAATAAAGTAAATAAATTTTGTTTTGAATCTGATGAAGTTTGTGAGTCAGTTCCTTTATCTTTTCTTAAAATTAAAGGCAGTGATTTAAAAATTAAATTTGATAGACGATGTTGATCTTGATTATTTATTGGGATTTCTTTACGACGATATAAATCTTCATCATAATATCTAGTAATAAGATTTTGATTAGTTTTATCTAAAGTACTGATTGCATATTTTAGATCAATTGGTGAATAACCTGGGAAGAATTTAGTTAATCTTACTCGGCAAATTTCTTTATGAGTATTATTTAATTTAACTTCATCTAAAATGCCACTATTAGCATTATTTAATGATTTTATAACAGGGTCATTTCTTAATACTTTAAGAGCTTTAGATTCTTCTTGTCTAATTCTTTCACGAGTTACATTAAACATTTTACCTATTTCATCTAAAGTTTTCTTTTCTTCACCTAAAAGACCAAAACGATAAATAATTATCTTGATTTGTCGTTCTGTAAGTTTAGAACCATATATTGCTTTTACAATAGCGTCACTAAAATCTTTTTTAATAAAATCTTCTTCAATTTTAGTATCTTGATCAGGAATAAAATCTTCTAAGGATGCGTCTGGTTCTTCTAGTCTTATTGGAGAATTAATACTAATTTCTGGACGAATAATAGAAAAGGCATCTTCAATTTTTGATACTGAATAATCAGTTAATTCAGATAATTCTTCAATGGTTGGTTCTTTACCAGTTTCATCATGAATACGTTTAGCAGTAGCGCTTACTTTGTATTTCATAGATTTAATATAATCTGGATATCTTATTGTTGTTGATGAATAATTAATGAATCTTTTTATAGATTGTTTTATCCACCAAGTAGCATATGTTGAAAATCTATAACCTTTACTTACATCAAATTTTTCAATGGCTCTAATTAAACCAAATACTCCTTCTTGAGTTAAATCATTCATAGTAATGGTTGAAGATATTAAACGATATTTTTTAGCAATTGAGATTACTAATCTTAAATTATGTTTAATTAAAATGTCTGTTGATTCTTGATCTCCATTTTGGGATTTAATAATAAGACTTCTAGTTTCCGCTGGAGTTAATAATCGATATTTTCTTGTTTCATTTAAAAACATAGATTGTGATGGTCCAACATAGTCTTCATTAATAGTAATCTTATTATCATCTAATTCTAATTTGTTAATATCAATATCTTTTTTATCACAGAAAACTTCAATTATTTCACAGGTAATTTCATCTGGTACTAAAGATTCCAGACTACTTTCTTGAATAAATCCTAAATATTTATTTAAAATAGATTTGATTAAATCATTAACTACTTCATTAGATAATAATAATTCATCAATTTTTTCATAAGTTACATTATCTTCGTTATTATCACATAATTTAAAGAAATAGTTAGAAATACGTAGTAATGATTTTATATTTTCATTTGGTTTATCACTAATTCTAATTTTTTCTTCTATATATGCTTTTATTAATTGTTTTTTCTCTTCCATATTATTTTTCATCCTTTCTATCTACTGGCTTAAGTACCATTTCTTTTGGTTTTTTAGATAACGAATTAAATTCATTTATGGTTTGAGTAACGATATAATTGATTTCCTCATCAGTTAAATTAAATTGAGAAAATAGTTTTTTATAAATATAATCACTTGTTTCAGTAACACCTAGTTTAATAGCAGTAATTATTTGTTCATCGATGGTTTGATTTGTAAGAGGTAAACTAGTTTGTCTTTGTTTTCTTAATTGTCTTCCTATTTTAGGATAAATAATATTTTTAATTTCAATTAAAGATTCACTTGGTAATGTAACTAGTAAAGGATTTTCTAAATCATAATTATGAAAAGCATATACTAGTTCTTTTTCACGTTCTGATAATAATGATAAAGCATAATTTATTTCATCTTTAGTAAAGAATTCAAATGTTGTATAGATTGATTGAGGAAGAGTTACTCGGCGAATTTTAGTTAATTCTTCTAAGGATATTTTACCTTCATTGTATTTTATTATATTTCTTTTTAGGCGTTTAATTACGGTTGTTATTCGTTGCTCTTCTTCATCTGAAAGAACATGATATTCTTTTAATGAAGACCCATATTTTTTAAAGATAAGTTGTTTATCTAACTCTGAATAACTTTCAATTATACGTTTTAATAAATCTTGAGATATTTCTGGTAGTCTTTCATTTAAGGTTTTATTTTTTAATTTTCTTTCGAAGTGACCTCTTGTAATATTTGATCGCATTAAATGAAGAATACAAACTATTCTATCTTCAGATTGAGAATCAATCTTATGGGCTTCAGTTAAATCGGCTCCAAATTTTCTAGTTATTAGATTTTTATCTTTTTCTGTTAAAGATGCTATGTAAGTAATTATTTGTTCTGGAGTATATTCGGGCATTCTTTCAAAAATGTTTTTTATTTTAGAACCAGATACTGCTAATTTTGGTGTACTTGATTTAGTTTGATATTTAGGAGTTGGGCTTTTTTCTTTTTCTGTTATAATTGGTAATTTGATGGGATTAATTGGATCTGTAATGGTACTTTGTAATTTATTTAAACGATTAATGATTAAGCTTTTATAACTGGTTACTAAAGTTAATATGTGATTAATATTAATATTTAATCTTCTAGCAATAATATCTTCAGGAAGATTTTTTCCATAAAAACCAAAGCGTAATTTTAAGATTTCTTTTGTTCTTGAATCAGCAGATAATTCAAATTGATCAATGATATATCTTTTTATTTGTGGGTAGACTCTTTCGTCAATACTTAAAGTAAATTCATTTATGACATTATTGGCAAAAGTTTCTGATTTACTACCTAATGCGGGTTGAGGATTTTTGGTTAAATAATTTTTTATTTTGTTATATATACAAGAAACAGCTGTCTCATAAAAGTTTTGGTTTTGGTAAGAAGTTATTGCTTCATTTAAACCGGTAAGGCCTAAACTGAATAGTAATTCATAAGAATATGGTGTTTCTTTGAATTTTCCTTCTATTATCTTTTCTATTAATTCATAGTTATGTTTAATCAAGATATCTTTTGCTTGCTTATCACCGTTTTTAAAACGTTGTAATAGTTCCTGTGTTTCACTCACACTTAAAATCTTTGCCATAAACCCCTCCGTTTTGGTGCCTATAATACACCAAAATAGCGAAAATTGCAAGAAAAAACTACTAATCTAATGAGTTAGTAGTTTTAATAATTTTTCATCATTTTCTAATTTGGCTTTTTCGTCAGCAACTAATTTTTCTGGTGCTTTGTTAACAAAGTTTTCATTAGCTAATAATTGTTTACGTTTATTTATACTTTGTTTTAAGCTTTCTATTTGTTTTTCTTTTTGACGGATATCTTCTTCAGTTATTTCTTTTTCATAGTAGATTGAAGCATTAAATGGGCCAAAATTAACTTTATATTCAGTAATATCTAATGGTTTATCAATAATATTTTCAGTTAGTTTTAACATTTTAATAATTAAAGTATAATCTTCTTCATTATTAAACTTAACTGATAAGTCCTTTGTGATGTTGTTTTCTTGTTTAATGTTTCTAAATGTTTTGATAAATCCAATGGTATTTTCGATTAATTCTTCTTCTTTTTGGAAGTTAAATTCTTTATTTACGGTTGGATAATCACTTATCATGATGCTTTCATGGGTTTTGATTGGTAACATACTATAAATTTCTTCAGTTACGAATGGCATGATTGGATGCATCATTTTTAAGATATTAGTTATTACATAACAAAGAGTACTTTGAGTTGATGGATTGTCTAAAGTAAATTTACACATTTCAATGTATGAATCACAGAAGTCACTCCAGATAAAATCATAAAGCATGGTTCCAACATTGTTAAATTCATATTTTTCCATAGATTTAGTAACGTTTTTAATTATTTTATTTAACTTAGATAAGATCCATTTATCTTTTGTATCTATTTCTTTAAAGTCATATTCTTTTAAAGATTCAATATTCATTAAACAGAAACGACTAGCATTCCACAATTTATTGATGAAATTCCAAGTTGATTTAACTTTTTCTTCATCATATCTTAAATCTTGACCTGGTGCAGATGAGGTTGCTAAGAAGTATCTTAGGGCATCACATCCATATTCTTCGATAACATCCATAGGGTCTACTCCGTTACCTAAACTTTTTGACATTTTTCTTCCTTGATTATCACGAATTAGGCCATGAATTAAGCAATCTTTAAATGGTCTTTGACCAGTAAAATGTAAGCCTTGGAATGTCATTCTATTTACCCAAAATGGGATAATGTCATATCCTGTTACTAATACATTATTAGGATAATATCTTTCTAAAAGATTTGTTTTTTCTGGGAATCCTAAGGTACTAAATGGCCATAAAGCACTTGAAAACCATGTATCTAAGACATCTGGGTCTTGAGTCCATCCTTCTTCTTTAGGAGCTTCTACTCCAACATATACTTCATCACCTTTATACCAAGCAGGAATACGATGTCCCCACCATAATTGTCTAGAAATGCACCAATCATAAGTGATTTCCATCCAGTGATTCATAATTTTTTCGAATCTTTCTGGGACAAAATTTACTTTAGTATCTTTATTTTTTTGATTTTCTAAAACACGATCAGCAAGTGGTCTCATTTTAACAAACCATTGTTTTGATAGATATGGTTCTACCATTACTCCACTTCTTTGAGAGTGTCCTACTGAGTGAGTCATTTCCTCAATTTTAATTAATAAGCCTTCATTTTTTAAATCTTCGACAAGGGCTTTACGACATTCGAAACGGTCCATTCCTTCGTATTTTAAGGCATTTTTATTCATGGTACCATCAGGATTAATAACGATGATTCTTTCTAGGTTGTGTCTATTTCCTACTTCAAAGTCGTTGGGATCATGAGCTGGAGTTATTTTTACGACACCAGTACCAAATTCAGGATCAGCATGATCATCACCAATAATAGGTATTAATTTATTTACAACTGGTAAGATACAATTTTTACCAATTAGATGTTTGTATCTTTCATCACTTGGATTAACAGCTACAGCAGTATCACCAAATAAAGTTTCTGGTCTTGTTGTTGCTACTTCTAGGTAGTCATTAGTGCCTTCAATAAAGTATTTTATGTGATAGAAGGCTCCTGGTACATCTTTATATTCTACTTCTTCATTAGAAAGTGCTGTCATAGCGTATGGATCCCAGTTAATAATTCTTTCTCCACGATAAATTAATCCTTCATTATAAAGAGTTACAAAAACGTGTTTTACAGCATCACTTAAGCCTTCATCTAAAGTAAATCTCTCTTTAGTATAATCTAGGCTTAAACCTAGTTTAGCCCATTGCCTTTTTATATTATCAGCATATTCATTTTTCCAATCCCAAGCATATGTAAGCCACTCTTCTCTTGATATTGATCTAGGATTTATTCCCATATCTCTTAATTTAGCATCAACTTTAGCTTGAGTTGCAATTCCGGCATGATCCATGCCAGGAACCCATAAAGCATCAAAGCCCTGCATTCTCTTAAATCTAATTATTATATCTTGTAGGGTTGTATCCCAAGCATGACCTAAATGTAGTTTACCAGTTACATTAGGAGGCGGAATCACAATTGAATATGGCTTTTTAGAAACATCTCCACTTTCAAAGTATTTATGATTTAACCAATATGAATATTTCCCTTCTTCAACTTGCTTATGTTCATATTTTTTATCTAACATTTTAATCAGTCCTCTTTTTCTAATTTTTCATCAATAACTCTATTTATAATTTCAAAATAAGGTTTTAAATTTTCAGGTTTACCTAAATTATCATACATTTCATTAATATAATTATTTTCTTTAATTACTTTTAAAGAATATTGATAATTTATATCATAGATAAAAGATAATATATTTAAGATTTTATCACCTTTAGTCTTAACATGTTTTTCATTAATACATTTTTTCTTATTAAAATCTTTATATACTTTAGGAGATACTGTATAACTTTCTAAATCACTATTTATTATATTTTGATGAATTGTAACTAAATAAATAATATCTATTTTATCAGCATCTCTAACTATTTTACAAAATTTATTATTTTGATATTTTCTTGATATAGCGTATTTATTATGGTAGAAAATAGCAGCATATAAATCATCTAAATCTTCTTCATTAACATTATATTTTTTGATGTAATCATCTTCTTTTAATAATTTAACTCCATACTTTCCATGATCAAAGTGATGAGAATTAAACTTACCAAATAAGTCATATTCAAAGAATCTAGCAATGTCATGAAGTAAACCAATGGTTGTAGCTAATTTAACATCATGAAGACTTAAATTTAAGTTTTCAGCTATCTTTTTAGATAAGATGGCGACTCGTTTTGAATGATAATACTTTCTATTGATACCTAATAATTTAATATCATAATTATTAAAAATATACTCTTCAAATTCTCGATACATTTTAACAACTCCTTTTTAAATAAAAAAAGTTATAAATTAAAGGACGACTTATGGCCGTGGTACCACCTTAATTTATAACTTATTAGTTATCTTTATATATTTAACGCATATAAACGATTTTTCTCATTTTGCAACCTTCATATAATTATATTATTAACTTACACCAAATGTTAACTCTCTATAAATATAAGTTATATTACTCCTCAAAATTCATTGAAAACTATAATTATTATAAAGGATTTTTTTAGATATTTCAAGATAAGTTTTTTTTAATATTTTATGGTAAATTTTTTAAAGTTCGGATATTGATAAAATAATTATTTATTGGTATAATTATTTAAGAATAGAAAGGTGGCTTTTGTATGGATGTTAAACCTGTGATTCCAAGCATAAATGAAGTATCCTTTGATGCAAAGCAATTAACTACATCAAATGCTAACCTTGTCTCTTTTAATTATGAAGATACTCCTATTACGGATATTGTTAATACAATTATTTTAGATGCAATTAAAAATAAGGCTTCAGATATTCACTTTGACCCTTCTGATGATGGTTTAAGGATAAGAATGCGTATTGATGGTAAATTATCTGATTATAGTCATGTTCCTTTATATGTTCAAAAGAATATGATTACTCGTATTAAGATTATTTCTGGTATGAATATTACAGAATCAAGAATTCCTCAAGATGGTGCTATTAAGAATAGTTTAGATAATATTGATGTTGATTTACGTGTTTCTTGTTTACCTACTAATTTAGGGGAAAAAGTTGTTATTCGTGTTTTAGATTATAAGATGTCTTCAGCCGGTATTGAAGAATTGGATTTTAGTAAAGAAAATTTAGCTAAAGTTAATAAAATGATTAGTTTACCTAATGGTATTATATTAGTTACTGGTGCAACTGGTACAGGTAAATCAACAACTGTATACTCTATTTTACAAAAGTTAAATACAGAAGATAGAAATATTATTACCGTAGAAGATCCGATAGAAATGAATATTGATGGTATTAATCAAGTTCAGGTTATTCCAGAAATTGGACTTACTTTTGCGAGTGCTTTAAGAAGTATTTTACGTCAGGACCCGGATATTGTAATGATCGGAGAAATTCGTGATGATGAAACAGCACGTATTGCAGTTAGAGCTTCTATTACTGGTCACTTAGTATTATCTACAATCCATACTAATGACTCTTTAAGTACAATTGAACGTTTAACGGATATGGAAGTTGAAAGATATTTATTAGGTGCAGCTTTATCTGGTATTATTTCCCAGAAATTAGCTAGAAGATTATGTAAGAAATGTCGAGTTGTTAGACCTACTACTGATTATGAAAAGAAAGTGTTTAAACAAGCTTTAAATATGGACGTTAATGAAATATATGAACCTAAGGGTTGTGATGCTTGTCATCAAGGTTATAGTGGTCGTATTGCTATTCATGAGGTTTTACTTATTAATCAAGAGATTAAAGATGCGATTGTTAGAAATGATGACAAAGCTAAACTTAGACATTTAGTATACTCTTCTGGTACAACAACAATGCTTCAAGATGGTTTAAATAAAGTTGTTAGTGGTGAAACTTCTTTTGAAGAAATTATTAAACTTATTGATTTAGAAGATGATTTGGGTACAAATACTAATTTAGGTTTAAAAGAAACTTTAAATAATAGTAAAGTTGTTAATAGTAACAGCAATATTGAAACTTTAGATATATAAAAAAAAGAGATTTTTAATTAAATCTCTTTTTTGATACTACTAAATATGTTCCTAATGTTAAACTTGAAATCATTGTGATTACTGTAGTATAAGAATTACTTTCTTCTACTCCAGTGTAAGGTTTATCTTCAATTGTTACAGTTGGATTTTCTCCGGCTCCTTGGCCTTTAACGAATTGATAAACATATACTACTTCAATATCTTCTTTAAAATATGTTCCTTCAGCTAATTCTTTATCAGTATCGATTTCAACATATTTAGCTTTAATTGAATTTGATTCTGTAACTTTTAATTCATTTAATGGGTTGATACTAATCGTATCGGCTGTTCCATGAGCATTCCATCTATTGTTTTCACCATCAAGATACCAACCATCAACTGTATCTTTACATGATATATTCCATGATGATGTTTTTCCTAAGTTTAATTTAATACCTAGTTTACCATGGCCACTTGTGTAAATGTCATCAGCATATTTTGATGCATTGTTGTTATAGATTGCAGCGTTTACTGTTGCAACTATTTCTTCGTTTACTGTTGTGTATGAATCGATGTATAATCCACCACCGATTGCACTATTATTATCTTTTATTACTACTTCATCACTAATAGTAATTATTTTACCTCTATTATTGGCTTTAATATATACACCACCACCTGGGCATACAGTTTTTTTAGTACCTTTAGCACTATTAATAGCAATACCTGCATCCCTAGCGACCATTTTTTGATTGTTTGTAATTTTACCATTTGTGATGGTTAATGATGCACTATTTGCATTTGTAATAGCTACTGTGATAGTACTTTTATTTCCTATTTAATGACAACATTTTCAGTAAAATCAGTTAATAATGTAACTGTTTCTCCTTCTTTTGCAGCATTTAATGCTTCTTCTAGAGTGTCGTAATTTGTGCCAGCAACTGAAGCAGCACTTTCAGCAGCTTTTACGTTAGTGATGAATAATGAAAAAGCAGCTAATACGACTAATAAGAATTTTTTCATTTTGCCATATCCTCCTTCTCTTTGGTAGCAGTAATTATTAAGTAATTACCTCCATCCTTTAATAAACATGTTTGAAGAATTAATATATCTTCATCCATTGTTATGGCCTTTCTTGTATCATAGATAGCACCTTTTTTTAAATTTGAAATATGCTCATTCCATGATGATTTATTAACATCTATTTTCATGTGTTCATCTGATTTAGTTCGATTTACAATTTGAATTTTGTACTTACTTATACCAGATGAAGTTGTTAGATATATTTCATCATTGTTTTTAGTAAATTCTGAATCTTTATATTTAACTAAATCTTTAAATGGAACATCATATTTATTTGAATTGTGTCCGTAGATATTTATTTGTTTATCATTAAAAGTATTACGATAATCCATGAAAATAGCACCTAATTTACTCTTTTCTCTCTTTATGGTATGAGATAAATAATAAGTATTATTAGTGGTTTGAACAAAGGCATGATTGATATCTGTACCTGGGATTCTTATAGTTCCAATTATGTCATTATTTTGATATTCACTTTTTAAATTATTGATTATTTCTTCTGGGGTTTCTTTTTTGGTTGTAATAACTGCCCCTTCTAATGCAATTAGTTCTTGCTTTTGATCATCTTTATAATCACCATAAATTTGATATGATGAATATATAAAAGTAAATAGGCATAAAATTATTAGTAAATAATATACTATTTTATTTTTCATATAAGTACCCCCTATACTTAATATGATTATGCGTTTGTGGTTAGTTATACTATACTAATTTTAATTTTTTGTCAACAAATATCGACTTTTTGCACGATTATAAGCATAAAAAAAGTGCTTGATGCACTTATTTTAATTTTTTGAAATAATTCTCATAAATTTTACTTAATTCAGACTTTTCTTTTTCATTCATTTGAGTGAAACCATTACCGTTAGCTCTTTCTTGGAATGCTGGGAATGATTCGTAAGTTCCAACTACTTTGCCATCTTTTACAAAGATTACTAAAGGAACATAAATTCTTTTAATATCTTTATTTTTTAAGCCTTCGTATTCTCTCAAATTATCCTTTAATAAATCAACTAATTTTAAGTAGTCTTCAGTTCCTTCTTTTTCAGTTTTAATTTTACCTTTTTTAGTTAAAGATAGGACATTCCGATCATCTTTAATGTTTAAGTAATAGATTGTTTTAACTTTTGATTTTAAAGCAGTATCTATTAAAACAGGAACAATATTACGACACCAAGGACATTCTGGAAAACCTAAATAGATAATACCAGTACCATTATCTAATATTTTAAAGATTTCTTCATATGATGAATATTTAATAGGATTATTTTTAGGAATATCTAAACTTGAATAAGTTAACTCATCTGATATTTTTTTACCATTTACACTTTCGTAGTCTTCTTTAAATTTTAATGAGTCTTCAGTAACTAGTTCTTTGTTTTTATTATTTATGATAAAGAATGTTAGTAAGCCTCCAAATAAAAGTAATATTAATATTAAGATAATTATTTTTGTTTTCTTTTTCATTTTGTTAATCCTTTCATATTAATATATTATAGTAATATTTACGATAAATCAATAAAAAAAAACTCAATTTGTGGTTGAGTTTTATTTTATTTGATTCATAACTTCTTCAGCAAAATTGTCATTACGTTTTTCCATTCCTTCTCCAACTTCAAAACGAATCATTTTTTCAACTTTACCTCCGTTATTTTTAACATATGTTGCTACGTCGATGTCGCCATCTTTAATAAATGCTTGATGAACTAAGCAGATTTCTTTAAAGAATTTTTTAATTCTGCCTTCTACCATTTTTTCAGCTATTTCAGCAGGTTTTCCTTCATTAATAGCTTGTTCTTTAAAAATGTTTCTTTCTCTTTCAATTCTTTCTTCAGGAATTTCATCTTCTGTAACATATTCTGGTTTCATAGCAGCTGCTTGCATAGCTACATCTTTAGCTACTTCGACACTTGCACCTTCTAATACTGTTAATACAGCAATTTTTCCACCCATATGTAAGTAAGAACCAAATGTTTCACTATCTGTTTTAGTAACTACTTCAATTCTTCTTAAAGATAATTTTTCACCAATTTTAGCTGTTTTAGCAACGATTAAATCATTAACTGTTCCTTCAGCTGTTGGTAAATTTAAAGCTTCTTCTACAGTAGTTGCATCTGATTTTAAGATAGCTTCCCCAATTGTATCTAACATAGATGTAAATTCTTCATTTTTAGAAACGAAATCTGTTTCACTGTTAACTTCTAAGATAACAGCTTTATTACCATCAATATAAACGTTTGCTAATCCTTCTGCAGCAATTCTTGATTCTTTTTTGGCAGCTTTTGCAATACCTTTTTCTCTTAGGTAATCAATAGCAGCTTCCATATTTCCATTAGTTTCAGTTAAGGCTTTTTTGCAGTCCATCATTCCTGCACCGGTTTTTGCTCTTAATTCAGCAACACTTTTAGCATCTATCATATATATTCCTCCAATTATTTTAATGCAGTTAATAATTCTTCTTTTTTCATTGAAGAATAACCTTTAACACCACGTTTTTTAGCAATAGCTTTTAATTCTACTAAAGTTTTAATAGTTAAATCTTCATCTTCAACTGATTTTTCTTCTTTAATAGCTTCTTTTGTTTCTTCTTTGTCTAAACTTTCAACAAATACTTCTTTTACGCTTTTAGCTTCTTTATGTTCCTTTTTAGGTTTTTCTTCTTCTGTAACGTAATCTACAATTGGTAATCCTTTAGCTTCACAAATAGCATTAGTTAATACTCCTAAAACTACTTTAACACTTCTTACAGCATCATCATTACCAGGGATTACAAAGTCTACATCATCTGGATCACAGTTTGTATCTACTAATCCGAATACTGGAATATTTAATTTTCTAGCTTCTCTAATAGCGTTGATTTCTTTTTTAGGATCAACAATAATTAAAGCGCTTGGTAATTTTTCCATATTACGGATTCCACATAATACTTTATTTAATTTGTCATATTCTTTTTTAAGTCCGATAACTTCTTTTTTAGGTAATACTTCAAATGTTCCATCAGCTTCCATTTTTTCGATTTCTTCTAATCTCTTAATTCTCTTTCTGATAGTTCTGAAGTTTGTAAGTGTTCCACCTAACCATCTTTCTACAACATAGAAAGATTCACTTCTTTCTGCTTCTTCTTTAGATGCTTCAACAGCTTGTTTTTTAGTTCCAACAAATAGGAAGCTTCCTCCATTTTCAGCAATTTTCTTAATTTCAGCATATGCAGTCTCAATGCATGATGCAGTTTTTTCTAGATCGATAATATAAATATCATCTCTAGATGTAAAGATGTATTCCTTCATTTTAGGATTCCATCTTTTTGTTTGATGTCCGAAATGAACACCTGCTTCTAATAAGTAACTCATAGAAACAACAGCCATAATTCTCACAATCCTTTCGTTATTTACCCTTAAACGTCTTCTTTAATTACCAACACTTGGCCACTAGGCAACTAAATCAGTTTAAGTACATATTGGTTATAAAACCTCCTATATATTAACAAATTTTATGAATTTGCGCAAGAATAATCACAAAAAAGAGCTTTAATTAAGCTACTTTTTAATTTTCTCGGCTTTAAAGATAAAGTCAATGTCTTGAATATTTAAATTTATTTTTTTGATATTGTAGTAAATTATTAAATCTTTAATGTTTTTTGTCACTTTTTCAATGTCATCTTTATTTAAATCTTCTTCATTAATAGAAATATTTAATAAACGATATTTATCTTTAATAATTTTAGGAATATCTATTTCTTCACTGATAGCAATATTAGAAATAATATTTATTTCACTACCAAATGCATATTCAAATAAGTTAGTGATATTTTGGTCAATATCTACGATTGTTAAATTATCTATTATTAATTTTGTTATTATAGAAGGATATTTCTAAAAGTTTAATAAGTTAGGAGTTGCAATTAATTCTGTATTATTTATAACTTGTAAATTGTTCATATTAATCTCTCTCCTTTCTTTAAATAACTTACACCAATAATGTAACATAATTATATTATTTTTAAGTCAGAAAATTATAGTTATATTAAGATAATTTTTAGGAATATTTTATTAGTTCTTCCATTAAAATTGTTAGATAATTTCTTATTTCAGGATCAACATTTTTCATATTGGTATAGAAGTTTTTAATATCATTAAATGAGATGGAAGTAAAATCACTTGAATATTTTTTTTCAAAACTTTTAAAGCTTGTTTCAATGGTTTTTTTAAGTTTTTCTTTATCAAGGGTTTCTAGCCCATCTGAGGTATTTTTATGAAATTGTTTACTGATAGTTGATAATTTGCCTTCAACGAAGTATTGACCAAATAGTTTCCATGAGGTTGGATAATGTTCGTCAAAAGCATATTCATTACTTGAAACAACTTTATAGTTATCATTATAAAGTATAGTTCCAATAACTGATCCGGTAGGAATGACATTTAAAAGTTTGGACTTTAGTCTTTTAAATTTTTTACTTTCATACTCTTGTTTTTTAAATCCTGGTCCATCAAAATTACAAACTTCTTTTATTTTATTAAATTTTGAATCAGATAGTTCCATAGCACTTGCCATTGCTAGATTACCACCTTTAGAGTGTCCAACTACATAAATATCTTTATCTATAAAAGTTATATTATCATTTAGATATTTAATGGCTAGATTTTGAGTATAGGTTGGATACTCATACATAAGTCTAAAGTTTTCAAGCCAGCCAATTAAGGAACGATCCGTACCTTTAAAACTAATGATTTTTTCTTTATCAGTTTTGATGATACAAGCACCAAATTGAGAGTCTTCATTTTTAACATTAATAAAGTTAGAGATAGTGATATTTTTATATCTTTTACTAGTTTTAATTATGTTTAATATTTCAACTGCTTTAGTAGCAGTGAAACCACGAATATCCGTTTCATTTTTGGTAACATAATCAGATAACTCTTTTAAGCTTTTATTATCTTTAAATGATGGAACTGGTAAATAAACTATAATGGCTGCCATTAAATTATCAATATTATTCCATTTAACTTCATTTAATGAAGCATTACTATAAAATTTTAAGTAATCAATTATTGTATACATTAAAACACCTCTTATTTATTAATTCTTTTTTTAATGGGGATGATTCTATTAACTTTCTTTTTATATTCTTCGTATTCAGAACCAAAGACCTCTTTAAGCCATTTTTCTTCAGTTAAAATCATTAATATAGTTAAAAATAAATAATATAATACTGGTAAAATTAAAAGATAATAATTATTAGCTATTAAAATTAAACCTAAAGATAGAATGGTAAAGGCTGAATAGATAGGATTTCTTGTATAGCTATAGATATCAGTAGTTAACAGTTTATTTTTAATAATATATTTATCAATATTATCTTTAATAACAGCTTTACACCACATATAGATAGATACTATTATTAGGATTATTCCAAGCATAATTATAGATGTTGATAATTCTTTAATGTTATAACTAGGAATGAAGTTTAAATAAGATAAAAATATAAATATTATTGTAGTTATTAAAATTATTGAAACATATAATGGTCCTACTCCATACATTGGTAAATGTTTTTTAGTTTGTTTTGTCATAGTTATTTCCTTCACTTTCATAATTTATTAATTCTAATCTCAATTTATCACATACTTTAAGTTTAGATACTTATCCTTTTATAATTATATCATAAAAAATACCTAGAATTAGTATTCTAAGTATTTTTTTTAATGGATACTACCGATAATTATAGATTTAAAGTTTCTTTTGTATAAATCCCAGATATTAGCCTTAGGGATATTTTCTTTAACGGTAATATTTAATCTTTTAATAATTGTTCCTTGTTCAGTTAATTCTAGAGTACCTACTTTATCACCTTTTTTAAGGGGGGCTTTTACTTTATCAGTTACAATATTAAAACTATATTCTTTATTATCATTTATTGATTCTAAATTAGTTGCATCTTCTTGAAGAGTTATATCAACAAATTCTTTTTTACCATTTTGAACTTCAATGGTGCCGAGTTTTTGTTCTTTTTTTAAGATGGTTTTAATTTTATAGTTAGAAAAGCCATAATTTAGTAAACTGATAGTTTCAGAATTTCTAACTTGACTAGTAGGTTCTTTCATAACAACACTTATTAATCGCATATCATTTCTTTTAGCGGTTGATGTTAGACAGTAACCGGCATTTTTGGTGTAACCTGTCTTTAAGCCATCTAAACCGGTATAATATTTGATTAATTTATTGGTATTGACCATCCATGTTGAAGTTCCATTGGGTTTATTTAAATATGCTTCATAGGTACTTGTGTATTTAAGTATTTGTTCATATTTAAGTAGTTCTCTTGCTATTAATGCCATATCATAGGCTGTTGAGTAATGTCCTTCTTCATCAAGGCCATGAACGTTTTTAAAATTAGTATTTTTGCATCCTAGTTCTTTAGCTCTAGAATTCATTCTTGAAACAAAGTTAGCGGTTGTTCCAGAAATTGCTTCTGCCATGGCAACTGCTGAATCATTGGCCGAGGCAATGGCTATTGATTTTATTAATTCTTCAGCTTTCATTTCAGTATTAGGATCTAAAAATACTTGGGAACCACCCATAGAAGAGGCATTGGTACTGATTGGTATATTATCTGTAAGATTTATCTTTCCTTCATCTACTGCTTCCATAATTAGCAATAATGTCATTATTTTAGTCATTGATGCTGGGGCTAATTTTTCATCTATTTTTTTACTATAAACTACTTTTCCAGTTGAATATTCCATCAATATTCCTGATGTTGCATTGGGAGTTAGATCTTCTGCTTTAACAAAGATGGGAAATAGTAAAAGAATAAATAATATTATTTTCTTCATTTAATTAATCACCTAAATAATATTATTCTAAAAATATAAAAAAAGAATTAGATTAATTCTAATGGGCATAAGTTCCATGAATTTTTTCTAATTCTTCTTCGGTTAACGTATCAATTGTCCATGTGTCATTTACTTTTGTTAAATTAAATACGATTGTGTAAGTAACTTTGTCTTTAGTATTAGTTAATTCTTTAATTTTATATTCTAGTACTTTATTATTATCAAAGATACCATTTGTATTAAATTCTTCTTGATGATTACTAATATAAGTGCTTACTGCTGTTTGAGTTTTATAATAGTCATATACTTCGATTTGGGTTGTTACTTCGGCATTGTCACCATCAATTTTTTCATCTTTTATTTCATATTTTAAATCTTGATATTGTTTTAAAAATACTTCTTTATATTTTTCTTGATAAGCCGAATCTATTTGCTCACTTTTTACATAATCATCGAGTTCTTTGCTTACAGACTCAGAATTATTTTGATATTTCATTAATAGTGACTCAACTTTTTTTGTTGGTGTATTATTAAATTCACAACCAAACAAAATTATACTAAATAATAATAAACTAAAGACTAATATTTTATTTTTCATTTTCTCTCCTTTGTATTATTATGTATTTTTTAATTTTTATTATACAAAAAAAGAGAAATTAAATTTCTCCTTCTAAAACTAAGTCATTAAATTTAGCAACAAAGATAGCTGATAATTGATTATATGTTAGTTCATCGGCTACTGTTTCTAAATATGTTGTGCCATCTTCAACGATTTCTTCAAATATTTGTGATTCTTCAAGTGGTGTATTATCGTCTGCCAATTTTGTTGCTAAGAAGTATGTTTTTCCATCTTGTTCTGTACTATCAACTAGATAGTATTTTTCGTTTTCATCTAAAGTTACAATTGTATCAATTTTCATTTTAAATGTCTCCCTTCATTATTCTTTGTGGCATAATACCCTTCATTTTGAATTGCATTTACTCTTCTTTGAAATTCTCTAGATACTAAGCCATTTTCATTTGCTTCTTTCATAGCAGCTGCTTCTTTTTCTTTTTGTTTCTTTTTGGCTTCTTCTAGGATTTTACGAGTTTCAGCATAATCTCTCCATTTTTTTTCTTCTGCTTCAGCTGTGGCAGCTTTTCTTTCTTCTTCAGTTCCTTGAAAGTATTTTTCTTCAATTCTCTGATCATTATTTTCATTATAGTAATTTTTTACGTTTTTACTAATATTTTGACATTTTTTAAAGACACTATAAATTCTATCTGCAACTATTTTACAAAAACTATTATTTTCACGGTTATTAACTACAGCGTTGTAGCCTATTGCTGCTGCCCACATTGCAATTTTTACTGTAATAGGATAAGCAATTAAGGTAGTTGCAACGGCTGCACCATACATGCCTAACTTAATTTTTGAAAACACTTCTTCTTTTTCTGCAAATACTTCACGTGCTTCTTTTGTATCAGTTACTTTATATCTAGCCATTTATTCCTCCTAAAATTTAATTTCAAATTCTGGTTCTTCTTTAACAGGCTCAACACCTCTTTGATGATTAATTTCAGCAGTTACGTCATCTGCCTCTTTTATTAATTCTTCTTCATTAAGGTCTTTGGCTTTTTCTTTTATTGATTGTACTATATCTTTTAATTTATCTGAAATTGCTTTGCCAGATTTTGATGTTACTGTTGACCACAATGATGCGATTCTTACTCTTAATGGAGTTTTTTCACTATTGGCAAGACCCATTATTGCACTTAAAATTGAATTTTTCTTTGTTTTTTCATCAGTAGCTGGTTCTACGTTTGTAACTGGTTTTCTACCAAGATTTATTGCATGTCTTTCTTCAAAATTTGGTTTTGCTTCGGCTTCTTGTTCTACTTCATTTAGAACTTCACTTACAGTTTCAGCTTCTTTTGGTTCTTCAGTTACAGGTTCTTCTGTTGCTGTTGATGGTGTTACAGGGGTTTCGTGTGTAATTGTTTCTTCAACAACTGGTGTTTCAGTTGTTGGTTCTACAACTGGAGTTTCTGCTGTTACCTCTTCATCATTTTTAGCAGCACGTTTTTGTCTTTCTTGTTCTAGTTTTTCATTATACATTTTAACATAACTTGGTGATATCATGAATGAATCAGCTGAGAAGTAATTTTCATATCCTTCTAATTTAAGGAATTTTCTTAATCCTTTATAGAATACTCTTTCAACTTTAATTTCATCATGAAGTTTCATTTTTCTTGCTTCAATATCGGCACCATTATAACCTCGACTATTTTTTAAGATGGCTTTGTTATAATATCCTGGCCAACAAGGTGTTACTTTCATACCAGGCATGATTAAACTAGTTGTAGCTTTATGTGCTTTCATTGAAGCTTTAAATTCTTCTGTCATTTGTTTTGTTGTTAAGAATAAGTCTTTTGGAACTTTTTTATCTGTTCCTTTAATAACTATATAATCTTTACCATCTACTTTTTCTTCTTTGGCTACTTCTATTTCATCACCGTAACGATAAAGATCTCTTAAATCATCATAAAATGAATCATTTTCTGGAAATCCTACGAAATGTAGTCCTGAATTTGTCTTATCAGTTTCTTCTACTGGGCTTGCTGGAGTTGGTTCATCACTTGGAGTTGAAGATGTTTCTGATTTAGGTGCTTCTGTTACTGGAGATACAGTTGGATTTTCAATTGTTTCGGTTGCAACTGGTGTCTCAGGGGTTATTTCTGGAGTAACTGGAGCAACTGTTTCGGTTTTAGCACCAAATGTTGCTAATTTAGCTTCTATATTTGTTAAATCTTTTGTGTAAAATTCTAATTGTTTTGTTGAAGTAAATCTATCATGAAATGGTTTATAAACTTTAGCAATTTCATCTAAGATTTGATTTTTTTCTGCCATTATCGCATATCCACCCATTAATGATAATTGGTGAATATGTTTTTCGTATAATATTTCTAAACGATTTTGATTAAAAATATATTTGCTTCCTTCTGCTACAATATCTTTCTTTAATTTACTTAATCTTGCTGTTACTTTAGAAATTTCAGTAAAATTATTAGGATCTTTAGTTGTTAATTCTTTATATTTGGTATGTAAAGAAATGAATTCTTCTTGCTTTTTAGCAAATTTTTTCATATCAAAAGGATTTTTAAACATTTCTGAAATTTCTTTTTTGATTTCTTGATATTTTCTATCATTAGCCCATGTGGGATTTTTTTCGATACATGCAAATAATTTTTGAAGTAAACCAGTGCCGTCTTCTTTCATCATGGCATTTCTAAAATCAATTTCATAGTCAGTTAATGATTTTTTATTTAATTCTGTATAATAATTAACTAATTCACTAACTCTTTCATGTTCTTTTCTTACTGTTACTTCTTCTGATGTTTTATTAAATTCTGACGTTAATTTTCCTAAACTAGATTGAATTGTACTAACTTGACTTGCTAATTCTTCATATTTGTTTTTGAATGCTTCTAATTTAGCAATTGTTTCAGCATCTAATCCATCACTATTTAATAAGTTATTAATTTGATTTAAATCAACGTGACTTCCGTTCATATTAATCGTCCTTCTTTCGCTTTTGTATTATATCATAATAACTATGTGTTTATCTACACATAGTTTTTTTCATCTAACATTGATACTTCTAGTTCATGATCTAAATCAATATTCTCTAAATCATATTCTTTTTGAATTTCTAGAAGGTTTATTGTTTCATCTTTAACAATAGATATTCTGGTATTAATTCTGCTTACTAAATCATCTAGTATTTCTTTTACTCTAAAATCTAATGAGTTTAAATCTTTATCTAAAGATATACGTTCATTTTCATTTATTGTGCTTACACGATCTAGGTATCTTTTTTTCAAATTATGTTCTTCTAGTATGTCATCAATTTGAACTGCATATTTTAATACCTCCGCAACTAATGAATCAATATTTTCATTTAAAGATTTTACTTTAAATGCTGCTAAAACTCTTAAAGTTGCTTCTTTTTCTTCTTTTGTTTCAAATAATATATCGTTGTTCATTTTTCCTCCTTATTAACTAGCTGAACTTATTACATATGGATTACTTGATGTTCCGTCACCACTAGATATTTTTACTGTTGGTTTTAATGAAATTGCAGGTCTTACTTTATAACTAGAACTTGCTGATGAAAATTCTAGTAAACCATTGGATGTAACTGTGAAGATAGATGATGAATTGTTACTGGAACCATTTACCTTAAAGTATCCAGCCGGTGTCATTGTCCACCAGCTATCGCTTGTGGCATTTTCCATTAAGTAATAATTTGAATTTGGTCTTAAAATCGAACCGCCGGCGTAAATCACTTCATCTAAAGTAAGTAAGCCAATTTTATATCCATTTAATGCCTTGTTTCCTTCACCACTTTGACCGGCTGTAAAACTTGAAGCAATGTTTGACTCACTTGGAATTTCACATTTTAATGTTGGTTTGGCATTAGTAATATTATAGTTTACAAATCTTTGGAAATCACTACTTGAAATTACGTTTTTAATACTTGACGATGTTTGGGTTGATGAGAAAACATTTCTTGTAGTTCCTGCATAAAGAGTTAAAGATGTTCCATAGCCCGGAGAAGAAGTAAAATCTGATGTTTCATGGCCGTAAGGAGCAAATTTACCTGTAGTTCCCTTTGATTTATCATTACACCATACAGCATCGGCTATATATGAGTCATATGTTTTTAAATTCGTATCATACCATGTTTTTAATGTTGTTAAGATATTACTGTCATTTGTTGGTGTATGGGTACTTGCATAGTCTGTTGAACCAGCTGTGCCATACATATATCCAACATATGCGTTATCATTTGAGTTTGTATTGAATTGAGTACTTGTAGTACTAACAAAAGCGTTGCTTGGTTCTGTAACTGTACAACTAGCACTACTATTATTATAAAGAGTTAACTTGATGTTTCCATTTCCTTCGATTCTGACGATTCTCCAGCACATTCCCGCAAATGATACAAAATTGTTTGTTACATCTCCACGGTAGTAGTAAGATGTGCCAAAACTATCAGTGGTACCAGCAAATGTAGATTCATTTGTAGTTTGTGTTTTATCTACCATTGACAAGAACATCACTAATCCTTGGAATGGAGCTAAGTTATTTACATACCAAATTTTGCCATCATATTGAATATAATTTCCTACTAATGTTTGTAATCCTGTGGTATCACTTAAAGATATCGTATATGAATTTGTGAATGTCTCATTAGTGCAATATTTACAATATGAAGAACTATAATATATTTTTTCATTAGCTAAATTAGTTAAGGGAATAGACATTGTTCCAGTTGCACTTGTTGTTAAAGAAGGTGCTTCCCCTATTTGGGTTTGTGGGATTGTTAATGGGTTGTTAGATTTTAAAGCAGCTAGTAGGGTTCCAGTTGCTGATGTATTCCATCCTTTTGGTGCTACATTATCATTAGGTATTGAATTTCCTTCAATTACTAATTGTAAATGAGTTTCAGCTCCAATAACGCTATTTGGTAAATTAACGTCATTTCTTAACCAAATTCGAACATAAAATTCTTTTGTTTGACCTGGGTTAATAACATCATTAACATTTGGAGTTAATGATGAGCTTGGAAAGATTAAGATTTTATCTGTAATATTTAAACCTTCAGAACTTGCTAAAGTTTTAACTGCTTCATAATTTGTTTCATATTTAATATAATATAAATCCAATAAGTTTAAAGTGCCACTAGGATTATTAGTTCCACCAGAAATATAATTAGGATTTACTTGAAGATATGTTTTAAATTGATATGGAATTGTTCCCGTGTTTGAGATTTTGAATCTATATATATTATCAGTTGCATTTAAAGCATCAGTATCACTAATTTGTCTAATATCATCAATATTTAAAGCATCAGAACTTGATAAAGTTTGGCCTGAATTGTTTAAATAAGATATAACAAAATTAGGTGTTGTTACAGTATGAATATTACTATCAACCGTACTGCTTTGAAATAATGCATATGATGAACCTGTAACAATAAAAGCTATCAATGCTAGGGATACTAAAGATAAAATTGCTTGTTTTTTAATTAGTTTGTTTATACTCATAAGCATATAACCTCTATTTTCTATTACAATAATATCAAATAATAATTTTTTTAGCAATATTTTATTTGCTTTTTAACATATTTTTTGATACAATCATAAATGTATTTAAGGAAGGAGCGTAAACTAATGCCTAATATTAAAAGTTCTAAAAAGACAGTTAAAACAGATAAGGTAAAAACTGTTAGTAATACTTCATATACTTCAAGAGTAAAAAATGGTATGAAAAAACTAGAAAAAGCAGTTAAAGAAAATGATAAAGTAAAAGCTAATGAAATCCTAAAAACAACTTTATCTAATATCGATAAATGCGCTAGTAAAGGATTAATGAAACAAAATACTTGTGATAGACAAAAAGCAAGATTAAATAAAAAAGTAAAAGAAATGAACTAATGAACATTTCTTTTTTTTTATTATTTTGTTATTATATATTTGTGATGATAATGAAAAAAATAATTAAATTAATACTTACCTTACTAATAATATTTGGATGTTTTTATTATTTAGATGAAATAACAACTTATGTATCAAAATTTTTAGGAAATAAGCCTAAAGTTATGATTAGTAATCCGAATGAATATTATAAAAAAATAGATTATGAATTTGTTTCTGATAGTAAAGATTTTATACCTTATAGTAAAGAAGATTTATATGATATATTCTACTCTATTTTTAATCGAGGTTATGATACTTTTACTTTTTATTGTCCAGAAGAATATAAAGAATGTATTAGTGATGTCCAAAGTATAAGTGATGAATCTAGTATGATTACTCATATTAATAATTTTGTTAGTCCATTTAATAGTTATAGTAATGTAAAAATTACTTGTGGTATTAGTAGTGGTGAGGTTAATATTGAAGTTACTAAATTGTATAGTAAAGAAGATATTGATATTATTAATAAGAAAATAGATGAAATAATTAAAAGTACTATAAAAGATGATATGGATGATGATGATAAAGTTTTAGCTATTCATGATTATATTATTAATCATACTAAATATGATGTATTAAGAGAAAAAGGAACTAGTAAATATAAATCAAATACTGCTTATGGTGCTTTAATTGAAGGTTATGCAGTATGTGGAGGTTATGCTGATGCAATGAGTTTATTTTTAGATAGATTTAATATTAAAAATTATAAAATATCTACAGATACTCATGTTTGGAATGCCATATATATTAATGACAACTGGTTACATTTAGATTTAACTTGGGATGATCCAGTACTAGAAAATTCTTCTCAAGATACCCTACTTCATAAATTTTATTTAATTGATACTAAAAAATTAGAAGACTATAAGATTACAGATCATGAATATGATAAGACTATCTATTCAGAGCTTTCTTAGGTCTTTTTTTGTAATATAAATATAACGATTTAATAATGCTTAATAAAGGGGTTGATATTAACATACCTATTACTCCAAATAAGTAACCAAAGATAATTAAACTTATAATGATAGAAATTGGATGTAAATTTAAACTTTTACTCATTATTAAGGGATGAATAAAACTTGATTCAACAAATTGTAATAGAATTACGATAATGGTGATGGTTATTCCTAGTTTTAGGTTAACAGATAATCCGACTAGTATGGCTGGTACTCCGCCAATATAAGGGCCAATAAAGGGAATGATATTGGTTAATGATATTACAATTGAAAATAATAAAGCATATGGCATTTTAAAGGCTGATAGAAAGATAATACTCATAATAAAAAGGATTAATGTATCTAATAAAGTTCCTTTAACAAAGGCCTTTAAATTGGTACTTATTTCATTAATTAAAGTATGAGGTGTATATTTAGAAATGAATTTGGTTACACTTTTATGTCCAACTAAGAAATAGTATGAGATAAAGACACTATAAAAAATATTAAGGAGAATATTTTTTAGATTAGATGTACATGATAAAAGTTTCTTGCCTATTCTAGTCATATCAATATTTTTAGTATATTCTTTAGGAATTTTATTAAATAGATCAACAATAAAGGGAACAATATTTTTTATTTCTTTAATTAATACAGGAATAAAGAAATAACTAATTACAGATATAATTATAATAAGTAAGGTGTATGTTAATGAAACACTTAATTTTTCACCAATATATTTATTTAAATATATGACGATGGGTTTTAATACCCAACTAATTGCAAAGCCAAAAAAGATGGGACTTATTAAGTTTATTATAGTACAACATATTTCTAAAATATTACACATTCTAATTATTAAAAGTATTAGATAAGTAATAAGTAGTAATAAAAGAATTTTTCTTAGTTTTATATATTTAATTTTATTCATATTATATTTTGGCATAAAAAAAGGTTTTATACTCAAAACCTTTAATTATTAAACATGCTTGCTGTATCATCAATTAGATTATTCATTTTCTTTTTTAAATCTTTTTTGTTTGATGTTAGGTTAGATAATCCAATGTATAAACCAATACCAGCGGCTGCTCCGACCATCATCATTAATGAATCTCTCATATAAACACCTCTAATGTTATTATGGTTTAATTACTTTAGATTATTCATTATTTTTTCGGTTAATGTTGTTTTTCTTTGGTAGCTATAGTTATTATATACACTTTGATTAAAAGCTTCTAAAGACCCAATTAAGATTAAACCTTTTTTGGCTCTGGATACGCCGGTATATAATAATTTATTATAAAGCATTCTGGAATAACTTAAGGATATTGGCATGATGACATAACCGAATTCTGAACCTTGGGATTTATGGATGCTTATAGCGTAAGCATGGGTGATGGTGTTGATGTCTTCTTTTTTATAAGAAACATAGTTACCTTCATAGTTAACAATAATAAAATCTTTTTTAGAACCTAGATTAATACTATATATATAACCAATATCTCCATTATAAATGTTATTATCAACATCATTAACAAGATTTAATATTTTATCCCCTTCTCGGAATCTTATAGGACCGATGTTAACTTCTTCTTTTCGAATATCACTAGGATTAAAAAATTCTTGTAAGGTAGCATTCAAATTATCAATACCGTTTTCTCCTTTATACATTGGAGCTAAAATTTGAATAGAATTTTCTGGAACTCTTTTATCATTCATTTTTTCTAAAACTTTAATCATTATTTTTTTGATGTCTTCTTTAGGACATTCAATAAATGAGAAATCATCTCTTTTGATTTTAATTGATTCATTGATATTGCAATTTTTAATATTTTTAGCTAATTCTGGAATATAAGAATTATCACTTTGTCTATAGATTTGTTCTAGACTTATATGTGGGATATTACTTTTGATTAAGTCACTTAAGATTAGACCGGGACCAACACTTGGTAATTGATATTCATCACCTACTAAGATAATTTGGGTATTGGTTAAATCTAGACCTCTTAGAAGTGATGCAAATAGATGATTATCAATCATTGAAGTTTCATCGATGATAATTAAATTATAATGTAATTGGTTTAATTCATTGATACCAAAAATATTATTTTCTTTATCCCATTTAAGAAATCGATGGATAGTACTAGCTCCATAACCACTTGTTTCACTCATTCTTTTAGAAGCTCTTCCAGTTGGAGCTAAAAGTAATAGATGTCTATCGATGCCGTGATCATTTAGTTTATTTATGATCGCATAAGCATTTATAATGCCTTTAATTATAGTAGTTTTACCAGTTCCAGGACCGCCAGTGATAATACTTATATTATTAGATAAACTTGTCCAGATAGCATTTTTTTGTTCTTCATTATAAGTAATATGAAGATAGTCTTCACATTCTTTAATAACATTGTCAAAATTTTTTAAATTAATTTTAGATTTAGTCATTAGATATGGAATGTTTTTAGCAATGTATAATTCATCTAGATAATCTTCAATTAAATAGTATTTATCTTCTTGAATCATAATTTTTTTTATTTGAAATAATTCTTCAAAGTATGGAGTTAATTCACAATTTATTTTATATTGTTCACTAGTATATTTAGTTATTTCATCATTTGATAAATAAATATCACCTAAAGTAAAAGATAAGTTTTTCATACTTTGAATAATACAAGCTTTTATTCTTCTTGGATCTTCTTTATCATTATTATTCAAAAAGATACGATCTAGTTTTTTAAAGTCTATTTTTACTAAAAGATTATAGATGTCTTTTTCTATTATGTTTAGAGTTTGTTCTCCATATACATTTATTAATGCCATAGTTTCTTTGATGGAAAATCCCATATTTTTTAATTTGATAATTTCTTCATCTTTCTCAAAGTATTTACAAACTGAATTATAAATACTTGTTGCTCTTTTCACAGTCATTTTGGGAACTAAAAGTAGATTATCTCTGTTTTCTTTTATTTTATTTAATGTATCTTCTTTAAATACTTTATAGATACTTTTGGCAGTTGCTTCGCCACAACCTTTAACGTATGAACTTGAAAGAAAGTCAATGATAGCTTCTTTGCCGGTTGGCATGACTTTTTCATAACTAGCGACACTAAACTGATATCCATAACGATCATGATAAATATAATTTCCGTATAAGATATAGGTATCTTCGTTATTTAGTTCTGAGAAATAACCTGTGAAAGTCAAGGTTTTATTTACCTCAACATCGCAATCATCTGTTTCTTGAACTTTAAAAAGTCCGACTTTATAGCCAGATGATGCTTCAAAAATTGATGTTTTATATTTTCCTTTAATGTAACTCATAGTATGTATTTTAACATAAAAAAAGAAGTAATTAAATACTTCATTAGCATAAAGACAAAACTTTGTCGGTTCGTTTTTCTTTAGCAAAATATTCATCCATTACTGAAATTAATTCTGGAACTAACATTTCACCTTTGATTTGTTTTACTTCTTCACTTACTTTTTTATCTAATTCTTGAATTGCAACTAAATTAAAATAATTAGGGTCTACATTTTTATTGATTATAGATGTAGATACTCCATATGTAAAGGCATTAATTAGTCTTTTTAAGTAAGGGCAATCTACTTTACTAGTGTCTGGCTCTAAGATTCTTAAGATTAAAATAAAATATTTATTATCATCTAAAAGATTAGTTTTTTTACCTTTAGAAGAATATGAATAAATTGTTACATGACCATCATTTACTTTAATAACTACTCTAGATTTATTAGGGGTTAAATCTTTTAATACTAAAGTTCCTGATGTAAATATTCCATTATTTAGTCTTAAGGTAAAATCTTCTATTTGGTGGTTACAATATTTACCTGAGATATGTATTGTTTCTTTCTTTTCGGTTCCAATTTCAATTATTTTATGAGTTATATTACGATAAATTTTAGTAATAGAATGATTTGGTATATATTCTATTTTTACATGTTCTTGTTCTCCGATAGCTTCTATAGCAAATTCTTTAGTATAGATATTACAAAATCCCTCCGTATTGGTGTATTTTAAGTATTTTTGTCTTTTATCTATAATTGTAGATTCTCTTTTAGAAAAAATAGTACCATTACTTTGAATATGAATATTTCTCAAAGATTTACGACTATTAACATTTCTAAAATAATAAGAATTTGCTTCTAAAGTTTCGCCATTATGAAGAGTGCATCTGATTAAAGGTTTTGAATCCGGTTGTGTTTGAGGGATTTTTAATACATTTTTAAAGTCATAATAATATAGTAATTCAGCACTTAATTGTTGTAACTCTTCTTTAGGTAGTGAACTGGGAGCAAAACTTATTGTATAATTAGTATAATTAGCATCTAATTCAGTACATCCTTTTTCATTAGTTAGTATATTCCCTGTTTTATTTATTTGATCAACTAAAGTTTCATTAATAATTTTAATACTTTTATTCCAAACCATAAGCCCTCCGTTTTCATTATAACATGGATAAAAAAAAAGAAAAATAATTTTTCTTTTATTCGAGGGTAAAGTCTATCCCAAATCTAGTTTTAGTTGGTTTTTCAACTTTATGGATTAAATCTAAATATAAATTATCTATATCAGTAATAACTTTTTCAAAATCTTCTTTTGTATAGAAGTTTTTTGTTTCAGTCATTTCGTGATATTCATCTTTTTGTTTATTTATTTCACTTAACATTTTTTTATTTAAAACTTGAGGATATTCTTTTATAATGTTAGCTAAAAAGTAATCGTATTTTTCCCAATTAGTATATGTTTTCTTTTTAGATTCAAAGCTTTCTAATGTTGAAGTAATTGTTTTAGTTAAGGGAATTTTATGATTATTTTTAGGATAATATGTTACTTTTCCATTTAAGGAACCGGTAACGTTATATTCCATAATGGCTTTCATAGATACCTCTTATAATTTTAATAGTTTATCCATTGTTCTAAGCATTTGAGCTGAATAGCCATATTCGTTATCATACCACGCAACTACTTTTATTTCTTTTTTGTTTGTATCTAAAACTTTTGTTGATAAACCATCAACTAGACCTCCACAAGGATTACCAATTATATCACTTGATACAACAGGATCATATGTGAATTTTAAAACACTATTCTGATGATTTGCAAAGGCTTCATTTACTTCTTCTTTTGTTACTTCTTTTTTTAAGATTAATGATAAATCAATAACTGAACCATCATCAGTAGGAACTCTAAAGGCTAAGCCATCTAATTTACCTTGTAATTCAGGTATTACTAAACCAATAGCACTTGCTGCTCCAGTAGAGGCTGGAACAATATTTGATGCGGCAGTTCTACCACGACGAGAAACAATTCCTTTTTTATGTGAACCATCTAGGGTATTTTGATCATTTGTATAGGCATGAATTGTGGTCATAAAACCTGATTCAATACCAAAGGCATCATTAATACATTTTAAGACGGGAGCTAAGCAGTTAGTTGTACATGATGCAGCAGAAATAACTTTATCTTCTTTAGTTAAAATATCATCATTGACCCCATAAACAACTGTTTTCATTTCACCTTTACCTGGTGCCGAAATTATTACGTGTTTAGCGCCAGCTTCGATATGTTTCATAGCATCTTCTTTTTTAGTAAATTTGCCAGTACATTCTAAAACAACATCAACATCTAATTCTTTCCACGGATAATCTTTAGGATCATCTATAACTAATACTTTAGTAAACTTACCTGCAACAATAATACCTTCTTCATTATAGGAAATTTCATCTTCTAAAAAAGTACGATGAACTGTATCATATTTTAAAAGATAAGCACTGTCTTCAGGAGTACCGTGACTATTAATAGCCACGATTTCATAATTTGGATTTCCTACTAATAATCGATAAGCAATTCTACCAATACGACCAAAACCATTTATTACAACTTTTTTCATTTTATCATCCTTTCAATTATTCAAAATAACTTCCACCAATAAATTCTCTTAGTACATTATTATCACTTAAATATTCACTTGGAATTGGGAAGAACATTTGTAATTCATTTATCAATCTACGTGCTTCATTATAATATTTAGAATCAATAGGAACGCTATATAATAGTGGTTCAACATAAACTCTTAAAACCCCTATTTCATAAATATAGGCTGTATTTAAAATTACATTTGCTTCATTAGTATATGGGAAGACATATTTGGTTTCACCATTTCTGACTTTATCCCATCCTTTAAGTGTATCTACTACTCCATATCCTCTAGTACGATTATCTCTTACAATTCTTCTCATAAGTCTTATATCGACAGTTGATACATGATTATGTCGGTCAATACTTAGTGGCATGAATGGGCTTATATAAACTTTAATTTTACGACTATATGGTACACTTTTTGATAGTTCTTCATTTAGACAGTGAAGGCCTTCAATAAGTAAGATATCATTATCTTTTAATTTAATTATTTTATGACCAAATTCTTTTTTACCAGTAATAAAATTATATGTTGGAGTATCTACCTCTTCTCCATTTAATAAACTAGTAATTTGAGCATTAAATAAATCTAAATCGATAGCAGCAAGTGATTCAAAATCATACTCACCATTTTCATCTTTAGGAGTTAATTCTCTTTCTTTAAAGTAATCATCTAAACTTAAATAAACTGGATTTAAACCAATAGCACTTAAGTATAAAGCTAACTTTCTAGTACTAGTTGTTTTACCTGATGATGATGGTCCACCTAAAAGAACAATCTTTTTATTTTCTTTTCTGATGATGTTAGCCATTTCATATATTTGATTATCCATCATAATATCATTTTTCTTAATGAAGTCTTTAATTTGACTTTGAGATATTATTTTATTTAAATCTGCAACATAATTAACATTTAATAAAGAAGACCATAATTTATAATCAGAGAAACTTTTTAAAATCATTTCTTGAGAATTATAACTTGGGACAGACATATCATCATTAATTGGACATGAAAGAATTAAATCATTACTATTTAAATAAGTAATACCAAATTTAGATAGTTCACCAGTAGATTCAACCATATCACTCATGAAATAATTATAATATCCCATAAGTTCATACATAGTTACAGTTTTACCATTAAGATTTTGAATGTTTCCAGCTTTTTCTAATTCTTTAGTTTTTATATAGTAATCGTAAGCATCTTTTTTAGTTACTACTTTACGAGTTATTTTATAATTAGCATTAATTATTTCTGTCATTTTATCTTTAAGTCTAGAAATATCTTCAGAATTTAATCTAGTATCTGATAAAATTTGACAATATAAGCCTTTATCTAGGGAATGTAAAAATAATACATCACACTTAAAGAGTTCTCTTACAGAAACGTAAAGAACCATTTTAAGGCCTGATTGATAAAGTTTATGTTTATATCTATCTAGTAACATTCACAATCCCTCTATTCTATAGTTAAGTATATCAAAATTTGTAAAAAAATAAAATACTTTTTAATGTATATTTTTGACTATTTTTATTTATTATATTATTAGGGTGAAAAATTAATGTTACTTATTCCAAATATTATTGAAAAAAATTATAATGGTGAGAAGATTTATGATATTTATACTAAATTACTTACTAAGAGAATTGTTTTTATTACAGGAGAAATTAATGATGATTTAGCTAATTTAGTTATTAGTGAACTACTCTATTTAGATTCAATTAGTCATGATGATATTTATCTTTATATTAATTCTCCTGGTGGTAGTGTAACAGCAGGTTTAGCTATTTATGATACAATTAATTATTTAAAAAGTGATGTATCAACTGTTGGCATGGGTTTATGTGCCAGTATGGGAGCTGTACTTTTAGCATCGGGTACTAAAGGAAAAAGACTTTGTTTACCTAACTGTGAGATAATGATTCATCAAGTTTTAGGTGGTGCTGAAGGAAAGGCTTCAGATATTAAGATTCATGCCGAAAGAATTTTAGAAACAAAAAAGAAACTTAATAAAATATTAGCTTCTTTAACTAATAAGTCATTAAATAGAATAAATAGAGATACTAACTCAGATTATTTTTTAAATGCGAATGATGCACTTATTTATGGGCTTGTAGATAATGTAATTGGTAAAAATTAATTATAATTAAAAAATGAACTAGTTAGTTTGGTGTTTTCTAACTAGTTCATTTATTTTTCTAAAGTGATGGTTTATACCAGATTTAGTTATAGATTTTGTAGTTTCTAGTGAGACTATTTCCGCTAATTCTTCCATTGATGTATCGGGATATTTCTTTTTATAAGATATTATTTCTTTAGTTCTTTCATCTAATAACATTATTAGTCCATTATTTTCTAAGTATGAAATATTATCTATTATTTGTTTACTAGTTTTAAATGATTTCTCAGCATTAGCTTGTTCGCAATTATTAAGCCTATTAACCATGTTTTTATGATCTTTGTATATTCTTATATCCTCAAAGTAAAAAAGAGCATTAACAGCATTTAAATACCTAATAAAGTCACTAATATTTTCAGCTTGTTTAATATAAACCATATATTCACGATCACGTTTTAAAATCTTACTATTAAATCTTAAATCTAAAAGAATAGAATTAACAAGTTTAGCATCTTTATGATCTTTAATTAAGAATTCTAAATGATACATATTCTTTTTAGGATCATTAATACTACCACAAGATAAGAAAATTCCTTTAATAAAAGCAATTTTTTCTTCAGTACTACCCTCTTTAATATTAGTTAAAGTATTTTCAATGTCACTAGTAATATAATCAAACTTATCTTTAATCTCTAAAATATAAATATTTCTTTTTTTAAATCTTTTAATAGTACGAGTTGTTAATTTAATTTCAATATTATAATGAATTTTAAGCAGTTTAAATAACCATCTAGCTACAGAAGCATTTTCAGTATAAACAGATATTTTATGATTATCAAAAGTACTATTAAAACGTAAGTATGTACATAAAGAAATTAAAGATTCAGGAGTTGAATCATAATTTTTAGTTATTTCATCTTTTATTTGAGTAGTAAAAGTCATAATTACTTTCCTTTCTATTTTATAAACATAGCATCTCCAAAACTAAAGAAACGATAGTTATGATTTATTGCTTCTTGATAAGCATTCATAATATTTGCTTTTGATGAGAAGGCTGAGACTAACATTACTAAAGTACTTTTTGGTAAATGAAAGTTGGTGATAAGGCCATCGATGGCTTTAAAGGTGAAACCGGGATAAATAAAGATATTAGTGTCATCGTTACTTGGAACGAATTTATCATTTTTAGACATAACAGTTTCAAGGGTACGAACTGAAGTGGTACCAACGGCAATGATTTTACCACCATTTGCTTTGATTTCATTTAATTTATCAGCTGCTTCTTTGGTAACAATATAATGTTCAGTGTGCATAACATGTTTAGTTACATCTTCAACATTAACCGGTCTAAAGGTTCCTAAACCAACATGTAAGGTTACATGAACGATTTCAATACCTTTAGCCTTAATTTTATTTAAAAGTTCAGTGGTAAAATGTAAGCCTGCAGTTGGAGCGGCAGCAGAACCGTAGTTTTTAGCGTAAACAGTTTGATATCTATCTTGTTCTTTTAATTTTTCATGAATATAAGGAGGAAGTGGCATTGAACCAAGACGTTCTAAAATTTCCATTAGAATTCCATCGTATAATAGATCAACAACGGTTATTCCTTCTTCTTTAATTTCTCTTACTTTAGCTTTTAATTCACCATTACCGAAAGTAATGATTGTACCTTCTTTTAATCTTTTTTGAGGTTTAGCTAGACATTCCCAAGTGTCATCTACTTCATCTTTTAATAGTAGAAGTTCAATAATAGCGCCAGTTTCTTCTTTAACTCCAATTATTCTGGCAGGAATAACTTTAGTATCATTAATAACTAAAGCATCACCTTTATTTAAATAATCAATAATATCATAAAAATGTTTATGTTCTAAAGTTCCAGTTACTCTATCCATTACTAAAAGTTTAGATTCACTTCGGTTTTTAAGAGGAGTTTGAGCAATTAGTTCTTTTGGTAATTCATAATCAAAATCATCAGTTTTCATTTAAATCACATCCACGGGTATTATATTACAAAAATAAGTAAAATAAAAGTATCTTTTAAAGATACTTAATTTATTGAATAACGAATGGATTAGATGCGGTTCCATCACCACTATTTATTGTTACATCTGATTTTAAGGCAATTGTTGGTCTAAGGTATACATCACTATTATTATCAGTTAACCCATATGAAGGGTTAATCATATATAAATTAGTGGAATTATATGGGGTCATTGTGTCAAATGCTGAAATATTATTTAACAAATAATTTTTGGAATATGTTTCTGTACTAGTACTTAAACCCGCAAACATTCCCTCATCTGCAGTTAGTAAACCAATTGGATATGTAAATGCTGCATTACCTACTTTTGTATCAGATACAGTATATTTTG
>CAKOIQ010000003.1 GCA_934086935.1 uncultured Bacilli bacterium
GTCCTATTAAATCTCACAATCCCTTATTTTATGGGCTATTTGCCACAGCACTGTTTGTACTTCTTACCACTTCCACAAGGGCAAGGATCATTTCTACCTATTTTCTTTTTATCATTTGTTTTAGGCGTTTGTTTTAGGGCTTCTTTGCCATCATTTGTTTTACCTTGTACTTGTTTTCTTGGAGTAATATTTTGTTTAATTTCTACTCTCATTAAGAAATTAGTGATATTTGCATCAATGTTATCTTGCATTTTATCAAAGATATCATAACCTTCTAAGGCATAAGCTTGCAATGGATTTGTTTGGCCATATCCTCTTAGTCCGATACCTTCTCTTAAATGGTCCATAGCATTAATGTGTTCAATCCATGCATCATCAATTACTTTTAATGAAATGAATTTTTCAAAGTTAGTACTTATTTCAGAAGGAACATCTTTTAATTTTTCTTGGAAATCTTCTACTAATAATTCTCCTATGTAATCTATAATGTCATCTTCTTTTTTACCTTTGATATCTTCTAAAGTAAATTTTTTGTATTTTAATAGTGAATTATTGAAGTTATTAGCAATTGCTTCTAAATCATTATCTGTTAAATATCCTTCTGGTGCAATATGTCCATCTACAAATTCATCAACATAATCTTTAAATGTTTCATATGTTAATTCGTTTATGTTATCTGTATCTAAGATTTCATTTCTTCGGTTATAAATAATTTTTCTTTGTTCTGAAACAATATTGTCATAATCTAGAAGGCTCTTACGCATATCATAGTTGTTTCCTTCTACTTTCTTTTGAGCACTTTCAATACTCTTAGAAAACATTTTAGAACGAATTGGCATTGTATCGTCGTAGCCCATATTTTGAATTAAATTTTTAATTTTGTCTGTTCCGAATCTTCTCATTAATTCATCTTCAAATGAGATAAAGAATTGTGAATATCCAGGATCTCCTTGACGACCAGCACGACCTCTTAACTGATTATCGATTCGTCTTGATTCATGTCTTTCAGTACCGATTACACATAATCCGCCTAATTCTTTAACACCGTCACCTAATTTAATATCGGTACCACGGCCTGCCATATTTGTGGCAATTGTAATAGCGCCTTTTTCACCAGCTTTAGCAATGATTTCAGCTTCCCTAGCATGGTTTTTAGCATTTAATACCTCATGAGGTAAATGTTCTTTTTGTAATAATTTACTTAAGAATTCATTTGATTCAACTGAGATTGTACCTACTAGGATAGGTTGTCCAGTTGCATGTCTTTCTTTTATGAAATTAACTATTGCATTATATTTTCCTTTTTCAGTTGCAAACATTAGATCTGCCATATCTTCTCTGATACATGGTTTATTAGTAGGAATTTCAATAACATACATATTGTAGATATCTCTAAATTCTTCTTCTTCAGTTTTAGCTGTACCAGTCATACCAGAGATTTTATTATACATTCTAAATAAGTTTTGGAATGTTATTGTTGCCATGGTTTTGGTTTCTTCATTAATTTTTACGCCTTCTTTAGCTTCGATTGCTTGATGTAATCCTTCACTAAATTGTCTACCATGCATTAGACGGCCAGTAAATTGGTCTACAATAACAACTGCTCCTTCTTCATCAACAACATAATCAACATCTATTTTCATTCCATAGTTGGCTTTTAATGCTTGATTAATATGATGTACTAAAGCGGTATTATCTGCATCGTAAAGATTTGATAATTTAAAGTATTTTTCAATTTTACTACTTCCTTCTGGAGTTAGCATTACTGTTTTAGTTTTCTCATCTATTGTATAATCTTCATCTGCTTTTAATTTTTTTACGGCACTGTCGGCTTCAACGTATAGGTTAGCGGAATTCATTCTTCCACCAGATATGATAAGTGGAGTTCTTGCTTCATCAATTAACATTGAGTCGATTTCGTCAAGAATAACATAATTTAATCCTCTTTGAGTACGGTCTTCTTTTCTTTGAACCATATTGTCTCTTAAGTAATCGAATCCTATTTCATTGTTAGTTGAATATGTAATATCGCAATTATATACTTCTTGCTTTTCTTGTGGTGTTAATTCTCTTAAATTTATTCCAACTGTTAAACCTAAAAATTGATATACAGGTCCCATCCATTCAGCATTACGAGCTGATAGGTACTCATTTACTGTAACTACGTGAACTCCTTTTCCAGCTAAAGCATTTAAATATGCAGGTAGAATTGTTACTAGAGTTTTTCCTTCTCCTGTTTTCATTTCGGCAATATTACCATAATGGATAGCTAAACCACCGATAAGTTGAACTCGATATGGTTTTAAACCAATAGTTCTATAAGCTGCTTCTCTTACGGTAGCAAAAGCTTCTACTTTTATATCTTCTAATGTTTCACCATTAGCTAATCTTTCTTTAAATTCTTTAGTTTTATTAGCAAGACTTTCATCACTCATTTTTGAGTATGTTTCGTCTAATGCTTCGATTTGATCTGCAATTTTATTGAATCTTCTTAATTCTTTATATTCAGTATCAACAAGTTTTTTTAGTAAACTCATTAAAATCACCTCTTCAAGTTAATATTATATCAGAAAAAAAGGACTTTTACATCCTATTTTTTTATTTAGTATCTATTATACCGTAATTACCATCTTTTCTCTTGTATAAAACTGAAATGCAATCTTTATCTACATTTTTAAATACAAAGAAATCATGATCAAGTAATTCCATTTGAAGAATAGCTTCCTCTTCATCCATTGGTTTAATATCTAATGTTTTTCTTTTAACAATTTTATTTTCGTTTTCTTCTTCGTTTTCAATTATTTCGAATACCAATTCAGGTACATCTTCTTTTTTGAAACGATTATTTAATCTTGTTTTATTCTTTCTAATTTGTCTTTCTAGTTTGTCTACAACTAGATCTGTAGCAGCATATAAATCACTATGTTTTTCTTCTGCTCTTAAGGTAAATTTCTTAGTTGGAATTGTAACTTCAATAATTTGATCTTTATCTCTTACTTTGATTAAGACATTTGCGGTTATTTCATCTGATGAATCAAAATATTTATTTAGTCGTCCTAACTTTTCCTCGATGTGTGCTCTTATGGCATCTGTAACCTTAAGTTTATCTCCACGTATTAAAATGTTCATTATATCATCTCCTATTTATATTATATCATATTTGATTTTAAATTTTAGAACATAATTATCTTTTTTGTCTAGTAAATGTATTATAAAAAGAAAAAAACTACAAAATTGTAGTTAGTTGTACTTCTGTAACATCAACTGCTTGTAGTCCTTTAGCAGTTTCTATTAATTTAAAGTCTACAAGTTCTCCATCTTTTAGAGTCTTGTATCCGTCTCTATGTATTGCAGAATAATGAACAAAAATGTCCTCTAAATCTGAGCATTCAATAAATCCATAACCTTTTTCATTATTGAACCACTTTACTTTACCTCTCAAGCTAAACTCTCCTTCCTAATTTATTTGCGCTAGATATCAAAGCCTTGCGACAATTATATTCTAACAAATAATTCAGGCAAAATAGTTTAACTTGCGTTAAAGGACTTTTTTTATGTTTAAAGTAATATTGTGACTTAATATTTTTGATAAATTTAGTGTTTTGAGCACAAAATCATGTCTTTTATACATTTTCGACATTTTTCCGATAATTTTTTGAGCAAAGATAAACTTCTTTACCATTTTTTAATTTAAAATAACCTTTATTCCAGTTATATAAATTCACTTCTTCTGTATTAACGATACAAGCTCTATGTATTTGTTTAAATCTATCATCACATTTTAGCAGTGCCTCTTTTAAAGTTATATTTAAGTGAAATATATTTTTGTTAGTTACCGCTACTACTTTTCTTGTTACTGTATCACAATATAGATATAGGATATCTTTTAGATAAATTTGTAAATCTTGAGAACTGTTACTTAACAAAAATTTCTTTTTATCAAAACTTCTATTTATTATATTTAATAGATCAGTTTGTAAACGTTCTTCTAGATTATAATACTTTTCAATAAAACTAAATACTTTAAAACCTCTTCTAAAAACTGTTTCAAATAATTTATCATGATTAGTTATAAATAGTATTTCACTATCCCAATCTTTCAATCTTATTTCTTTAGCTATATCTAAACCATTTTTAGGACCAGGTAAAACTATTTCAGCTAAGTATATTTTAAAAATTGAACTATCGCTTATAGTTTTACTTAGTTCTGGTGTATATTTATTATATCTTTCTATTTCGTAATTGATGTTATTATTAAACATTAATTTATTAATAATAGATTCATAAGTCTTTTGACAGTTTAAATCTTTGTCTATTATTATAAATTTTATCATTTTTATTTTTACATAACAGCTTACAAAAACTTATGATGTTTTTGTTTATGGTGTCTCCTCTTCTTTTTAAGTTTTTTTCTTGCTGTTTTTATTGATATTAATAGTATAAAAAGTGTTAAAATTACAATTATTATAATTTTAAAGATATTGTATATTATTGATAATACTTGAATTAGCAAATAATTATTATTCAATTTTTTGGAAATTTGTTCATGATTTTCAAAATCATTATATTGAGAAAAATATTTTTTTGTTTTGCTGATCCATCTTTGTTTAATAAAATTATTTTTGGTACTTTGATTTGTTTTTAAATACCTTGATACTAATTTTTGCGTTTGATTATCAATATTATACAATGATGGTGCTATAGATGGAGTTATCTTGCTTTTATTATTTAATGTTTCGTATACTCCAGCTATATTTAGAAGAAGATTATCTTCTCCTTTTAAACTCATGAATTCAATTCCGTATGGTAAGTTGTCTTGATCAAAACCTAATGGCATGGTTATTGATGGATACCCTACAACTGGTGATGCATGAGCTGCTATATTAACAATACCACTTTTATTAACTTTTAACAATTGATTTTTGACAGTTGGGTATATAATTACGTCTAAATTGTTGTTTTTGTATATATTTTTTAAATATTCGTCATATTTTTTTATAGAATTTGCTTTTGTTTCAAGAAGTTCATTTGAGGTTCCACAATATTTTAAATATGTATTTATATCAGTTATTTTGCCTGATGACTTTGCTAGTTCCTGAAATGATCTGATTTTTCCAGTTGTTCCATCAATGTAGGTGTTAAAAGCATTGCAAAACAAATATCCGCTATAAGAATTATTTACGTAATAACTTTGAGTATTTGTAAAATAATTATCGAGATAAACTATTTTAGCACCATTGTTTTTTAGTAATTCAATAGCTCGATTAGATAAATCTGTTATTGCTTGATAACTCTTTTTATTTTCAATAAGTGTAGCTGAGTCACTTCCATCTATAAATAATTGTGATACTCCAACAGTAATTCCTTTTAAATTGGATAGGTTTTTTGTTATTTCAGAAGATTTATCAGACATTATATTAGTTAATATAATAGAATCATTTAGTGTTTTTGTTAACGTTCCGATCGTATCACGGTTAGGGTCGTATGGTAATATTCCTTGATTACTAAATAATCCATATGTAGGTCGGTATCCGACTATGTTATTTGCTGAGGCCGGTAGTCTTACTGATGAATTGGTATCTGTACCTAAAGCTGCTGAAGCTAGAGATGCCGCTACCGCGACAGCTGAGCCACCTGATGATCCATAAGGAGTATATTCTAAATTATATGCATTTTTTACGGTACCATATGAACTTTTAGATGAACTGGCATAGAATGCTAATTCTGACATGTTTGCTTTAGCTAGTATTATGGCTCCTGCATCAATTAATTTTTGAATTACTTCTGCATTTTGCTTAGGATAATTATCTTGTAAAGATTTAGTTCCAGATGTGGTTGGCATGCCTAATACATCAATATTATCTTTAACTATAATAGGAATACCATGAATAGACGATCTTACTTTACCGGTTGCTCTTTCTTTATCCAACTCTTCGGCTTGAGTTAAGGCATTTTCATTAATAGATATTATGGCATTATAATCTTTATAAGCATCTATTCTTTCTAAATAGATATTAACTAATTGTTTACTTGTAATTATATTATTATCAAGTGCAGTTGATATTTCTTCCATACTCATAGTTGTTATGTCTATTGGAGCTGATGAAATTGCATAAATATTAATTGGAATTAAAATTAATATAATTATTAGAAGTTTTTTAATAGACATCTTTTATAGCTTTCTTTAATTCTTTTTCTTTTAATGAAGCTCTTTTATCATAGTTATGTTTACCTTTGCAAACTCCAATTTTTACTTTAGCTTTATTATTTTTTAAATATACTTCTAAAGGAATTAGTGTATATCCTTCTTTATCACTATCTTCTTTTAATCTTTTAATTTCATTTTTATGAAGAAGTAATTTTCTAGTTCTTCTTTCTTCGTGATTAAATCTATTACCTTCGTCATATTTTGCAATAAACATATTCAAAAGATAAGCTTCATCATTTTTAATTTTGGCGTATGAATCTTTAATATTAGCACTACCTTTACGTAGTGATTTGATTTCGGTACCGGTTAATACAATTCCAGCTTCTATTTCTTTATCAATAAAATAATCATAACTTGCTTTGCGGTTTTTTATTTCCACGTTTATCACCCTCTAATAATACAAAATCAATTGTTGCTGCGGCTTTGCTTGCTCCTATGCATTTAACTTTAACTTTATCGCCTAAACGATATTTTACTTTAGTATTTTGTCCAACTATAGAAAATAATTCTGGTACATAACTATAGTAGTCACCTTCTAATGTATTTATATGAATTAATCCTTCAATTAAATTTGATAAGCAGACAAACATACCAAAATTTGTAACTGTGCTGATAGTTCCTTCAAATACTTCTCCGATATGGTTTTCCATAAATTCTGCCATTTTCATATCATCAACTTCACGTTCTGCATCGATAGCAGCTTGTTCTCTTTCACTAGAATTTAAAGCAATGTAATCTAAATTACTATCCCAATAATTAATTGTTTGGTTGTCCATATTATTTTCAAAAAAGTAAGTTCTTAATAATCTGTGAACTGTTAAATCTGGATAACGTCTAATTGGGCTGGTGAAATGAGTATAGCATTTACTGCCTAAGCCAAAGTGTCCAATATTTTCTTTTGAATAAACTGCTTTTTGCATTGATCTTAATAATAATTCTGATAAAATTGGAGTTTCGGGTTTATCTTGTAATTGAGCAAGAATTTTTTGAAAACTAGTTGGTTTGATATCTTTAAATTTACCAACTATTTTATATCCCATTAAACTAACTAAATGTAGATAGTCATCAACTTTTTCTTTTTTTGGTTCCCCGTGAACACGATAAATAAATGGGACTCCCATGTTATAAGCATGACTTGCAACGGTTTCATTGGCGGCTATCATAAAGTCCTCAATTAATTTTTCAGCATCTTCTCTTTCAACTTTAATAATGTCTGTACATATTCCATCTTTATCACAAATTATTTTGGGTTCATCAATATTAAAATCAATGTATCCTCTATTTTCTTTTGCTTTTCTTAATATATGAGCTAAATTATTCATTTCTTTTAAAGTATCTGCATACAGTTCATAATCTTCTGCAATAATATCTCTCATAATGATGTCATTAACTTTTTTATATGTCATTTGTTTTCTTGATTTGATATAGCTTGGAAAAATATCATATTTTATAATATTACCTTTGTGATCGATGTTCATAACGCAAGATAAAGTTAATCTGATAACGTTAGGGTTTAATGAACAAATTCCATTTGATAATAAATGTGGTAACATTGGAATTACTGAATATGCTAGGTATGAACTCGTTCCTCTTCTAAAGGCATCTTGATCTAAAGGACTATCTTTGGTTACATAATGTGATACATCAGCAATGTGAACTCCTAATTCAAAAGTACCATCTTTTAGTTTTTTATAACTTATGGCATCGTCTATATCTTTTGTATCATCACCATCAATTGTAAAAATCATTTCGTTTGTTAAATCTTTTCTTCCTCTTAGTTCTGATTCTTGAACTTCAGTTGGTAAATGTTCTGCTTGATCAATGGCTTCTTTACTGAATTCTTCGTAAATTTCATGTTTATAAGCAATAGTTTTAATATCAACTCCTGGGTCATCTTTATGGCCAATGACGCTAACAACTTTACCAATATAATTATTTCTAGATTTTTCTTTTACTAAATTTACTACTACTTTAGTACCGTCTACACAATTATTAGTTGTATTAGGATCTAATTCTACGGTTATTTTTTTCTTTTTATCGTCTAAGATTAAAGTTGGTTTTTTATCTTTAAATAAGATTTCACCGATAATATTTTTAGTATTACGATTTAATATTTTAACTACGCGACCTTCTTCTTTTCCTTTATATTTAATTAGTTCAACAAGAACTTCATCTCCATCTATTGCACTATTTAAGTTACAATAATCAATGTAAATATCTTCTCCTTCTTGTAACAGGAATCCATTTCCGGCTTTATTAACGCTTAATTTTCCAACTTTAATTCCTGGAGCATTATCATATAAGATGTATTTGTCTTTTTTAGTTTTAAATACTTTATATTCATTTACTAGTTCTTCTAATGTTAATTCTACTTGTTTTAATTCTTCGGCACTAGATAAACCTAGCAAATCATTAATTTGAATTAATGTTTGAGCTTCATGTTTGTCTTTTAATACTTCTAATATATTATTTTTCATACTTTTCACCATTTTGATTATATCATATATTTATTTTAATAATTAAAAAAATGCCTTTTGTAGGCATTTGATTAACTCATATAAATTATGAAAGACATTACAAAGAAGGCTAAACCTAATACTAAAGTAATTCTACTTAGTAATAATTCAGAACCTCTTTCTTTTTGATTAGAAAATAATTCAGTATTTCCACCAGAGATAATTTGACTGGCATCGCTTGCTTTATTACTTTGTAATAATACTAATGCAATTAATAATACTGATATAATTAATAATGCTGTTTCCATATATAATCACCTGACATGTTATAATTTAACATAAAGTTTTAAGTTTTGCAAGATAATATCTGTTTATATGTTAGATAACTTCTTATATTGCTCGGAAAATTTTGTATACATGTTGCCAAATCTACCATAATTTTTTATTTCACAATCAGTAATCATTTTTAATAATGAATATAGTCTGTATACTTCTATTCGAACAGTTTCATCATAATTAAGTTTTTTGTTATTATAACCTAATAAAAAGTATTCATCCTTTTCGCAATCAGTTAAATGAAAATAAAAGGTCATTAATTCATCACAATAAAATGTATCATTAAAATCTAATATTCCAGAGATTTTACCATTTTTAACTAGGATGTTGCCGTCCCATAAATCAGTATTACATAAACTTATTTGGTTAACTTTTTTTAATTCTTTTTCTTTTGATTTAACCAATGATAGTATTTCTGATGCAGTTATTCCTTCGATATTTATATGATGTGTTTTATATACTTTTAAGATACTTTGAAACATAAATTTGACAAGTTCATAGTTATTATTAAACACTTCTTGTGGAAATGATGGAATAAAGTATTTATCTTTTTTGATTGAACTTATTTTATATGTGATTTTACCCAGTTCATATGATATTTTATTTTTTTGCTCTTTACTAATATTTTCTTTACAGTCGTTATAATTGTTGCCTTCAATATAACTCATTATTAAAAATGGATGATTATATTCTTCGAAACCATCTGAATAATAAATAAGTTTAGGTATATTATGTATAACATCTTTTAATTCTTTTAATATTTGTGCTTCCCACCAAATTGTATTTTTATCAATTGGTGCTATTTTTTTATTAATTGGTTCTGTTTTTAGTACATAGTACTTTTGACCATCGTCAAGAAGATATACAAGATTTTTTAAACCGCCACTTAGTTTCTTTATTCCTAATTTTGTTGGAACATTATTAAAAGCACAATAATACATTTTTTTAATTATCACTGTAGTTAATTTATTGTTTGTCATATTTTATACACTTATATTCTTTCACATATTTTTTTAAAACTTTTTCAGTTAAATCATATTCTTCTTTGTTCATAGTTAGATGAAATATATTATCGAAAGCATATCTTCTAATCTTATTTTTATAGTCTTTTCTGATGTTTCTTTTTAATTCAGCTAAATTAATAAATTGAAATCCTTTTGTATTGTTTGTAAATTCATAGAAACTTACTTCTGGTTCAAAATTAATTATGGTTATTTCATTGTTTTCAAATTGATTATATAATGTTGCGTATTTGATAAAACTAACACCTTCTGCTTCATGATTTTCAACGTAAATATCTTTTATAAAATCTTCATATTTATCTTTTAAATCAATGTTAATTATTTCTTCTATTTTACCATTTTGACGAATTCGACTAATAATTTCATCTTTTTGATTGTTATTTAGTGAATTCCATAATATACCTATACAATGAATTTTTTGTTTATATATTTCTTTTTTAGATATTATTTTTTTATCAATAAATATATTTAATAATAAAATTATATTGTTTAAATCTCTATACTTTTGAACATTTGGAGTATTTATCAATAATTTTGTTAATTTATTATAAACCTCTAATATTTCTTTATGATATTCATTTCTTTTTAATAGTTTTTTATTATAATCTCTTAGATAATATTTTAAAATATGTACATAACTGTTATATAGGATTTTATCTGCTATATCTTGATATTTCTTACCTTTTTTAATTAAATATTTTGCTTTTTCTTCACCCCATACGCTAAGAGTAAAGAATCTTTCTGAAAACTTTCTAGCTGTTAAAGATTCACTATCTCTTTTTATGTAATGATATAATGGTCTATTTATTTGAGTAAATGATAATTCTTTATCACATAATCTAAATGTGTAATCTGTATCTTCTTTAAAGAAATCATTTTTAAATTTTATTTTTTTTATTTTATTTAATTTGTACATTTTATTCCATGAGGCGATGGTTAATCCTGCAGTTGTATATTCATTTAATAAATCGTATCTTTTATTTAAATACTTAAAGTTTTTAATTATTAGTGAATAATCTATTATAGTATTATCTTTATTATGAATAAAGAAGCCACATTCACAGATATCTGCATTCATGGTTGTAATTTGTCTTAACATATCTTCAACCATGGTTTTTTCAACAAAATCATCAGAATCAATAAAGCAAATGTATTGGCCAGTAGCCGCATCTATACCACTGTTTCTTGCTTCACTTAATCCGGCATTCTTTTTGTGAATTACTTTTATTCTATTATCTAATTTAGCAAATTCGTCGCAAATTTGTGGTGAATTGTCAGTAGAACCATCATCAACTAGAATTATTTCAATTTTTTTATATGATTGGTTTATTAAACTAGTTATACATTTTGATAAATATTTTGATGTGTTATAAACGGGTGCTACCATTGTAACAACTACATTGCTTTTAAAATTATAATTAATTTTTTCTTCTATAATCTTTTTCCAATCATCATATTTAAGATTTATATTAAGATGATAATATTTTTCTTTTGGACAATTATATATAATAAATTGTTCAGATCTTTCAACTCCTAAATTTCCTGAAGATGTTGCCGAAGTAATATTTATAATATAATCACATTTATTAATATAGTCTCCATAATATTCTAATTTTGTATAATCAATAACTAATTTGTCATATTTTAGATATTTTTCCACTTCATCATCTAGTTTTTGTTTTTCACAATATATTTTTGTAGGGCTTTTTAAAAATTCATCACAATCTAAATATTTGTATCCTTTCTGTTTAAAATATTTTTTTAAGTTATTTTTTCCTTCTTTTGTTATGTTATTTCCTATTCCAATTTTCATATTTTTTCCTCCTGCTTTAATATTATTTGATTTTATTTAATTTTTTTAGGAAAAAAAATTCTTAATTATTTTAAAAAATTCCGAGAATTTATTAAATACTTCTGGACATCAAAAATTGATGTGTTATAATAAGCCCGATGGGGTGATACTGTGGATAGTCAATTATTAGATTCAATTAATATTAAAACTTATCCCGAGTTAATTGTTAATTTTCTTAAAGATAACAATATAAACTCAAATTTTAACAATCTAAGAGGATTTTATAATGAGCTTCTTGCTTCTTTAAGTGATGATATACGTGATTCATATTTAAATAGAATTTTAAAATATTTATCTGCTAAAGAAGAAAGTAATATATACATTTTGGATGACATTGGTAATGGGATTTATGAAAATGAGCTTATGAATTTCTTTAATAAAGTTCATGGTGAAATTAATAAATCTAAAAATTCATTATTATTTTATAAAAAGTTATGTGGATTATGTTCTTTTATTTATTTTAACAATAATGAAAGTGACAGTATAAAAAATGAATTTGATAAAGCCAATTATTCTGCAATGCTTTATAAATTATTTGGCCATGCGGCAATAAATTATAAAACTAATACACCTAAAATTTTAGCAGAAAGACTACTTCAAGAAGCATTGTGTTTAGCTAAAACAAATGTTACGAGAGGTATAATTCTTAAAATGGCTGCTGATTTAGGTAATGATTTAGCTTGTCATTTATATGCTTCGGTGGTTTATGATGATTATATAGAAAGATGCGTATATTATTTAAAAGGTAAGAATATGGCTTGTAATTTATGGGAACTAGCTTTTATTATTGAACACTATGAATTAAATAAAGATCAGTATGATAATATTATAAGAGAACTTAAAGATATATTAAAAAATATACGTAATGTTTTTGAAGATAAAATCATTGTTTTGGATGCTAAAAATGAATTTGAAAGTAATTGTACTCTATTAGCTTTTGAATTGAATTTATATTTGGTACATATTAAAAAATTCTCTAAAGCTTATTGTAGTATAGGCAAATATTTTTTTATTCATAAAATTGCGGTTGTAAATGATGACGGAACAGTTAATGAAGAAAAATCCATTGAATATGCTTTAAATTATTCTTATAAGGCTGTCAGATTAGGAAATATTGCGGCAATGGAAAATATCGCAACTTATTACTATAAACATAAGGAGAAAGGAAATTTTGATTATAGAGAATTTTTCAAAATTGGTGCTGATGCCAAATTTATAATATCAAGTGAACATCTTACTAAAATTTTAATGGAAGAAAATAATATGGATGATGCTGAAATGTATTTAAAATTCATTGCTAATTATAATAAAAGTGATGCTCAATATAAGTTAGCTAAACTTTATGAAAACAAGTTTAGATTTGATGATGCAATTGAATATTATGAAAAAGCAATAAATAATAATCTGTATTCTGCTTCTATTGATTTGGCTAAATTATATTTTAAAAAGTATATGATGCAAGTATCTAAAGATAATAGTAAAAAGGGATATTTATTATTGGCGGTTAATCTTATCAATTCTTACTATGATAAGTATAACGAGGAAGAGAAAAAAGAAGCTGATTATTTATTAAAAACATTTAAAGATTTATTATAAAAAAAACTAAGCATTCAATTAGCTTAGTTTTTCTTCTATTCTTAATAATTGATTATATTTAGCAATGCGTTCGCCTCTAGACATAGATCCGGTTTTAATATATCCAAGATTTAATCCTACTGCTAAGTCAGCAATAAATGTATCTTCGGTTTCTCCACTACGATGAGAAATAATGGTTTTAAAATTGTTATCTTTTGCCAATTTAATTGTTTCTAACATTTCGGTAATTGTTCCAATTTGATTAGCTTTAAGTAGTATTGAATTATTATAATGTTCATCTATTCCTTTTTGTAAGTATTCTATATTAGTAACAAAATAATCATCTCCTACTAGCAATATATCTTTGCCGATTTCGTTTGTTAACTTTTTGATTGATTCAATATCAGTTTCAGCAAATGCATCTTCAATACTAATAATTGGATATTTTTTTATTAATTCTTTGTAAAAAGTTATTAATTGCTGTTTAGTTATTTTTTGTTTATTAATAGTGTACATTTCCCCATCATAAAATTCTGAAGCAGCACAATCAATTGCAATGCCAACTTCTTTTTTAGGAATATATCCAGCTTTTTCTATAGCTTGAACAATAAAATTGAACGCTTCGTCTATTGTACTTAAATTTGGAGCAAAGCCGCCTTCATCTCCTACCGCTGTGGAAAAGCCGGTATCTTTCAACAATTGCTGCAAATGGTGAAAAACTTCAGAACCACATTGTATTCTTTCTTTCATAGTTTTTTGTTGAGGAACAATCATAAATTCTTGGATTTCTAATCCTGAGGAAGCGTGAACACCACCATTTATGATATTCATCATTGGATAAGGAAGGGTGTATGGTCCTTCAAATAATTCATATATTTCTTTATTATTAATAATTGCTTGGGCTTTCATTATGCATAGTGAAACACTTAGTATTGCATTTGCACCTAAATTACTTTTATTTTTAGTTCCATCTAAATTTATTAATATTGTGTCTATTTCTTTTTGGTTAATTTCATGACCGATTAAAGCGTCTTTTATTATCGTGTTTACATTATTTACCGCTTTTAATACACCTTTTCCTAGAAATCTATTAGGATCTTTATCACGAAGTTCGAGTGCTTCATTAGCTCCGGTTGATGCGCCAGAAGGAACGCTGGCTCTTACCATTTGGCCATTATCAAGATATAAATCAGTTTCTACAGTCGGATTACCTCTTGAATCAAGTATTTCTCTTGAAATAATATTTTTAATTGTCATGTTTGTCTCCTACTTTCTATTAAAATTATAAATTAATTGTAAATCATTAGCAAGTTTATTAACGGGACTTTACATTGTATGGTATAATTTTATAGAGGTGTTTTTATGAGAATAATTGAACTTACCATTCTTGAATTTGATAATTTTGCTTCAACACATCCCCTTAGAAACTATTGTCAAAATTCTAAGTACGCTAGATTGATGGGTGAAAAGGGATATTCATATGAATATATCGGATACCAGGATGACAGTAACAATCTTGTAGCAGCTTCTTTAGTAGTTAATAAAAAGATTGATGGTGGAGCTAGATTTGCATATGCACCTAAAGGTTTTTTAATTGATTATTATAATACAGAACTAGTTAAACTTTTTATTAAAGATTTGTTCATGTACTATAAGAAAAAAGGGATGGCGTTTATTAAAATAAATCCCGAAATAATCATTGGAGAAATTGATACTAGTCGTAATTTTACACCTATGTACAATCAAAATGTTAAGATTATTGATGTATTAAAAGATATTGGGTTTAAAAGAAGAAGAGAAATTGTCCCTTTAGATTTTATTTATCCTAGAATTAGTCCTTATATTAATCTTAAAACTTTTGATATTAATAAATTAGATGATGGATGTGTAGCCAAGATCGAGGCTGCCAGTAAAAATGGTTTGACTATTGAAGAAGCAACAAATAAAGATGTTAATATTTTTTATGATTTTATTAAAAATGAGACTAAAGAGAATGTAAATTTTTTTAGAAGTTTATTAAATATTTATCAAGATGGTGATGCAGAACTATTACTTGTTAAAGCAGACTTTGAAGACTGTTTGATTAATGCAAGAGATAGATATCAAAAGGAATTAGACTTAAATAATTATTGGAATGAATTAATTCAAAATGATAATAGTGAACAAAATTTAAATAATAAGATGCAATCTGATAAAAATTTAATTGCTTATAAAAATGAGTTAGTAGCTGCTACAGATAATTTGAAGAAAAATAAATACAAGTATGTAGGCGGTGCTATAATTATAAAGTATAAAAACAGAGTTAGTGTTATTGCTAATGGCATTGATAAGAATGAATCATCTTTAAATGTTAATTACTATTTATTTAAAGCTTTAATTGATAGATATAAAAATGATTATGACTTTTTAGATTTGAATGGTGTTGCTAGTAATTTCAATCAAGCCTCTAAATATTGGACTTTTAACGAAGAAAAACTTGATTTTAAACCTACATTATATGAATTTATTGGAGAGTTTGATTTAGTTATTAATGATAACGCTTTTAAAAGAATACAATCTAAAGGATTGTTATCTAAAGAATTTATTCCTTCTCATATTTTTAAGGAATAAGATATTTAAAAAACTTCAGTTTAAACTGAAGTTTTTTCGTTAATAATTTTCTGCTTTCATTTCTTGATAAGATTGAGGATGTTTGCATACTGGACAAATTATTGGAGCTGTTTCTCCATAGTATACATGTCCACAGTTTCTACAAATCCATACTGTTTCTGTACCTTTATTAAATACAAGATTGTTTTCAATATTATCAACTAATTTTAAATATCTTTCTTCATGATGTTTTTCAATAATTGCTACTTGAGAAAATAATTCAGCAATTTGATCAAAACCTTCTTCTCTAGCAGTTTCAGCAAATTCTTTATACATTTCTGTCCATTCATAATTTTCACCATGGGCAGCATCTTTTAAATTTTCTAATGTATTAGGAACTTTTCCTCCGTTTAATTCTTTAAACCATAATTTAGCATGTTCTTTTTCATTGTTTGCAGTTTCTTCAAAAATTGCTGCTATTTGTTCATATCCATCTTTTCTCGCTTGAGATGCATAGTATGTATATTTATTTCTAGCTTGACTTTCACCAGCGAAAGCTGCTAAGAGGTTAGCTTCTGTTTTACTACCTTTTAATTCCATTTCGTACCTTCTTTCTGATTTAATTATATCATTTAAATATATGTTAATCAAACAAGAAAAAAACAGATATTATCTGTTTTCTCTAAAACGATCTTTAGGATCTAATGTCTTTTTACGTAATCTAATTACATCAGGAGTGATTTCGACATATTCATCATCTTCAATAAATTCTAGAGCTTCTTCTAATGAGAATGTTCTAGGAGGTACTAAAGCGATAGCTTCATCACTACTCTTACTTCTTGTATTAGACATTTCTTTATTTTTACATGGATTGACATTTAAATCGTTATCTCTATTATTAATACCAACTATCATTCCAACATATACATCAACTGCTGGTCCAATAATTAAGGTTCCTCTTTCTTGTAAGTTAAATAATGAATAGCCTAAACTCTTACCAGTTTCCATACTTACAAGTACTCCGTTTTTACGACTTTGAACTACACCTGCATATGGTTTGTATCCAGAGAAGCTTCTAATCATTATTCCTTCACCTTTAGTATCGGTTATAAATGCACTTCTATAGCCGATTAAACCTCTTGTAGGTGCTTCAAATTCTAGGTGAGTATAGTTTTCTTCTGTCTCCATCTTTTGTAGCATTGCTTTTCTTTCTTGTAATGCATTAATTACTGTACTTGCATAATCACTTGGAGTATTAACAATTACTGTTTCGTATGGTTCACATTTTTGTCCATCGATTTCTTTAAATAAAACTTGAGGTTTACTTACACATAGTTCATAACCTTGTCTTCTCATGTTTTCAAGTAAAATTGATAAATGAAGTTCACCTCTACCACTTACTTTAAAGCCATCTGATGATGGTAATTCTTCAACTTCTAAACCAACGTTTGTTTCTAATTCTCTTTGTAAACGTTCTCTTATGTGTCTTGTTGTTAAGAATTTACCACTTTGTCCAGCGAATGGACCATTGTTAACTAAGAAATTCATTGATAGTGTTGGTTTTTCAATTTCAATTGGAGGTAATGGATCAATACAATTTAATTCATTAACTGTATCTCCAATAGATATGTGTGAACAACCTGCTATTGTAACAATATCACCAAAATATGCTTCTTGTTTTTCTACTTTTTTAATTCCTTCATTAACAAATAATTTAGATATTTTAAAGTTTGTTATTTCACCATTATTTTTAACTAATGAAACTGTTTCGCCATTTTTAATTTTTCCTTTAGTAATTCTTCCGATACCTAATCTTCCAATATAATCATCATATGATAGGTTTGAAATTTGTAGTTGTAATTTATCATCAACTGATCCTTCATATGGTTTGCATTGTTTAAGAATTGTTTCTAATAATGGTTCTATTGTTGTACTGTCATCATCTAATGAGTACTTAGCAATTCCTTCTCTTGCTACACCATAGATAATTGGGAAATCTAATTGTTCATCTGAAGCGTTTAATTCACAAAATAAATCAAATGTCATATTAACTACTTCTTCAGGTCTTGCATCTTTTTTATCTATTTTATTAATAAATAGGATAGGTCTTAAATTATGTTCTAAAGCTTTCTTTAAAACAAATCTAGTTTGAGGCATTGGACCTTCAGCTGAATCTACTAAAAGAATTACTGTATCAACTGTCTTAATAACACGTTCAACTTCTGATGAAAAATCTGCATGACCAGGAGTATCTACAATGTTAATTTTATAATCTTTATATCTTATAGCACAATTTTTAGAATAGATTGTGATTCCTCTTTCTCTTTCTAAATCATTGCTATCCATTACACAGTCTACAACCGCTTCATTTTCACGAAATGCTCCATTTTGTTCAAGTAAAGCATCAACAAGAGTACTTTTACCAGCGTCTACGTGAGCAACTACTGCAATATTAATAATTTTATCCATATAACCAACTTCTTTCGAACTCGATTAATAATACAACATTTAAAGGATTTTTGCAAGAAAAAGATATTATTTTAAGCACTTTATTGTTATAATTTTCTTGGAGGACTTATGAAAAATGTTAAAAAACAATTAAAAAAGTTGAACTATTTTTTTAAAAAACATAGTTATATATTAATTACTCTGTTTAGTTCGATGTGTATTATGATTGGTATATTTATTTTGCAAGATATATCACCATTTGGAAATAAATCGATGCTAACAATTGATTTTTATCATCAATATGGACCGATGCTTGGCGAATTATATGATAGAATTCGAAATGGTAGTAATTTATTGTATTCTTTTAATATGGGAATGGGACTTCCTTTTTTTAGAAATTTTTTCAATTATTTGTCTAGTCCTTTTAATATTATAATATTATTGTTTAAAAGAAGTCATTTATTAACATCGTATTCAATAATTATAGGCTTTAAAGCAATTTGTTCATGTGTTACTATGAGTATTTTACTTAAAAATAAATTTAATAAAGAATATAAGATGTTTATTCCACTTTCTTTATTATATGGATTCTGTGCATATTTTATTGCATATTATTGGAATATAATGTGGTTAGATGGAATTGTGTTGCTTCCTCTTATTATTCTTGGAATTGAATACATTATTGATAAAGAGAAGCCTGTTTTATATATTATTAGTTTAGTTACTATGTTATTTGCAAATTATTTTATTGCTTATATGATATGTATTTTTAGCGTTTTATATTTTTTAACATATTTATTTATTAAAACTAATAAATTTGAATTTAAAAAAATCGGAAAGAAATGTTTGATTTTTGGCTTAGCTTCACTTATCGCTGGGGGAATATGTGCTGTTTTCTTAATTCCAATGTTTAAAGCAATGTCTGGTATTAGTGCTACTGGAGATGTTTGGCCTTCTTCACAATATTATGACTTTACTGCGATTGAATTCATATTTAATCATTTAAGTGGCGTTGGCAGTACCGTTTTAAAATCTGGAGTTACTACTGCGCCTAATGTGTCTTGTGGAATATTATCTGTGATGCTACTATTTGCTTTTTATTTTAATTCTGATATTAAAATTAAGGTTAAATTTGCCTATACTTTATTATTATTAATTATCATTTTAAGTTTTGTATTAGCTCCTTTAGATTATATATGGCATGCTTTTCATGTACCAAATGATTTACCTTATAGATATTCATTTTTATATAGTTTTGTACTTATAATAATTGGAGCATATTCTTTATATAAGATTAAAGGTTTGAAGCCTATTTATGGTTATATTTGTTATATTATAACATTAATATTTATTTCTTTGGTTTGGTTTGTACCATTTAAAAATATATCTAGGGATATGATTTATTTGAATTATGGACTTAGTACAATATTTTTCTTGTCATATATTATTTATTTACATTTTAATTCCTATAAAAGGATAATTCCATACATTTGTATAATTACTGTTGTGTTAGAAGCATGTGTAAGTTTAAATAATAATTGGGATATGACACAAACAATAAGTGATTTTTATAATGATTATAATGTTATGGAAAAAGGTATTAATTTTATAAAAGAAAACGATTCAGAAATGCATAGAATTGAAAGAGTTAATTTACAAACGTTTAATGATCCATCTTGGTATAATTATTATGGACAAATGACTTTTAGTTCTATGGCTTATGAAAATATGGCTGTAATTAATCATGCCTTAGGAATGCCAGGAAATGAAATTAATAGTTACTATTATCAGGTAAATACACCTATTTATGACATGATATTTAATATTAAATATATAATTGGCAATGTTAATGATTCTACTCATTATTCTTTATATTATGATAGTGATGATTTAACAATATATAATAATAAATACAACGTTGGATTAATGTTTGGTGTAAATAGTGATATAAAAAATTGGAATACAAATTATGAAAATCCTTTTAATAATCAGAATGATTTTATATTAAAAAGTTCTGGAATAGATAATACTTTTAAAGAATTAAGTGTATATAAAAAAGAATTATATTATGAAGATGATGTTCATAAAATATTTAAATATACTGTTAATAATGATAGTAATAACTTTTATTTATACTACAATAATTATTTATGTGATGTTTTAATTGTTGACGGTGTTATGTATTATAACGATAATGATCATGATTACGTTTATGACAGTGACTTAACAATATATAGTAATTCTTCTTATAATGAAAATCATATTATCTATTCTTTAGGAGAAAATAATAGTTTAACATTTTATGTTGGCTATTCTAATTATTATGATGATGAAGATATTTGGATTTATAGTATTAATGAGAATAACTTAAATGAAGTGTATGCATATTATCTTAATAATAAAGTTAGTATTGAAAAATTTGATGAAAATGTAATAAAAGCTTATTGTAATTTTGATGAAAGTAAAAGTGTTTTTACATCAATTCCTTATGATAAAGGATGGAATGTTTATGTTGATGGTAAAAAAGTTAATACATATGAAATTAATAATACTTTGTTAGGTTTTGATGTTGATAAAGGTTCTCATAATATTACAATTAAATATACAATTCCATATATCTGGATTGGTGGTAGTATTTCTTTATTATCACTTTCATTATTTTGTTTTTGGATTTATATAAGTAAAAAAAGTTTAAAAATTAAATTTTAAACTTTTTTATTTATAAAAATTTTATCAATATTCTTTTTAGGTATCATTATTTTAACGTTTCTGACATTGGAGATTTCATAGTTTAGAACTGCTCTATCTAGTTTTTCACCATCAATACACCAGGCTTTTTTAGGATAGTCTGCAAATTTTATTTGGAGATGGTTAGTTTTATAGAATTCGACTCCAGAAATTTTTTCGACGTCTGTTGTCATTAAAATTGTAAATGTTCTTATTATGTCAACACGTCTTTTAAAATTGCAAAATAAAACTTCAAATTGATTATCATCTAGCTTTACATCTTTATAAAAGTTATTAATACCAGCAATTCTATTAGCATTTGAAATTAGCATGAATGAATATAATCCTCTTTTTTCAATGCCATTTACTTTATAAGTAATATCATACATTTTGGTAGGATTAAAGAAGTCTTTTACTCCTTCTAGAAGATAAGCCATATAGCCATATTTTTTCTTTAATTTTCGTGGAGTATTGTATGGTATTTGCATAAATTTGCCAAAGCCGGCTACATAAACAAATGGCCTTCCATTAATTATGCATATATCCATTCCTTTAATTGTTCCATCCAATAACAATTTTAAATTCTTTTTGATATCTTTGCCATAACCAAACATTACACCTACATCGTTTGTGGTACCTACTGGAATATGTGCAAGAATTAAAGGTTTTTTCCTTTCTAAATTACCGGACATAACTTCATTAAATGTTCCGTCTCCACCCATTGAAATTACTAAATCTGTTGGTTCTAAATGATTAACAATTTCTTTGGCATGTCCACCATACTCTGTTCCGATAAATTTTGGATTATAACCATTTTTTAATAAAATCTTTTTATATTCTTTTAAATATTTGGTTTTGAATACATGTCCGCTATTAGGGTTGTAAATTATTGTACAGTTTTTCATTTTTTTCACCAATTTCATTATATCTATGGTTATTTATAATGTCAATTTTTATAAATATAAAATCGAAAAAATTTGTTTTATTGTGGTTTTATGTTAAAAAGATTCATACATATTTTGATTATCAGAAAATACAAATTTACTTTACCACAAAGATTTTTTGATAAATATTTGTTATTATGTATACTAGTGGGAGGTATTTTATGACTAAATATTATTATACCTGTGAAGATGACAAGAAACTTATTGAAAGATCATTTCGTAATATTGCTTATGTTATTTTTGGAAAGAAAAAAGCCGATAAGATTATAACTTTCAGGGAATTTTGGGAACAGATGGTTTCAAATGTAAACGTTTTTCCACAAGATATTTTGCATGATAGAATTAACCATAAAAATCCTGAAATATGTAGATTTGATGATAAAATCCAAAAAATTATAATTTAAATACAGCAAATCAAATTTTTGGTAATTTTAATAGAATATGGAATTTAATGCAAAAGGAATATGGCGCATATTTTTCACAAGGAGATATTGATGGTATAGCAAGGCGTGCTGGTAAAAATATATAAGTTTTAAAGGATGATTACATATAATTTTTTTGTAGTCATCTTTTTCTTTATATATATTAGACAGTACTTTCAATCTTGATATAATTTTTATGTAATTGTTACTTCCAGAATGTAATAGGTATGGAAATTTTGATATATAACATATTTTTTAGCATGAGGTTATAATAGAATTTCTAAGTAAAAGCGTAGGATTAGATAAACAAAAAATCACCTCTTATTGAGATGATTTCTATCATAAATGTTCGAATAGTTCGAACAAATTTGTCAATGGAGGGGCCTACCGGATTTGAACCGGTGCTCAGGGAGTTGCAGTCCCTTGCCTTACCGCTTGGCTAAAGCCCCATAACAACACTTGCAAATATTATTTTACATTATAATTTATTTAATGTCAATTATTCTAAATCACTTGATTATTCTTTTTTTATATCACATTATATAATATGTCATATAGTAAAGAAAAAATAACTCTTATGAGTTATTTTGATTAATTAAATATCTGTTTTCTCTAGATTTAATTTCTAAATTATAAGTAGCTAAATTGTTAATATGATTTGTAACTTCAAGTAGTATTACATTATCTTGACTTGGAATATTAATAGCATTAACAGGTGAACTAATATTATTAGACGCTTTAGCGTAATTTACATAAACAAATCTATCAAAAAATCCTTTAGCTGATTCAGTTTTAGATAGTGTATTATATAGATTTGTACTAGAATCAAGAGTTAATTTGTAATCTATAATTAAAAATACTTGATTTAACGAATTTGTTGGTGTTAAAAAATCGTATTTAGTTATACAGTTTTCACCATTATTATCACATGATTCGTATGAATATTCATAAGATGTTGCCTTTTTTACTGAATTTATTTTAATTGTAGTATTTCCATATAAATTATTACCCAAAATTAAATCTTTATTTAATGATGTTGAAGTATCGGCAGGTTTAGTTAATAATTTTTCCGGTTTAATTTTGACATTTTTAAATATTTTTTCTAAATTATTATTTTTTATTTTTGAAGTATCATATACTTTCAAATTATATCTTAATGATTTTTGTGATTTAGGAACCTCGTAAACCAATAAATATTTGTTTTCTTTATTATCTATTGGATCTCCTTTATAGGTTACCCCTAAATCTGAAAAAGAGTAAGATAATGATGTTTTATATTTAACTGTATTACCATCTTTTAATTTCATATAGAAATTTTCTGGATACAAAATTTCACTATTAGATGATGTTGAAGAAATAGTCATATCGAGAATTAAATAATATTTATCTTCATGAATTACTTTTAAAGAATAATCCATATCTGTTAAGTATGCTTTATTTATTTTATATGTAAATGAGTCGGTTTTAATTGTACTTCCTACTTTATACGTTTTATTGGTAAAATTTACATTTATAATTATTACAATAATAAGTATAAATGATAATGTACCAACAATTATTGATACAAAAAATTTATTTTCTAAAATATAATATTTTAATTCTCTTAATATTCTTCTTAATTTTCTTTTATATTTATATGTATCAGTTCCAACAACAAATTCAAACTCTTCGTTATCTTCGCTTTTTATTTCTAGTTCTTCTAAATCTTTACTAAAATTAAACTTTTTGATATCAAAACCAATACCTCTAATTAAACTTATGATTATAAAATAAACATTGGGTACAAGTAATAAAGTATATATATCTCTTAAAGCTCTTGATTCTTGTTGAGTTAATGTTGAAAAGTATAAATTGTTGATAATGTTATGTGCGACACATACTCCTATGAATAATAAAGTATAATATATAATTAATGATAAATAGAATGAATTTGGTTTGTGCTTTTTTCTCATTAGCATGTACATTATTATACCGAATACAATTACTATTAAAATTGCAAAGAATAATATAAATGATATATAATTGTGAGCTGCATTTTCCGGGACAATTAAACTTGATTTATTATAAGAAATAAAAAAATCAAGAATCTTATTAAAATTGTGTGTGATATAGCTAATAACTAATAACAAAATTAAATGTATTAATTTAAAATGTTTAATTAAAAAAGCATATGGTTTTTTTAATATCATACTAACACCCTATTCTTCTACCATTATATCATAAAAAAAATAAAATAAACGTATTAGTTTATTTTATTAACAATTAATTGTCCTTCTTGTAGATAGATTGTGTCATTATATTTTAAAAGATTAGATATACTAGAATTAAATGTATCACTAACTGTTTTTAAAGTATCTCCTTCTTTTGTAATATAATAGGCAAAATCTTTTTTGGGAATCATTATTGTTTGTTCTGGATATATGTAATCAGTCGAATTTAATCCATTTAATAAAGCCAATAAAGTAGGATTAACTTTGTATTCTCTCGCTATTTGGTAAATAGTGTCTCCTTTTTTTATTGTATAATAATTGAAATATTCATTTTCTCTTAATTCTGTTTCTTTATTGATATTGTACATGTTAAACATTTTATCACTCCTAATATAAGATATTCACATTAGGCTTTTTTGTTAATCAAAAATAAATATTTGATTTATATAATTAAACTTCCATTCTTTATATTCTAGAAGTAATTGTTCGCCACGTTCACTATAACAATATAATTTAGTCCCAACAAGATAGTAAATTCTATTATTATTATATGAAATTATTGCCGTGATTTTTTGATTACTTACTTTTATAAGTTTATCATCTATTACTTGATATAAAATATCATCAATTATTTTATATGTATAACTCTCGTAATAATTAAATGTCATGTCTTTATTTATTACATCTTTTATGTTTTTTTGAATCCATTCTTTGTATTCATAGAAATCTATTTTATCATTTTTTATTTTTACCTTTTTTAAATTAAATTTCTTTAGATTTATAAAGTATTCTGTTTTATTTTTTTTATCTATAAAATATAACTTATTCTTTACTACACCTAAATATAAAAGATCATAGGAAATCTCATAGTCAAAATTTATATCATTTAACAATTGTTTTTCAGTGTCAAAAATATATATTTTATTAAAATAATATTTTGAATCATAATCTGGAACTATTAAATAATTTTCTGCTTGATATGTATTTATAGTTGAATAATTTTCTTTTTCAAATAGTCTTAGTTCTTCAAAGCTGGTACCATTTATATTTATGTATCCTTTATAATTCCATATTACATAATTGTGGTTATTATTATATATGTTTATTTTTTCATAATCATCCACTATTTTTTCTTCCCTCATGGGTAAAAAATTGTTTTTATATAATTCTTTATTTATTAGATGATAATCTTTTAAACCATTTTTATCACTACATAGAGTTTGGTTTTCATTTTTACTATAAATCATTAAGCATGTATCATTGTCATCTTCGATAATTTTTATGCTTTGGATAAGTTTTCTTTTTTTAGAGTATTTAGTTTGAATTACCATCGGGTACTCTATACCTTTATATTTTAATATGAAATGATAATCATTAGTTGTTTTTTGATACTTTTCCAGAATTTCAATATCTTTAATTTTATATTCAATTTGATAATTTTTAGGAGAATTTGTTAATATCAAAAAAGTAATAATAAGAGACAAAAACAAGAATAAAACAAAATATAATTTTTTCATTTAATCACTACCTTTTAAAAAAAGAATTCGCTAAGAATTCTTTTTTACTTTTTATCTGTTTTAGAATAGAATTTCTTTTTAGCTTCTATCATAAAAGAGGATATATTTATTTGTATTTCACTCAACGCCTTTTTTGAAACATTTGAAAATACAATTGTTTCTTTCATAGTATCTATCGTTATTGCTCCCCAAAAAATTCCTGAATATACTTGCATGTCATTATATAAATCTGGAGTTATTGAATTCAGTTTATAACCAAATAATATACGGTCTTGAGCAATTAAAATACGATCTGTTGTTAAAGCTAAAACTGCTGTGTCGAAAATTGCATCGTGACTGCTATTATTTTGAGCAGCAAAGGCAAATAATACTTTTTCGTTTGGATTTAAGTTATTATCAACTATTGCGCAATGCTTTTTGATTCTCCAACAAACTGTACTTTTATATTTTTTTTTAAACTCTTTTACTAGTTCATATGTAGAAGCCATTTTAATAATCCTTTCTATTTAATATTTCCAACTGATTGTAACTTTTTAATTAAATTGGTTTTGTTTGTAAATCCTGAAATACATCCAGTAACTTTTCCTTTTTTAGTTAAAAGTGTTAATGGTGTACCAAATCCTTCAGAAAGAGATTGTTCTTTGCCAGTACTTGTACAAGATGCTGGAATAGTTAAATCAGATTTTAAAATTTTACTATATTCAGTTGAATCAAATGAATCTGAATCTATATAATAAATATTTGCTTTATTTTCTGCAGCAACTTCATTATAAATTGGTTTAAATTTATTACACCAACTGCATGTATTACGTCCTAATACAATCATTGCTGGTTCTTTACTATCAACCACTTTCATGAAAGCCTTATAAGTAGATACTGTTTTATATGCTACTTCAGAGTCATCGATTTTATTATTTACATATTTATCAACATATTTATTGATGTTTGACTCATTAACAACGTCTTTTGTAATTAATCTTACTTCATTGTTAACGGCAAATACGTAAACGTCTCCTTCTTCAAATAACTTGTTAGTTTCTACTAATGAGTCAATTTCTTCTCCGGTTAATTCATCAATATTTACAGATGCTACTTCAATTTTTGTTTCATTTTTTAAATTAATTAAAGTTTCTTTAATTTTATCATAAGAATCTGCACCAGTATGTCCGAAATAGAATAATGTTAAATTTTGAGCTTTTGTAACTGCTTCTTTGTATTCTGTATAATTGTAATTAGTTACATTGTGACCATTAACAAAATTCACTATAATTGGAATTAATAGAATAATAACAATTAAAACAGGAATAATCCAACTTTTAATTTTATCTTTCATTTTATATACCTCCTCAATGATATTTTATCTTTTTTTTGATGAATAATCAATTGTTATTGATAGTTTTCTTTATTTTAAGAGGTATTTGTTGATTGGTACTAACACTGCATTTGCATCTGCTTTTCCTAATTCATATAACATTTTTAATTTCTTTTTATTTTTTTCTAGTCTTTTAATTTTTAAATTTTGACTTGGTCTAATAAATATTATTTCATTTTTTCTAGATTTTTCTTCTATATACTTTATTGTTTCATTATACATAACAGGACGTAATTTAAGAGCATGTATAAAGTTTGGATATTTATTATAAAAAAGCCATGATGGTTGATGTTTATATTTTTTGGTATAATTTTCTGGTCGTGTCCCTATTACAACTATTTTATTATAACCTAAATTTTCCATGTGCTTTATGGGAATACTATCACAAGTTGCTCCATCTAAATAACATTTATTATCTATTTCTACAATTTTAGATACATATTGCATTGAACCTGAAGCTCTTAAATATTCCATTTCCTTATTATTTTTTAAATCTTTTATTTCTACATATTCAGCTTTTCCAGTAGATAAATTTGTTACCACTACAAAAAACTTGGTTTTATTATTTTTAAAGGTTTCATAATCAAATTTATCTAATTCATTCACTAATTTATCAAAACAAAAATCTTTGTTCATTATATTACCAGTTTTTAAAAATGATTTTATACCCATATAATCTTTATTTCTAATATATTTTAAGTTATAACGGTACACTCTTCCCGGTTGATGAGATTTATAATTAATCCCAAATAATGCACCAGCTGATACGCCTATAATTGCATCAAATTGAATGTGGTTTTTCATTAAGATATCTAGAACACCAGCAGTATACATGCCTCTCATGGCGCCACCTTCTAGAATTAAACACGATTTATTCACAAATTTCTCCTTCTACAAATAATCTTATTTACTATAACTCCTGAGGAATATTACCATAAGAATAATAATTAAATATTTCATTTATAATTTTTGGTATTCTTCTTCATTAATTAAATCACTATTTAAATATTTATTTTTAATTTCTATAAGTAAATTATTATATAATTCGTTATATTCTGTTTGAGCGATTATACTTATTTTTATTATTCCTAAATCTGGATTTAATAAAATCGTTTTTCACTTTCCGCCAAGCCTAGAATATTAATTGTTTTGTTGGGTGTAAATGTTTTATAATATAAACTTCTCACCGATTCTTCTTTTATTAAATCCATAATTATTACTCTCAGCTATTGTAATTATACAATAATTTTTTGAAATATTCTATTAATATGTTTACAGTGTTTATATTACTGTATACGTTGAATTTATAAATAATATCTTGTTAATAAATATTAAAAAATAAAATACAGTCTTATTGCATACTGATATATATGTAAGTACAACCTAATTGAACATATTTGCTAATGATGTATTTTGGTATGAATATAACGACCACTAGGCATAAATTCATAGGTAGTAGTAACTAATAGTTGATTAAATTATATTACGGCATTGCCATTTTGAAATAAACATTTTATCTTTTTTATAGTCTGTAAATAATTTTTATTGTATGATTAAATTAGAGGTTGTTAAAAGATGTATAATATTTGGTGTAAGGTAAGAGTGTCAGATATTTTTTTTGTTGTTTTAGGAGTAATCTTTTCAATAGGTTCATTTTTTATTGATAGTAAATATGATTACATAATATTAATAGTTACTTTATTATCAATTATTTATTTATTAAAGTGTATTTTTAAGTATTTATCATTAAAAAAGCATGGTACATTGATTCAGAATATTCCGTATGAATTTAAGCAAATAAATGATAAGGAAAAAGTGTAGATTATCAATTGTCAACTTAATGATGGTAATTCTATTCAACTTTTTAAAAAGAAATTGAACTGGGGTAATACTAATTCTAGTGGAACACCAGATGTTTTGATATATTTTAATAATCCGAAGAAATATTTTATTTTTGATCCTAAAACAAAATAAATAATATTGTCTTTCAAAAGAGTTCTTCCCCTTTATATACTATTATTGACTTTGCATATGTTAATTTTAGTTTTATTAAACGAGTCGTAGCTCGTTTTTTTATGCTAAAATTTTTATCATTATAGTTTTAAATTTTTTTAATATCCATTTATAAAATGTCATTACCATCATTAAATACTTAATAATAAATATCTCCATTTATGATGGTGGATTTTAACCTATAAACTGTATGTTCTTTTCGTTTTTAATAACAAAAAAACTAACTATTTCTAGTTAGCATCTATTACTTAAACTCAAAAAGTTCGAGTATCAATCAATATGGTGGAGCCGAGCAGAATTGAACTGCTGTCCAAAATATTTTTATAGTACAATCTACAAGTTTAGATAATTTGTTATTTCACTAGTAGGAAGAAAATTATCTAAATTGCTACTAGCTGAGCTTAAAAATTTTCATTAAATAAATCAAGCAATTTATTTAATATAATCTACTATTATGAACCAATTTAAAACTCTGTAGATTTAGTCTTAAACTAGTGCTCCGTGCCAACTATTAGGCAAATGCTAGAGCTGTATTATAATTTGTATTGTCAGTTATTTTAACTGTTTTGCTATTTAGGATAGCAACCACTTGCATGTAAAATAAAATATATATTTTGTCGAAACCAAAAACGGCCCCGTGTCTAATATATTAACATATTTGGAGCCGTTTATCAATCTTCTTTAAATTTTAAAATTATTTCGCCGTCTTTAGATAGCATAAATTTTTCACGAGCATATTTAGCGACATAATTCGGATCTTGTAATTTAGTAATTGCACTGTTTAGTTCTTCTTCTTCCTCTAATAATGCAGTATAAGACTGTTCAAGTTTTTTAGTTTCTTTACGATTTGCAAGAATACCATTCCAGCAATTATAAGAGAATACAGCTAAATAAGAAATTACTATTATTATTAATAATGACCAGATCATGATACGTCTTTTATCTTTTTTAGTTAATTTACCCATGACAAACACTCTCCGTATTATGATTATATCATTTTTTTAAAATTTTGCATTAACTAATTCTAAGGTTTACACTTTTTTATTAAAGTTTTACACTTGTAATTTAAAATATACCCTAAAATTAAAGCTATTTTTAAGATATAATTAATTATACCGTCATTTAAAAGAAATAATATATAAATATAAATTAGAGTAAATAACATTGTCAAAATAAACATTTTGGTATTATTTAATTTTGTAATATAAGCATATAGATATCCTAATAAAATGGAGAGTAATATTAATAATAATTGTTTCATCTAAATAATTTTACCAATAAACTATTATCTTTTTGAGATGTTTCATTATATGAGAAACTATTAATTTTTCCTTTTATTGATACATTTCCGTCTACCGTATCTAATTTTATTATTTCAAGATTTTCACCTTTTATTATTATATTCCCCATAATTGATTCTAAATTAAATTCTTTATCATCAAAATTTATTATTTTTTTTATGCCACTTATTATGATATTTTTACGATCATTTAGTTTCACAACATGTGTGAATGCCGGTACATCTATTAATTTATCCATAAAAAAGCCTCCTATTAATTAATAATATGAGGCTTATTAATAATTATTACTTATTAAGCTGCTTTATTGTATTCTTCAATAATAGCGTCTTCAAATTGTTTACGAACATCTGGATTTATTGGATGAGCAATGTCTCTATATCCGCCTGTTGCAGTTTTTCTACTAGGCATAGCTATAAATAAACCGTTGTCTCCTTCTATAATTCTAATGTCGTGTACAGCAAATGCATCGTCTAGTAATACAGAAGCAATTCCTTTCATACGAGAGCCTTCTTTTTCAACTTTTCTAACACTAACAGATGTAATTTTCATAACATTCACTCCTTCTACTATACTGTTTTAGTTAATTTAATTTTAATCCATTGTGCAACAAAATGCAACATATTTATGATAAAAAATTAATTAAAATGTCTTTACTTAAAATATCTGAATATGAATAACTCTTTTTTTCAATGCCATTTGAAACTATAAATACGTGACTATAACATTCAGAAATGTATCCATAAAATATTTCGTTTCGATTGCGATTTTCTCTAGAAGTGACTTTTATTTCTTTATTTAAATGATTTCTTATATCCGTTTTAATTGATTCAATCATCTTGGATACCCCACATACATAAGTCCATTACAAACAACCCCTCCCATTCCATCTGAACCATACTTGGTTTTATTTAATAATTCTATTAAATTTATTGTTTTCATTTTGTCTGTTAAAGCAATAGTTGTAGCTATGATTGCTGGATCAAGTGCATGTATATTTACTCGTTTCGGACTGGATGCAAAATTTGCTCCACATTTTATTAATTCCTCATAATCACTTTGACATGCACCTGCTATAATAATTAATTTATCGTGATTTTTTTCGTATTTTCGTGCTTTTTTTACGGATTCACAAAAATATTTAGAATTTCTATAATTATTAATATTTGATTTTGAACCTTTTTTAGGATAATATGCATCATGTCCTGTTATTATAACAATATCTGGATTACATTCTATTAAATATTTATTTATCTTGCTTGGAAGCTCTTCTTCGTTAACTACTTTACCAAATGCTTTTAAATTATTTTGTTTATAATAATTTAAGCATCTGTTTAAGTATTCTTCATCACCGTCACAATGTAAAATTTTGGCTGGCATGTAAAAGTATTCATTACGATCCAAATTATCGTTATTATTTATTTTATATTCAAAATTATCTTTTCTGGTTTCTGTATATAAAACTAAATCTTCAATAGGACTATCAGCATATAATCTTACATTTTCGCCTTTTAGGTAACAAATACCATCTTTTATATTTAATATTTTAAATATTGTATCATTGTTATAACTCTTTCTAGTTACATAGTCACCTTTTTGAAAGTTCATGAATACCACCTTATTAAATTTATGCAAAAAAAAAGCAAATATTATTGCTTTAGTTTATTTGATATTTCAATATATACTTCTATTGGTATTTCTTCAGCACGGTTATTTAGAGAATAGCTATTTGCTTCTAATACCGAAGATATTATATCTAAATTAAAATTTTTTAAATTGTTTCTTAAATTTTTTCTTTTAAATTGGAAAGCTGATTCAATTAAGTTATTAAAAATATTAAAATCGGTTTTCTCTTTATTATTTGGAGTCAATTTAATAATTGCACTATCAACATTTGGTCTTGGATAAAAACAGTTTTTACTTACATTAAATAATTTTTTTATATCATAAAAATAATTAAGAAGTACGGTAATATATCCATAATCCTTTGTTTGGGGCTTAGCTGATAATCGATCTGCTACTTCTTTTTGAACCATTAATACTAATCCTTGGGGATTTATATTAGCAAAAGTAATCTTTTTTATAATTGGGGTTGTTATGTAATATGGGATGTTTGCTATTACATATAAGTTCTCATATTGCATGTTTGATAAATCAGAGGTTAAATCAGCTTCTAAGAAATCTTTAAAAAATATTTGAGTTTTTTCATTTTTAATTGATGCTAATTGTTCTTTAAGAGATTCATCTATTTCATAACAAATAATATTACAATTATATTTTTGAAGCCATTTAGTTAAGTTACCGCTTCCAGGGCCTACTTCAATAATTAAATCATTAGGATTAGGATTTATTGATGTATATATTTTTTGTAGTATGCCTTGATCAGTTAAAAAATTTTGACCATATTTCTTTTTAAAAATGTGTTCTTTCATATTAATCACACCAATAGTTTATCATAAAAAAAAGATAGTTTAAACTATCTTGTATATCCGAATCTTAAAATATTGTATGAAATATCTTTTCTTCCAACATTTGTTAGTGCTTCTTGTTGAGAAGCAACTAGTAAATCGAGTGCTGTTCCAGTTACGCCTCTATCTAATACTATAGCTGTTATTGGTGCTTTATTTAAATTAAATTGAACTATTGAACCACATGGAAGACTTCTCGATGAAGCAACGATTCTAACTGTACCATAATCTTTATCATTATAGGTAGTAATTCTATCTGTTAATACGTTTTGACCAGTACAGCCAAGAGTTCCGCCACATAATGGACAATCAGCTGCATAACCTGTTAAAACGCCATTGTATGTATCTTTAGGAGTGTACAAATCATTTCTTTGAATCTCTTCAATCTTTATTGACATTGCGTGTAAATCTAAAGTTTTATTTAAATTATCATTTGTACTTTTTAGTTCAGATTGTGGAATACAAACTGATGGAAAAGATAAAATTGTAATTGTTATTATGATTAATCGAAAGTATTTGAATATATTTCTTTTCATAATTCATGCTCCATATCTTTTTTCATTGTATCATGTTTAATTTTCGATGTCAAAAATATCATTGAAATTTGATTCTAAAATATTTTCAACTTCTTTAGGTAATAAACCATATATTTCGCAGATTTTCTTTTCAATTATGTTTAAATTTAAAGGTTCATTTATAGTTCCTCTTAATGGAGCTGGTGATAAATATGGTGAATCAGTTTCTAAAAGAATGTTTTTTATGTTAATTTTTGATAAGGTTTCCGGCAAATTAGAATTTTTAAATGTTACTACTCCACCAATGCCTAATTTAAATCCCAGTTTTATAAATTCAGTTGCTGTTTCAAGACTGCCAGAAAAACAATGGATTATTCCTTTATTATGATGACGTTTTAATACTTTAAGCAGATCGTCAGTGGCGTTGCGATTATGAATTATTACTGGCAAATTATTTTTTTCTGCTAATGTTAAAAAATAGTCTAATAATTTTAATTGTTCATTTTTATTTTGATCATTGTGATAGTAATCTAAGCCTATTTCTCCAATAGCGATTATGCCTTTAGTATTGATGTTTTTAGTAATATAATCTAATTCTTTGTCGAGGTTTTTGCCTATGTTATCTGGATGAATTCCTAGTGCACCATAAACATTTTGATTATTTATAAGTTTTAAAACCTCTTCATTACTTATTTGATTGTATCCATTTATAATTATTCTTTTTACATTTGAAGATGACAAATTATCAATTATTGATTGAGGATTATAATATTCTGTAGAAAGAATATGACAATGTGTATCTGTTAACATTTAAAATCACCTTATTTTAGTATAAATTAAAAAGCATCTTATAACAAGATACTTTTATTTAGTTTCTATTCTGGCAAATAATACTTCTGGAGAGTTTACTTTTACTCCTGGTAATAATTTACCATATGTTAAATCATCGAATGTGGTAAATTCAGTATTAATTTGTTTTAAAGCTTTTTCAGCAGATGTTGGAATATATGCCTTTAATAATATAGAAGAAATTCTTAATCCTTCTAATAGATTGTATAACACTGTTCCTAATCTTTCTTTTTTTGTTTCATCTTTTGCTAGGGTCCATGGTGTTGTATCATCAATGTATTTATTACATTTTGATAGTAAATCCATTATTTCAATAATTGCTTCATTTACTTTTAATTCATTCATTTTTCTAGTTACAATTTTTGGTAATTTATTAATTAAATTTATTAAATCTTCATCGATTTTTTCTGGTTTACTGTTTGGTTGAACTACACCATCAAAATATTTATTTAACATTGAAATTGTTCTATTTAATAGATTACCATAGTTATTTGCTAAATCAGAGTTGGTTCTTGCAACTAATAATTCTTCAGAAAAGTTACCATCATTTCCAAAAGGAACTTCTCTTAAAGCATAGTATCTTACTGCATCAACTCCATAATCTTCGATATATTCTCTTGGATCTTTATAGTTTCCTAGTGATTTAGAAATCTTACCTCCATTAATTATTAACCAACCATGGCCAAATACTTTTTTAGGCAGTTCTAATCCTAGTGCCATTAAAATGCATGGCCAAATAATAGTATGAAATCTGATTATTTCTTTTCCTACTAAGTGTAAATCAGCTGGCCAATATTTTTTGAACTTGGTATCATCATCACTCATGTATCCTAAAGACGTAATATAGTTAGTTAAAGCATCAATCCAAACATAAATTACATGATTAGGGTCAAAATCTACTGGTATACCCCATTTGAATGAAGTTCTTGAAACACATAAATCTTCTAAACCAGGTTTAATAAAGTTATTAATCATTTCATTTTTTCTAGATGTTGGTTGAATAAAATCTGGGTGTTGTTCTAGGAAGTTTTCTAAATTTTGTTGGTATTTTGATAATTTAAAGAAATATGCTTCTTCAGATACCTCTTTTACTTCTCTACCACAGTCAGGACACATTCCATCTACAAGTTGTGTTTCAGTCCAGAAAGATTCACAAGGAGTACAATATAAGCCTTTGTATTCACTTTTATAGATATCTCCTTGATCATATAATTTTTTAAATATTTTTTGAACAGCTGTTTCGTGATTTTTGTCCGTTGTTCTGATGAAATAATCATAACTAATTCCTAAAGATTTCCATAATTCTTTTGCATTGTCAACTATTTCATCTACATATTGTTTAGGTGTCTTACCCACTTCTTTTGCTTTTAACTCGATTTTTTGACCATGTTCGTCTGTTCCTGTTTGAAAAAAGACATCGTATCCTTCTAATCTTTTGAATCTTGCTATGGCATCGGCAATTATTGTTGTATAACAATGACCAATATGAAAATTAGCACTTGGATAATAAATTGGAGTTGTTAAATAGTATTTTTTCTTTTCCATTTCGTATTCCTTTCTAATAAAAAAATTCATAAACTAAAGGACGACTTATGGCCGTGGTACCACCTTAATTCATGAATTTCATGCACTTATATCTTAACGCGATTATTACGTTTGAACTCCGGAACCATGTTCATTATCAATAAATAATTCTCTCTCACCAAGTAAGAACTCTCTTTGTATTTACTAAATAATTACTCTTTCCTTCTTCGTTCAATATAGTTCATTCTAACATAATATATTGATTTTATCAAGAATAATCAAAATATGAAGATATTATTCGAGATATTAATTTAAGAAATTTTTGATTTTCAGCGCTATTTTCGATATATATTTTTACTTTTCCAATTTCAATTGAATTCATTATTATTTCAGTTTCAATAAAATGATTACTTGGACTTATTGAAATAATCTTTTTATTTCGATCGGTTATTTCTATTCCATACTTATATATTTCATTTATATATTCCGCGATTGACTTGATGTAATTGTAGTAATTTTCTAAATATGAATATTTAGATATAAATATTTTTGAATCGTCTGAAGTAATCATTATATTTTCATTTTCTTGGATTTTTAACTTGTGTCTTACTTCTTTAGGAATTACTATTCTTCCTAATTCATCTATTTTTCTTATATAATTATTTGTTTTCACATATACCACTAAATCTAGTGTGGAAAATAATTTTCTTTTTATTCCATATCAGATATGATTTCTTGCAAAAGATCAACTAAATAATAGATGTAATGCTTTTCTAAGTTAATTATTGGTAAATTAATGATTATTCTTTTTGCCATGTATTTTAGTTTAAATTTTGGATTAATATTATATAATTTTAAGAATAATTTTTCTCCATTGATTTTTGAAGATATATCTTCTGGTAAAGAAAACTCTATGTAAGTTTTGGTTTGTATAATATTCTTAATTTTTAATTTAAAAGCTAATTTTTCGAACCATTCTTCGTACATGTATATTTCAAGTTTATCATTAATTTTACCAAATCTGTCTTCTATTTCAGCTTTAATTTTGGTTAATGTTGTATAGTCTTTTATTGAGTTTATTAACTGATGTATTTCTATTCTTACGCTTTCATCAGATACGTATGTTTCATCAATGTGTGTATCGATATCTATAAGTGATGTATCGCTTTCATCTTCTACTTTAGGAATTCCTTTTATTTCATTTAAAGTTTCTTCAATCATTTTTGTATAAAGTTCTATTCCTACTGAATCAATAAATCCAGCTTGTTCACTACCTAAAAGATCACCTGCTCCTCTAATTGATAAATCTCTCATAGCTATTTTATAGCCACTACCTAACTCGGTAAACTCTTTTATAGCATTTAATCTTTTAACAGCTATTTCATTAAGTATCTTTGAATTGTTGTATGTTAGATATGCATAGGCAATTTTATTAGTTCTTCCAACTCTACCTCTTAATTGGTATAACTGACTCAACCCATAATTTTGAGCATCAATTATAATTAATGTATTTACGTTAGATATATCTATTCCAGTTTCTATAATTGTTGTACATACTAAAATATCATATTTTTTATCAATAAAATCTTCAATTATTTTTTCTAATTCTTGTTTACTCATTTGACCATGGGCATAGCAAATTTTAGCATCTGGTACTAATTTTGATAATTTTGATGTTTCTTGTTCTATTTTAGAAACATTATTATATAAATAAAATACTTGTCCATTTCTGGATAATTCTTTGTATATTGCTTCCTTAATTAATTCATTATTTTCTTCAACAACATAAGTTTGAACTGGGTAACGATCTTCTGGTGCTGTGTCTAATATAGATAGATCTTTTAAACCTGACATCGCCATTTTAAGTGTTCTTGGAATGGGTGTAGCTGATAATGTTAAAACATTTACGTTTTTACTCATTTCTTTGATTTTTTCTTTTTGAGTTACACCAAATCTCTGCTCTTCATCGACAACTAATAATCCTAATTTTTTATATTCGATTTTTTCATTAAATAACTTATGAGTTCCAAAGATTAAATCTATTTTACCTTCTTTAAGATCATTTACAATTTTGTTAAATTCTTTAGTTGTTGTAAATCTATTTGTTATCGCAATATTAATTGGAAAATCTTTAAATCTTTTTAAAGCATTGCTGTATTGCTGTTTTGACAAAATTGTAGTTGGACATAGATATGCGACTTGGTAACCATTCATTATTGTATTAAATATCGCTCTAAATGCTACTTCGGTTTTACCAAATCCTACATCTCCACATAATAATCTATCCATTGGTTTATCTGATTTTAGATCATTAAGAATATCATCAATACATCTCAATTGATCACGTGTTTCAGTATATTCAAACTTATCAGCAAAAATTAAGTCTTCGGGATATTGAATATATTTTGGACTTTTTAGTTTTGAACGTTCTGCATATAATTTTAATAATTCTTCGGAAATATCTTTAATTTTTGATTTAACTGCTCTTTTTGTTTTTTCCCAAGAAGTAGAATTTAGGTGATTAATTTTAGGCGCGGTACTTCCAGCATCTGAATATTTATATATTGTATTTATTTTTTCTACTGGAATATATACTTTATCATTTCCAGCATATTTAATTAAAATATAGTCTTTTTCGAAAGAATTTTTATTTAATGTAATTACTCCTCCATAGATACCAATACCATGGGCTGCATGAACAACATAATCTCCAATTTTAATATCATTAAAATCTTTAATTTTACGGCCAATTTTAACGGGATTATGATATCTTATGCTTGTTTCATTGTTTGAATCTATATCATAATCTGTGATAACAATATATTTATCAATAATGAATCCTTGGTTTATTCTTTCATTTATAAAATATATTTTATTTGCTTCATACGTTGTTCCGGTTGAAAAATGAAAAATTTTCTTTAAATATTCTTTTAAATTTTTGTTTTTAATAGCAAACAGTGTAGATTTTTTAGAATCGCGATGAGAAATAAAAAATTCCAAATTTTCAAAATTTGATTTAAAATTATCTATTGTTTGAGATTTAACATCTAAATAACCAGAAATATTAAATGAAGCTAAATTAACTTCGTTTTTAATGTTGAATTCTGACAAGCTATACATATATTTGTAATTAGAATCAATTTCTTTTTCTATTTTATAATTAAAGATTTGTTCTTCTAATTCTTGATTAGCTTTTTCAATTAATTCAGGATTAATTTTAATAACAGTTGGTTCGTCTAATAGATTGTATAAAGAAGTATTATCGCTTGATAAAATTTCTTTATATGGTAAAATTTGAATGTTTGTAATTTCTTTGATTGTAAGCTGACTTTCGGCATCAAATTCTTTTATTTTTTCGATATCATTGCCAAATAATTCAATTCTGATTGGATTTTCACAATTATATGGAAATAAATCAATAACAAATCCTCTTACAGAATATTCACCTGATGAGGTTACAATAGATGTTTTTGTATAACCGAATTGATAAAGTAATTCTTCTAAATTTTCTCTATTTATAGTTGTATTAGATTTTAAATCTATCTTTAATTTATCGATACTTTTGGAATTAGGTACAAAACGTAAAAAACCAGTTAAATTGGCAATAATTATTTTTTGCCCTGGTTCATTTATTTTATTTAAGGTTTCTAAACGTTTAATCTTTAAATCTGGAGATACAGCAATAGCAACAGATGTTAAAAATTCATCCATTGGAAAAAGGAAGACATTATCTTTATATGTCTTCAAATTATTATAATATTTAGTGGCTTCAAAAAGAGAACTTGTTAAAACAACTATGTTATTATTAGATTTATTGCTTAAATAATTTATATATAGTGTCTTTAATTCATCAGTTAATCCACTAATATTATTTGTTTTAAATTGATCAAAAATGTTTGATAAAAATTTCATTTTAATTATACCTATTCATTAATATTTCTATTTTAGTATTATTTATAAAGTCAGTAATTATTTGATTATACATATTCATATTATTTTTTAATATTTCTAAATCTGATTTAGGAAATTTACCAAGTACAAATTCTATTGTGTCATTTGTAGGTTTAGAAATACCAATTTTCAATCTCAAGAATTCATCTGTTTTGATATTTTTAATAATATCTTTAATACCATTATGACCACCGGCAGAACTTTTAAGTTTTAATCTTACTTTACCAATATCTAAATCCATATCATCTTGAATAACTAATAAATCTTTTTTGTCTATTTTATAATAATTTAGATAGTATTGGACAGCTTGACCAGATAAATTCATATAAGTTGTTGGTTTAATAAATAATACGTTTTCATTATTAATTGTCTGTTTTAATACATATGCTAATGATTCTTTTTTCCAATTATCACTATTTACAAAGTTATCTATAATCATATAACCAATGTTGTGTCTTGTATTTTCATATTCTTTTCCAGGATTACCTAATCCAACTATTAATTTCATATTACTATTCACCTCTGTAATTTTTTGTTAATAATGGTGGTAAGATTTTTAAATCATCTTTACCATTTTTCATTGCTTCTACTAATATTATAGAACAATTTTTATCAAAGTCATCATAAGCACATTCAATTCTTTTAATTCCAAAATTATATTTTTTTAAATAATTCACTAATTCTATGAATCGATCAGGTCGATAAACTATGTTTAATTTTCCTTTTGATTTCAATAATTTTGAAGAAATTTTAATTATTTCTTCTAAGGTAATTTTAATTTCGTGTCTTGCAATTGATTTAATAATATTATCATTTATATTCGATGTCTCATTATATTTAAAATATGGAGGATTACAAGTTATAATGTCAAAAGTTGATGGAGAAAAATAATTTTGCCAATTTTTAATATCATCGTTTATTAAAGAAATATTTGTTATATTATTTATATTTATGGATTCTTTAGCTAGATTGTATACTTCATTTTGAATTTCAATACAAGAAATTGATGAAATATTTTTTGATAAAATAATTGGTAACGGAGCATTGCCCGTACATAAATCTAATAATTTTTTATCAGTATAGTTTATATTTACAAAATCTGCTAATAAAATTGAGTCTAAAGAAAACTTAAAAAAAGATGGATTTTGTACAATTTTATATCCATAATCTAATAAATCATTAACAACATTCGGTTCCATCTTGATTAAATTCCTTTAATTCATCGTCGACTTGTAAAGTGTATGTTCCTTTTAAAATGTTTAATGAAACAACTTTATATGTTTTACCATTATATTCTTTTTGTGAACCAACTGATGGTAATTTTTTCTTGCAACAACTATAGGTTTCGTCTTCATAAGAAAGACAGCAAAGTAATCTTCCACATGAGCCATTTATTTTTGATGGATTAAGTGCGATATTTTGATTTTTTGCCATATTTATTGTTATTGTTTCTAATTTATTTAAAAATAAATTGCAACATAATGGTCTTCCACATGGGCCAAGTCCACCAATTTCTTTTGCTTTATCCCTTACACCAATTTGATGAAGATCAATCCTTGCTTTGTACTTTGCAGCTAATAATTTAACTAATTCTCTAAAATCAATTCTTTCATCCGCTATAAAATTGATTATTAATTGTTTGTGATCAAATGTAAATGATGCTTCAACAAATTGCATTTCTAAATTAAGTGAGTCAGACATTTTTTTTGCTTCTACCAATACTTCTTTGGCTTCTTTTAAAGATTTAAGATATTTTTTATAATCTTCGTTACTAGCTTTACGAAGAATATTTTTTTGGGGTGTTTCTTTACTTTCAGGTTCAATAAAAGCTACTTTACCATATTGTTCTCCCTTTTCGGTTTCAACAATTACATAATCGTTTAAATTTATTTCAACATTATTTTTGTTAAAATAATAACTTTTACCATTTTCTTTAAATATAATTCCACATACTTCCATGTCTATTTCCTCATTTCTATAATCAATTTATCTATGCACATTTCAACATTTGTATTTGCATTTAATTTATTAATTGTATCGTCTATTAATTTATAATGTTTAGTAATTAAAAAGTAATTACTTTGATTTATATTTTTATCTAAAACTGTTTTTATTTCAGATAATTTATTTACTAGTTCAATTTTATCATATTTTAAAAAGTTTTGTTTTAATAAAATTGCCGTGTAATTATCACAATTTTGTAATTTATAAAATGTGTCTATTAAATCATTGACTTCAGCTTGTAATGATGTTTCATAAATATTTTCAAACAATTCGCAACGACTTTTTATTGTATCCATAATTGAATTTATGCTATCAGTGATTAAAAATCCAATAACGTTGCTTGAAGGTTCTTCCAAAATCTTTAATAATTTATTTGCTGAAACTTGATTCATTTTTTCAGCATTGATGATGAAATATATTTTGTATGTATAATTAATAATTTTTGTAATTATAAAATTTTGAATATTTAAAATTTTGTTTTTATCGATATTATTATTTTCAGGTCTAACTACAAGCGTTGATAAATTGTTTTCCAATGAGGATGACGCTATTGTTTGAGTTTCTTTAAAAATTTCATATATATCATTCATTGTCTGTTCGCAATTATTTGTTTCAATCAAAAAAGCATGAGAAAGATTTTTCTCATTTATTCCAGATAATATAAATTGTTTTAATTTTTCATTCATATTTGCCTCTTCATAATAAGAAGAAGAAAGACAATGCTAATAATATTAGACCTGGGAATCCTAATAAAGTTACAATAATAACTGTATAATAATTTATTGGAACAAATATATTAAAACCTTTTAATAATAAATCGAGACCATAAATTATTAAAAATGCAAATGTTACTCTTTTTATTAACCATAATATAATTTTTTTTATCATAGTAAATTATATTATCTAATAATTATTTTATGCAATATTCTTTCTATCTTCAAATGCTCTTTCAAGTGTTAGGGAATCAAGATAATCCAATTCTGTTCCTACTGGTAATCCATATGATAATCTAGATACTTTTACACTTGTTTTATCTTCTAATACTTTTTTAATATATTGTGTTGTTGTTTCACCTTCAATAGTTGGTTTTAATGCTATAACCAATTCTATCTGATCATCTGAATTTTTACATCTTTTAATTAATGATGGAATATTAATATCATTTGGAGATATTCCATCAATTGGGGAAATTAAACCGTTTAATACATGGTATACACCATTATATTTACCCATTTTTTCAAAAGCAAATATACTTTTATAATCTTCGACAATACAGATTAAATTTTTATTTCTATAATCATTATCACAAATATTGCAAATCTTTTCTGATGTTAAGTTGCCACATATTTCACATTGATGAAGATTTTTCTTTGCTGATATCATTGTGTTTGAAAATAAATTTATATCTTCTTCTGAATAATCTAGTAATGATAAAGCAAGTCTTTCAGCGGTTTTTTCGCCGATTCCAGGTAGTTTTTTAAAATATTCTATTAATTCTTCTAATAATTTTGGGTATATCATACTACATCAAACCATTTAAGCCTTTAGCAAATGCACCTAATTTTGCTTCAGTTTCAGCGTTAATTTTCTTGTGGGCATCATTAAAAGCAATTTTTATCATGTCTTCAAGAGCGTCAAAATCATCAGCATCTTTAATAACATCACGATTTATTTCTAATTTAACAATGTCTTTTTTTCCATTCAATACTACAGTAAATCCTTCAGATTTTCCTTCAAATTCTGTATTATTAATTTCTTCTTGTTTTTTTTGGATGTCACGTTGCATTCTTTGTGCTTGTGCCATTAAATTTTGCATATTCATATTTCATTCTCCTTTAATTAACTTCTATTATATCATTTTCAAATATATCAAAAGCTTCATTTATACTATTATGATTATTTATAATTGTTTCTTCATCAATATATTTATATTCTTTTGAATTTTTGTTTTTTATATAATTTAATTTTTCTTTATTCCATTTTTCTTGATCTAAACAAATAAATTTATATTTACTTTTATTTTTTTTATTAAATTCTTTTTCAATTTCATGAAGATTTTCGTTAAAAATTATTGTTCCAGATTTTGATGGATTTGAAAAAATAACGTTTTTAGAAGAGACAACTTCAATAGATGCATCTTCTATAATTGATAATAATTCAATTTTATTCTCAAGTTCAATTATATTTTTAAAATCATCCCATTTTTTTAAAAATTCTTGTTTTGATTCTTTACTAGCTTCTGCAAAAGCATTATTAATTCTGATTGTTTGTAAATTTAACAAATCTGTTATTTTTTCGGGCTCTGATTCATTTTTTTTATTTTCATCATTATGTTGATTTTTTTCTTCTAGTTTTATTATTGGTAACTCTTTTTTTATTATTTCTTGAGTTGGTTGATTATTGTTACTATCAATTAATGGTTGTGACAAAGGTTCAGTTGTATTTTTATTTGGAAAGTAACTTAATAAAATGATTTTTATTAAAATCAAACCGTCTTTTTTGTTATAACAATTAACAATTTCATTTGCTAATTTTTTTAAATTTTCTAGAGAAATAAAGGAATGATTTCCATTTTTTATTTTTATCTCTTCTAAATAAATTTGATTTAAAATTTTATTAATTAGAATATTCGTATCTAATCCTCTGTTTAAATAGTCATTAAAATAATTATTAAATTCTGCTATTTTATTTTCATTTAATAACTCAAAAATATGTGAAATGTCTTGTAAACTAATAACTCCAAATGTCTGTTGGATTAAATCAACTGTTATTTTTTGTTTTTCTTTTGATAGCTGATCTAATACACTTAAGGCATCTCTCATTCCACCATCTGCTAATTCTGCTATGTATTTAAGGGCATCTTCTTCTATTTCTATATTTTCTTCTTTTGATATTTTTTCTAAATTTTGATAAATAACTTGGGTATTAATTCGTTGAAAATTAAATCTTTGACATCTAGATAATATTGTAATTGGCACTTTTTGTATTTCTGTAGTAGCCAATATAAATATAACATGCTTTGGAGGTTCTTCTAATATCTTTAAAAATGCATTCCAAGCACTTTGTGATAGCATGTGTACCTCATCTATTATATATATTTTATATTTACTAAATGTTGGTAGTATTTTAGCATTATTTCTTAATTCTCTTATTTCGTCAACACCATTGTTTGATGCGGCATCTATTTCTATAATATCTGCTGATTGTTCATAATTATTACAAGCTGGACAATTGTTACATGGAATACCATCAATGGGAGTTTCACAATTAATTGTCTTTGCGAATAGCTTAGCGGTACTGGTTTTTCCTGTTCCACGTGGGCCTGAAAATAAATATGCATGAGCTATTTGATTGTTTTTTATTGATTCAATTAGTAGTTTTTTTATGTTATCTTGACCATATAAACTATTAAAATCTTGTGGTCTATATTTTCTATAAAGTACTTTATATGCCATGATTTCCTCCTGTTTTAATTATAACATAATACTTACTTATTATCTTTTATTTTCCCAAAATTTTTCAATTATTTTTTTATATTTTTTTATATTACTTTCATTTCTTTTTTCATCGATTTGAAAAAAGTTAGTCTTATTATATATTTTTTTAGATTTTAATCGTGGAACTAAATAAAATACCTTGTCTATCCTACTTTCTTTTATAACATTTTTGCACATTTCACATGGTTCAATTGTTACATATAGCGTACAATTGTTCAATCTCCAATTTTTTAATTTTTTATTAGCTTTTGTAATCACTTTAATTTCGGCATGATCAATAGTTTTATTACTACGATTTCTTGTATTATGGGCTTTAGCAATAATTTTATCATTATGTACGATTATTGCGGCTACAGGCACTTCATCTTTTTTTAGTGATTTGCAAGATAGTTTTATCAATTCATCTATGTATTGTTCCATAATTACTCCTTAAAAAAAGCGCACATACATAGAGGCAAATATGGCTGCTTTCTTCCGAATCTGACCAGGTTATTGCATTTGTATTGCGCATGTATAATATAGCATATTTTAATTACATATTTCAATAATTTATTGTTTACAAATTTTAATAATTTGTATTTTTTATTTTTTGTTAATGTTTCACGTGAAACATATGTGGATATCTTTATTATTAAATTAAGTAGTAATTAAGTAGTTATATATAAAATAAATATTTTTTAAATTAATCAATAAAGTTTTTTTATTAATGCATGTTGTATAATGTTTCACGTGAAACATTGTGGACAATTTAGATATTCTGTTTAATGTACTTTTTATACTAAGATAAATTAATTAATTTTTAGCAAATTAATTTCAATAATTTGCCATAGTATGTAGAAATTATATGTTTTACGTGAAACAATTGTTGAAATAATTGCTAATTTTTAAAATCTGTAGATTTTTTTGACTCTTTTATAGTTGAATTATTTCCCGGGAAATAATTTTTGTGTATATGTATCACGTTAACATACATTATTATTAATCAATATATACAATTTTTTATTATTATGATGAAATAAAGCAATTTTTAAATATTTATCTTTTTGCAAATTAATTTCAATAATTTGCATTTTTTTTACTTATGTTTCACGTGAAACATTGTGGATATCTCAATCCTTTATTATTTTTTATTCAAATTTGTTTTTTCTGTTAACTAATTACAATAATTTGCCTATTTTTGGTGTTGAAATGTTTCACGTGAAACATTTCAATAAATAAAAGAGATAGCTATTATGCTACCTCTTCATTTTCTTCTGGCTCATTTAGTACTAAACTAATTGTTGATACTATTTGATTATCTTTTAGATTAATTAATCTCGTTCCTTGAGTTACTCGACCTAACTGTGAAATTTGATCTAAAGGTATTCTAATAATAATTCCATTATTAGTTATAATCATCAAGTCATTATTTTCTTCAAATCGTTTAATTGCAGCAATATTTCCATTCTTTTCAGTAATATTTAATGCTTTTACGCCTTTGCTGCCACGTTTTGTCTTGCGGTACTCACTGATATGTGTTTTTTTACCATAGCCTTTTTCAGTAACAATAATAATATTGTCATCTGCTTTTGCAGTTTCTAATCCTACGCATTTTCCGTTTTCTAAACTAATGCCTCTAACTCCGCTTGCTGTACGTCCCATTATTCTGACTTCTTCTTCATTAAATACAGCTATTCTTCCAGTGGATGAAGCCATTATAACATCGCATTCACCATCAGTCTTTTTAACTCCTATTAATTCATCATTTTCTTTTAAACTAATGCAAAGTTTTCCGCTCTTTCTAATATTATCAAATTCCTCAATTTTGGTACGTTTTACTAGACCACTCTTTGTAGCAAATAACAAATATTTGCTATCATCTGAAGGAGAATAACTTAACATTGATGTAATATGTTCATCCTTTTCAATTTGAAGCAAGTTAATTATAGGTATTCCTTTTGATGTTCTTCCAAATTCAGGGATTTCATATCCTTTTACTCTATAAACTTTTCCTTTATTTGTAAAGAATGTTAAATAATCATGTGTATTTAAATTAAGCAAGTATTCAACAAAATCTTCTTCATTAGTTGACATTCCCTTTACACCTACACCACCTCTATTTTGAAGCTTGTAGTTATCAACATTATTTCTCTTAATGTATCCTTTATTTGTTAATGAAACTATTATGTTTTCTTGTGGAATAAGAGATTCATCTTCTATAAAATCTATGGCTGTCATATCTATTGTTGTTCTACGATCATCAGAATATTTATTCTTAATTTCTGTTAATTCATCTTTAATTATTTGTAATACTCTTGCCTCACTAGCTAAAATATCTTTTAAATCAGCTATTATTTTTAATAATGCTGCCAATTCTTCATCAATTTTACTTCTTTCTAAGCCGGTTAATCGTCTTAATTTTAATTCAAGGATGCTTTCTGCTTGAATTAATGATAAATTAAATCTTTCTATTAATGTATTTTTAGCAATTTCATCAGTTTCAGCGTTTTTGATTATTCTAATTACTTCATCAATATTATCTAAAGCAATTTTATATCCCTCTAAAATATGTACTCTATTTTCTGATTTATTTAAATCAAATCTAGTTCTTCTTATTATTACTTCTTTTTGGTAATCAATATATTTTGATATAATATCTTTTAAAGGTAATGTTTTTGGTGTTAATCCATCTAACATTAAGAACATAATACTAAAATTTGTTTGAAATTGTGTATGTTTGTACAATTGATTTAAAATTACTTGAGGATTTGCATCCTTTTTTAAAGTTATTGTAATTGTTAATCCATTTTTTAGGTCTGTATGATAATCTGAGATACCATCTATTGTCTTATTATGAACTAATTCTGCTACTTTTTCTTGTAATTCTTTAGTGTTTACGCCATAAGGAACTTCTGTTATTACTATACAATTGTGACCTTTTACTTCTTCAATTCTAGCTTTACTTCTGATTGTAATTGTTCCTTTTCCAGTTTCATAAGCTTGTTTAATACCGGAATTTCCTAAAATTATGCCTCCTGTAGGAAAATCTGGACCTTTAATAAAGTGCATTAATCCCATAGTATCAATATCGGGATTATCTATGTAAGCTATACATCCATCTATTACTTCTCCTAGATTATGTGGAGGAATATTTGTTGCCATACCTACGGCGATACCCATGGTACCATTAACTAATATATTAGGAAATCTTGATGGTAAAACTCGTGGTTCTTTAGTGGAATCATCAAAGTTTGGATCAAAATCTACAGTATTTTTATTAATATCTCTTAACATTTCAAGGGATATTTTTGATAATCTACCTTCTGTATAACGATATGCAGCTGCTGAGTCACCTTCGATTGTACCAAAGTTTCCGTGTCCATCAACTAGCATATATCTTTCAGCAAATTTTTGAGCTAATCTTACCATTGCATCATAAATTGATGAGTCTCCATGTGGATGATAATGTCCCATAACGTATCCGACTGTTGTTGCAGATTTTCTATGTGGTTTATCTGGAGTATATCCACATTCATACATAGACCATAAAATACGGCGATGTACTGGCTTTAAACCATCTCTTAGGTCTGGTAATGCACGGGAAGCAATTACGCTTACAGAATAGTCTAAAAATGATGATTTTACTTCTTCTACAATATTATTTTCTGTTATTTTATCTTTTCCAGTTAATTCAGTATCAATTAAAGAATATTCTTCATCAAGTTCTTCTTCAGTATTATCAATATTGTCATCAGCAATTTCAGGATTTTTATTGCTATCTAACTCTTGATTGTTAATAATATTATTTTTTTCTTCTTCTGTCATCGTTTACCTCCTAAATATCAAGATTTTGTGTAAATCCAGCATTAGCTTCGATAAATTTTCTTCTTGGCTCTACTTCTTCTCCCATTAATTGTGAGAATACTTCATCTGCTGCTATACAATCATCTACAGTAATTCTTCTTAAAACTCTTTTATTTATATCCATTGTTGTTTCATTTAATTCATCTGGGTCCATTTCACCTAAACCTTTATTTCTAGTTATTTCAACTCTAGAACGTAGATTTTCTGGTAAACTTGATATATATTTTTCTCTTTCTTCTTCAGTAAGAACATATTTTCTTGTTTTACCATGAGTTATTCTATATAAAGGTGGTTGTGCTGCATAAACATGGCCTTGTTGAACAATTGGTTTAAATAAGCGATAAAATAATGTTAATAATAATACTCTAATATGAGCACCATCGACATCGGCATCGGTCATAATTATAATTTTGTTATATCTTAATTTAGAAATATCAAATTCTTGTCCTATTCCAGTACCAAATGCAGTGATAATAGAACGTATTTCTTCATTACTTAAGGCACGATCTAATCTATTTTTTTCAACATTTAATATTTTACCTTTTAATGGAAGAATAGCTTGAGTCATTGCGTCTCTACCTTCTTTAGCAGAGCCACCAGCTGAATCTCCCTCGACTATAAATATTTCAGTTTCTAATGGATCTTTACTTTTACAATCAGATAATTTACCAAATGTATTTATTCTTTGTAAATCGCCTTTTCTTTCGATTTCTCTTGCTTTCTTAGCTGCATTTCTTGCACGAGAAGCAAGTAGAGCTTTATCGATGATAATTTTAGCATCAGTTGGATTTTCCATTAAGAATCTATCGAATCCTTTAGAGAATACACTATCTGCTAGTTTTCTAACTTCTGAATTACCTAATCTACCTTTTGTTTGTCCTTCAAATTGAGGATTTGGATGTTTACAAGAGATAATCATTGTTAAACCTTCTTTAACGTCATCTCCTGTTAATGATTCATCTTTTTCTTTTAGTATATTATTTTTGCGAGCATAATTATTAATAATTCTTGTTAAAGCTCTTCTTACACCCTCTTCATGAGTTCCGCCATCGTGGGTATTAATGTTATTAACAAATGAATAAATATTATCTGTATATCCATTGTTGTATTGCATTGCAACTTCAAAGAAAATACCGTCTTCTGAACCTTCTACATGGATAATATCATCATGTATAGGTGTTTTATTTTGATTTAAATATTTTACATATTCTTTTATTCCACCTTCATATAAGAATGTTTCTCCTGTAGTATCTTTTTCGTCACGATCGTCTCTTAGTGTTAATCTTAATCCTTTATTTAAAAATGCTAATTCTCTAATACGAACTCTTAAAGTATCATAATCATATATTTCTGTATCAAATATTTCAGGGTCTGGTTTAAATGAAACGGTGGTTCCTGTTCTATTTGATTCGCATGTTCCTATTTCTGTTAATTTTTGTGAAGTTTTACCACCATTTACAAATTTTGCTTCATATATTTTGCAATCTTTATAAACAGTTACTGTTACCCACTTAGATAAGGCATTAACAACTGATGCACCTACTCCGTGTAGTCCGCCTGATACCTTGTATCCACCGCCACCAAATTTTCCACCGGCGTGTAACACTGTATAAACAGTTTCTACTGTTGAAATCCCTGTTTTAGGGTGAATTCCTACTGGGATACCTCTACCATCGTCTTTAACTGTTATTGAATTATCTTTATTAATAATGATTTCTATGTTGTTACAATATCCAGCTAACGCTTCATCAATTGAGTTATCTACAATTTCCCATACTAAATGATGTAAACCTTTTACGTCGGTTGTCCCAATGTACATACCCGGACGTTTTCTTACGGCCTCTAATCCTTCTAATACTTGAATATCGCTTTCTGAATAGTGTTCACTCTGATTATTCATATTTCTTAACCTCTACTTTCTTGTTGGATATTTTTATTACACTACAATCTTTTAATAGTTTTTTATTAACTTTATCTATATCAGTTGTAGTTATAAATATTTGAAAACTTTTTTTAAAGTTACCTATTAAGGTATTTATTTTTTTATTATCTAATTCACTAAATAAATCATCTAAGATTAAAATTGGTGTTTTACCAGTATTGTTAATACAATATTTTATTTCTGCTAACTTAAATGATATAATAGCATTTTTTTGTTCTCCTTCAGATAGGTAATTTTTTGCTTCTTTACCATTTTCTATTTCAAAAATAAAATCATCTAAGTGAATTCCAACATGGGTCATACCATAATTTAAATCTCTTTTAAAACTTTTATTGTATTCTTTTATTAAATCATTTTTGGTTTTGTCATTATAATGAGATACATAATTAATTTTAAGATTTGATTTTTTTACAGATTTATAAAATATTGGTCCTAAATATTCATTTATTTCATCAATATATTGTTTTCTGATATGATTTATTTTTAATCCGATATCAATTAATTTATCTGACATTATATCTAAATAATCTTTTGGTATAGTGCTATTAATAAGCATTGATTTTAAATACATATTACGCTGTTTCATAATTTTATTATAAATACTTAATAATTTTAAATATTCATTATTAAATTCTGATAATTCCATATTTATTAGTTTACGATGAGTACTAGGATTGTCTTTAATCAATTTTGAGTCTTCTCTATTAAATAAAACAACATTTAGTTTAGATATATAATCACTTATTTTAGTCACTGAAGAATTATCAATTTTAATATTTTTACCCTTTTTATTAATGACAATTTTATAATTATTATAAATTTTATCTTTTATTCTTCCTTCAATAACAGCAAATTCGTTGTTATCTTTGATTAAATTCTGATCATCATTAGATCTAAATGATTTCGTTAAAGCTAAATAATAAATTGCTTCGACTATGTTTGTTTTTCCAACTCCGTTATTACCTATTATGATATTTTTGTAATCTGAAAAAGATAAATCTAATTTTTCATAATTTCGAAAATTTGTAAGTTTTAGATTAGTGATTTTCATTTTAAACCCTCTTTTAAAGTCATATAATAATAAAATAGGTATAACTGAGTCCCTATACCTATTTAATTATATCATAAAATTTACTATGTTTAAACAATTATTTATTGTTTTTTCTGTTTTTAAAAGCTGTTTCTAATGATAATGATTTTAAATATTGATTTTGAATTATTCTATATGATGAATCAATTTCAATACACTCATTATTTAAGAATTCAATTATACTTTTTTCTGATTTAGAATGAACCTTTTTTATGTTATTAACATTAATCCAAGCACATTCTTTTAATCTTGGTGAACAAGTTGGGAAAAAAATAATATTTCTATCTTCTTCAACTATTATTGGTGCTTTATAATTAAACCCTGTTAATGAATAAGTACCCTGTATTCTACCAGCAATACTACTTCCATAGTATTTACAATTTGAATCCATTATTTTTGATATTTTTTCATCAACAATGTAACACTCATGATCTTCATAAACTACGGTTTTCTTTTTTCCAATTGGAATTAAGGCAAGCGTATTTTTATTAATCTCATAATCTTTCATAACTTCACCCCCTGTTGGGATACAATTAAAACACTTTTTTTTGTCGAAATTTGTCGAATTTTGTCGAAAAACTAACATTTTTGCAAAAAAAAATGAGTTTTTTGCTCATTTTAATATGTTTTTATAGGTAATATTAGTTGAATTAATGTTTCATCTTTGGTCGATTTTAATATAATAGGACTTGAATCATTATTTAAGAAAATTATTAACTCTTCATCCTCAAAAGTTTTTAGAGCATCAATCATATATTTAGAACTAAATGAAATTGAAATATCCTGTTCATTTGATTTATTAATTAAAATACTTTCTTCAGATTTACCTATTTCACTTGCATATGATGAAATTAATAATTCTGTATTATTTGTTTCCATTTTTATAATATTTTTATCTTTATTTTGAGTTAATAATGCTGCTCTATCTATAGCATTATAATAATCATTTAATGATGTTGTAATAACATAATCGAATTTTGTTGGAATTAAGTTATTAGTATTGGGATAACTTCCACTTAAAAGACTTGATTGAAAAATATAATTCATATACTTAAAAACTATTTTGTTATTAAATACATGGATTTCCACATCTGATTCATCTGTAATTAATTTATCTAATTCGTTTATATTTTTTCCCGGGATAACTATGTCATGTGATTCGTAGGCATTATCTAATGTTATTGTTTTTTTAGCAAGACGATAAGAATCTGTTGCAACGCATTCTATGATGTTTCCATTTATTTTAAAATTTATACCAGTTAGAATTGGACGAGATTCTTGTGTTGAAACTGCAAATAATGTTTTATTAAATGCTTGTTTTAATGTCGTACTGTTAATAACTATAGGGTTTTCCACTTCTTCTAAATTAATATCTGGATAATCAGCAGTGTCTAAGCAATTTAAATTATATATGGTTTTATCTGTACTAATTATAATTTTTAATCCATCTATAACTTCAATGTTGATATCTCCATTTGGTAATTTTCTAATTATTTCTAATAAGTATTTACTTTGAATAACTATTTTCCCAGGAATAGCTATATTTTTGATTTTTTCTTTTGGGATAAAGTTTCTAATAGTTAAATCACTATCACTTGCTGTTAAGTATAAGCCATCTTCTTTTAAATCAAACATAACTCCATTTAATATAGGAATAATATTCTTAGGAGAAATAGCTCTCATTACATTTGTTAAACTTTCTAATAAAATGTTTTTTTCAATTAATAATTTCATTTTTATTCCTTCTTTCTAATTATTATTATTATTACAGTTGAAAATGTGGAAAACTTAATTAACATCCCTATTTATAAGGATTATTCGATGTTTATTATTTTTAGTTATTAGAACTAATTAACAATTTTATTTTTAATTTCTTCTAATGTTTCTTTAAGTTCCATATTTGTTTTTAATTCAGTACTAATTTTTTCATAAGCGTGTAATACAGTTGAATGATCTCTATTACCAAATTCTAATCCAATTTTTACAATTGTTTCTTCAGTTGTCATTCTGCATAAATAGATTGCTACTTGTCTTGGATAATTTATATTTGCTGTTCTTTTTTTACTTTTTAAGTCCTCTACCGTTATTTTATAATAATCTGCAACTGCTTTTTGAATTCTTTGAATATCATTTGTTATATATATAGACTTACCTAAGTAATCTTTAAGTGCTTCAACGGCAAATTCCAAATTAATTTCTTTAGGACCCATCATGGCTGCATATGCATAAAGTCTTGTTATTGCCCCTTCAAGGTGTCTTACGTCATTTTCACAATTTGAAGCAATATATTCTATAACGTCATTATTTACTAATCTAGCTACTTCATGTCCTGTCATTTTTGCTTTTAAAATTTTACATCTTAATTCAAAATCTGGTGGATCAATGTTAACCGTTAATCCCCATCTAAATCTTGTTAATAGTCTATCTTCTAAGTACTTAAGATCATCTGGCGATTTATCGGAACTTATTATTATTTGTTTATTAGAGTCATATAGTGTTGTAAAAGTGTGGAAAAATTCTTGTTGAGATTTTGCTGCTCCTGACAGAAATTGAATATCATCTATCATTAAAATATCTATATTTCGATATTTTTCTTTGAAATGGTCGATAATATCATTATTATTATCACTTTCATCTTTAAAGTCTTTACGGTTAATACCAATAAAATCTGAAATAAATTCTTCACTTGTTACATATAGTACGGTTTTATTTGTATGACTTTCTATATAGTTTCCGATTGCGTGCATTAAATGAGTTTTACCAAGTCCACTTTTTCCATAGATAAACAAAGGGTTATAAATTTTTCCTGGTTGTTCAGCCACGGCAAGTGCTGCTGTTTGAGCGAAACGATTACTATCACCAATAACAAAGTTTTCAAATGTATATTTTTCAGTTAAATTAGAATTAATTTTCTTATATTGTTTATCAACTATATTTAAATTGCTGCTATTTTCAGGACTTTCATCCACAGCTTTTTTAGTAATAAAATTAAGATTGTAATTTTCACCTGTTGTTGCAAATACTATTTCATGAATAAAATCATAATAATATTGATTTAAATAATCTGAAGTGAAAACTGAATCTGCTTCGATATTCATTGTAATACCTTCAATAGATTTTAATTTAGTTTCTGCAAACCAGGAATTAAATGATATATCTGGTACTTTACTTTGAATAACATTTAAAACATTAGTCCATAGTTCATCATAATTATGCATTTCCTCACCCACCTTAGTTTGCTTTCTTAAGTTAATTTTAAAACAATCCTGTGGAAAAATAAAGAATAAAAATAAAAAAAATGGTTTTCCAAAGTTTTTCCACACAATTATCAACAAAATTTATCTTATTTTACCGCATCAAAAATACTTTTTCAACAATTTCCACAAAATAAAATTAACATAAATTTTAATAATCCACATTTTCCATTTTTGTAAATAAAATATTTAGATATTTGATATTTTTTAAAATTGTTATTTTGTTAATTAGTGAATATTATATTTATGGTTGACTTAAAAAAGTTTATATAATATAATAAGAGCGCCGATTGAAATGGAGGTGTGAAAATGAAAAGAACATTTCAACCAAATAATCGTAAAGCAAAGAAAAAACAAGGATTTTTTGCTAGAATGAAAACTAAAATTTTAAATAATCGTAGAAGAAAAGGACGCAAAAGATTAAGTAAGTAGGCCACGTTATGTGGTTTTTATTCTAATTGGAGGAAATATGAATAATGACATTAGAGTAAAAGATAAAAGAGAATTTGAAGAAATTTTATTTAATGGCAAGAAAATAAAAAATAATTACTATATTATATATTATAAGGAAAGAAAAACTGATTCTTCAAGATATGGAATTACTTTTGCTAAAAAATTTGGTAAAGCTTATAAACGAAATTTGTTTAAAAGAAGATTAAGGGAAATTATTAGAATTAATCAAAATATGTTTTCAAAAGACTTTGATTATATTATAATAATAAGGAAATATTGTGATGTTTTAGATTATCAAGAAATGAATGATTTCTTTGTTAACTTGATGAAAGAGGCGAAATAATGAAAATAAAAAAAATAATATTAATCTTTCTTACTTGTTTTTGTTTAACTGGATGTACAAAGTATATAAGTGACGATAATAATAAAAGAGTAATTAATGAAGAAACTGGTCAAAGTTTACCTTCAAATATATTATGTAAACCAACAACCAGTGAATTAGATGAAATTTATAATAAATATAAAGATAAATTGGAAGTAGATTTGAATAAGCTTCCAGAATGTGAAAATTTAAAATATTATGATTCTAATAATTACAATGGTTTATGGGTACAATTAATTGTTATGCCACTTGCTTGGTTAATTATTAAAATTGGTAATTTTTTAGGTAACTATGGTTTATCTGTTATGGCTGTAGGGTTACTTATAAGAATTATATTAATTCCATTTACTAGAAAAACAATTAAACAATCAGAAAATATGAAAAAAGCTCAACCAGAAATGGAAAGACTTGAAAAGAAATATGCCAATAAAAATGATCAAGAATCATTAATGATGAAGAGTCAAGAAATGATGATGATTTATAAAAAATATAATATTAGTCCTTTTGGTAGTTGCTTAATCTCATTTATTCAACTTCCTTTATTCTTTGGATTCTTAGAAGCCATAAATAGAATACCAGCAATATTTGAAGGTGATTTAGGTGCTTATCAATTAGGTACTACGCCTTTAATTGGTATTAAATCGGGTAATTATTTCTATATTGTATTAATCTTATTAATTATTTTAACAACATATTTATCATTTAAATTTAGTATGAGTTCTATGGGTAATGCAGCTCAACAAAAACAAATGAAAATGATGACTGGATTTATGTTAGTATTTATTTCAATTGCATCATTTAGCTTACCAACTGCCATTGCTTTATATTGGGTAGTAACTAATGGATTCAGTGTTGTTCAAAATTTAATTATGAAAAGAGGTAAAATGTAGTATGGAAGTATATGTTTATGAAGGAAAAAAAGAAGAAGAGGTTTTAACAAAAGCTTTAACTGATTTAAATGTCACTGAAAATGATATTTTGTTAAAGAAAGAAAAAAATAAAGGTGGATTATTTAAATCAGAAACATATAAATTAACTATTGTTAAAATAACTGATATACAAGAAGAAATAAAAACATTTTTAAAAGATTTATTAAATAAAATGGATATTGACGTAACATTTGAATCTAATATAAGAGAAAAACAAATTACAATTAAAATGTTTTCTGATAATAATGCAATTTTAATTGGTAAAAATGGTCAAACTTTAAGTGCTTTATCAACTATAGTTAAACAATATATTTATAATCAAATTGGACAATATCCATATATAAATTTGGATGTTGAAAACTATAAAGATAAACAAGTTATGCATTTAGAAAGACTAGCTAAGAATATCGCTAGAGAAGTTAGAAGTACTAAACAACCAGTAACTATGGAAAATATGAATTCTTATGAAAGAAGAATTGTTCATAATGTATTAACTAATTTTAAAGGCGTTATTACTGAAAGTGAAGGCGTTGAACCTAATAGACATGTTGTTGTAAAGCCAATGGAGGATTAATTCCTCTTTTTATTTTCATTAAAATCAATGTGTGTTATAATACGTGCGAAAGAAGGAAATATTATGAATTCAACAATATGCGCAATCTCAACTGCAACTGGAGTTGGAGCAATATCTATTATTAGATGTAGTGGACCAAGTGCGATTGAAATTGTAAATTCAGTTTTTAAAGGAAAAGATTTAACTAAAGTTTTATCACATACTATAAATTATGGACATATCATTTATAATAATGAAATAATAGATGAAGTATTAGTTTCAGTAATGAGAGCTCCAAAAACTTTTACAACCGAAGATATTGTTGAAATAAATAGTCATGGTGGACCAGCAACTACTAATAAAATTTTAGAAGTTTTATTGCTTTCTGGTTGTAAGTTAGCAGAACCAGGAGAATTTACCAAAAGAGCATTTTTAAATGGAAGAATTGATTTATTGGAGGCTGAAGCAGTTGGTGATTTAATAAATGCAGAAACTGATAAATCAAGAAAATTAGCTATTAATCAATTAAATGGATCTTTAACTTCTAAAATTCAAGAACTAAGAAAAGATATAATTGATTTACAAGCAAATATTGAAGTAAATATAGATTTTCCCGAATATGAAGAAGGAGAAGACTATACTAAAGAAAGTATAAAACCAAAACTTATAAGTTTAAGTGATTCAATAAATGATTTATTAAAAAATGCTGAAAATAGTAAATTAATAAAACAAGGAATCGACATTGCGTTAGTTGGAAAACCAAATGTAGGTAAGAGCAGTATTTTAAATGCATTTTTAGAAGAGGAAAAGGCTATTGTAACTTCTATACCAGGAACAACAAGAGATATAGTAGAAGGCAGAGTTGTTCTTAATGGAATTATTTTAAATTTAATAGATACTGCTGGTATTAGACAAACTGACGATGTTGTTGAAAAAATTGGTGTAGAAAAGAGTATTAATATTTCTGAAAATTCCGATTTAAATATTTTTGTTTGTGATAATTCGACTGAACTTACAAATGAAGAAATTGAAATTTTAAATAAATTAGATTCAAAAAAATTAATTATTTTTATTAATAAATCAGATTTAGCTTCAAAAATTGATTTAAAAAAGATAGATGGATATAACGTTGTTTTTGGAAACACTAAGGATAAAAACGGACTTGAACAATTAAAGAAAAAAATTACAGAATTATTTAATTTAAATGTGATTGAACATTCAGATTATACGTTCTTATCTAATGCTAGACAAATTTCTTTAATTAAAAGAGTTAAATTAATAATTAATAATATAATTGATTCATTAAATAATGATTTACCTATAGATGTTTTTACAATTGATTTAAGGGATGCGTATGATCTTTTAGGTGAAATAATCGGTGAAACGTATAAAGATGATTTATTAGATGAATTATTTTCAAAGTTTTGCTTAGGAAAGTAGTGATATAAATGAAATTTGATATTATTGTTGTAGGTGGTGGACATGCTGGATGTGAAGCTTCTAATGCTAGTGCAAAAATGGGACTTAAAACAGCTTTAGTTACCGCTAATATAAAGAATATTGCTGATATGCCTTGTAATCCTTCAATAGGTGGTACTGCCAAAGGTATTGTAGTAAGAGAAATTGATGCGATGGGTGGATTGATGGGTAAAGTCGCTGATAAAACTCATATTCAAATTAAAATGTTAAATAATGCTAAGGGTCCAGCTGTAAGATCATTAAGAGCTCAAGCAGATAAGATTACTTATCCAAAAGAAATGTTAAAAGAGTTACAATCTTTAGAGAATTTAACAATTATCGAAGGTATGGTAGAAGATTTAATTGTTGAAAATAATATTATTGAAGGTATCGTTTTAGAAAATGGAACTGAAATATATTGTAAGGCTTTAATTCTTACGACAGGAACATATTTAAAGAGTAAAATATTAATTGGAGCTGAACATAAAGATGAAGGCCCTCATGGTGAAAGAAGATCTAAATTTTTAAGTGATAAATTAAAACAATTAGGATTTGAAATTCAAAGATTAAAAACTGGTACTCCACAAAGAATTGAAAGAAGTTCAATTGATTTTAGTGTGTTAAAACCTGAGTGTGGTGATGATTGTTATTGGACTTTTAGTTTTGATAATCCTCCTTATTATGATAAAGATAAACAAGAAAAATGTTATATTGTTTATACTAATGAAAAAACTCATCAAATTATAAGGGATAATCTTTCAAAATCTGCTATGTATGGTGGGTATGCTGAAGGAATAGGTCCAAGATATTGTCCTTCAATTGAAGATAAAGTTGTTAGATTTGCTGATAAAGAAAGACATCAATTATTTTTAGAACCAGAAAGTTTATATTATGATGATATATATTTACAGGGATTTTCAACTAGTATGCCTTATGATGTTCAAGAATTAATGGTTCATAGTTTACATGGATTAGAACATGCAATTATAAAAAAATATGCTTATGCAATAGAATACGATGCTATAAATCCATTACAGTTAAAACCATCTTTGGAAACTAAAGTAATTAATAATTTATTTACAGCTGGACAAATTAATGGTACTTCTGGTTATGAAGAAGCTGCTGGTCAAGGATTAATAGCTGGAATTAATGCTGGATTAAAGATTCAAGGTAAAAATCCTTTAATTTTAAAAAGAAATGAATCTTATATTGGGGTTTTAATTGATGATTTAGTTACAAAGGGTACAAAAGAACCTTATAGATTATTAACTTCTCGTGCAGAATATAGATTACTTTTACGTCATGATAATGCTGATTTAAGACTAAGAAGATATGGATATGAAGCAGGTACAATAAGTAAAGAACAAATTGAAGTATTAGATAAAAAAATAGCTGATATAAATGAATTAAGTGATTATTTAAAAAGTATAAGAGTTACTCAAAATAGTTTACCTGATAATTTAAAAAATAAATATTCTATAGAACTTAAAAATGGGGTAACTTTATATGAATTACTTAGAAGACCAGAAATCAAATTGCAGGATTTAATTGATAATAATATGCTTAATAAAGAATATTCTCCTTTAGTTTATGAACAAGTGGAATTTGCAGTAAAATATGAAGGATATATAAAGAAAGAAGAAATTGAGGTACAAAAGTTATTAAAATTAGAAGAAAAACAAATTCCTCAAGATATAGATTATGATAATGTGAAAAATTTAGCTTCAGAAGCTAAACAAAAATTAAAACTTGTAAAACCATTAACTTTAGCTCAAGCTTCAAGAATAAGTGGTGTTAATCCTGTTGATATATCAATATTAGCTATATATTTAAAAAAGGAATATAATCAAAATGACTAAGGAAGAATTTTTTAATATAATAAATGAATTAAATATTGTATTAAATGATAAACAAAAACAGCAATTTGAGTTATATTGTAAATTATTATTAGAATATAATACTCATACTAATATTACAGCAATTAGAGAGGAAATTGGAGTTTATTTAAAACATTTTTATGATTCTTTAACATTAGTAAAAGTTTTTGATTTTAATCATGAATATTCAGTTTTAGATGTAGGGTCTGGTGGTGGATTTCCAGGTTTAGTTTTAGCAATAGCTTTTCCAAATTTAAAATTAACACTTTTAGATAGTAACCATAAAAAATCAGATTTTCAAAAATATATTGTTTCTGAATTAAATCTTAATAATGTGACAATTGTTAATGATAGAGCAGAATCTTTCTTTAAAGAAAATATAAAGTATGATGTAGTTGTAGCGAGAGCTGTTGCTAATCTTTCAATATTATCTGAATTATGTATTCCTTTTGTTAAACTTTCTGGATATTTTTTAGCTATGAAAGGTGATTTTGCTGATGAATATAATAATAGTATTGGTGCTATAACTAAATTAGGTGGAATAGTAGAAACTAAATTTGATTTTAATTTACCATTAACAAATGATAAAAGAAGTATTATAAAGATTAAAAAAATAAAAGAAACTCCTAAAGAGTTTCCAAGAGTGTATGACAAAATAATTAAAAGACCATTGAAATAAATTTTAAAATAATGTATTATTGTATTAGAATAGGAAGGTTATTTTTAATATGGAGTCACAAGTTCAAAATGTTAATATTGATTTAATTATACCAAATAGATTTCAACCAAGATTAGCCTTTGATGAAAAAGCATTGAATGATTTAGCTGAATCTATTAAACAACATGGAATTATTCAACCTTTAGTTGTTAGACAATTAGCCGGTAGGTATGAAATTATAGCAGGAGAAAGAAGATATAAGGCAGCAATTATAGCTGGTTTACAGAGTGTACCAGTAATTGTTACAAGTTTGTCTGATGCTAAAAGTGAAGAAGTGGCTTTAGTTGAAAATATACAAAGAAAAAATTTAAGTTCTATTGAAGAAGCAAGATCTTATAAAAGAATGTTAGACAAAGATAATTTAACTCAAGAGCAATTAGCAAAAAAATTAGGTTTATCTCAGTCAACAATTGCTAATAGATTAAGATTATTAAACTTAAGTGATAACGTTCAAAATGCATTATTAAAAGAAAAAATAAGTGAACGACATGCAAGAAGCTTACTTCAAATTAATGATAAGTTACAACAGGACGAGATTTTAAATAAAATAATTACTGAAAGATTAACCGTTAGACAATTAGATGAGTTAATTAAAAATAGATTAGATTCAAATGTCACTGAACCGGAAATGCCAGTTAAACAAGATATTGTACCAAATGAAGTAGCAAAGTCAGAACCTGAATTGTTACCGATTGAAAGTTTAGATACAACTTTAAATAGTCAATCTGAATCTTTAGAAAACGTGTCAGATTTAGATGTAAATTCAACTGCATCAAGCGAAGATTTAAATGGAGAAGATAAATCTGCTACTGATGAAGAACCAATGAATAATATTTTGAGTTTTTTACAAAGCTTTAATAATTCAACTCCATCATTAGATGATGAGCCGGCAAACCTTCAAACATTTGATGATGATATCTTCAATGAAGGACATAATGTTGATGACTCAGTTGAAGAAGCAAAAGATTCTTCAGAAGTGTTGGATTTAGATAATATTAAAAATTCAAGTGTATCAGATGAAAATCAAGTAAAACCGGATAATAGTCCAATAATTATATCGGGAGATATAAATTCTTTAAAGAAAGCATATCATGATTTACAAGATGAAGCAGAAAAAGCAGGTTTTAAAATCAGTATGGAAGATTTTGATTTTGAAGATTTATATCAAATGATTATTAAGATTGATAAGTAGGTTATTTAATAACTTACTTTTTTATTGTGGTTCAGAACCTTTTTTAAAATAAAAAATAACATTTTTGTCTTTGATATTTTTATTTCCAGTTATGGCATTTAATGGTACTCCTACAATATTATCAGGAACTTCATACCATGAATTTGGTTTATCTTTTTCGTAATTTTCTACCGTATCAACCCAAATATTTTTAATCTTTTTTGAATAACTTGAATCGACATTACTATTCATATCATTACCAGCCCAAACCATCATTAAAATATCTGGATTATATCCTACAATCCAATAATCATTTTCTGTTGTACCACTTTTTAGTGCATATTTACGACTGATTTTACTGTTTAGATATAGTACTGTTGGTGATAAGTAATCAATAAATTTTGGATTATAAGTATTCGTTAACATCTCGTTTATGATATAAACTGAATCTTTATTTAATACTTGTTCACTTTCATCTTCATATTTATATAGTGTATGTCCATTAAAGTCTTCAACTTTTTTTATTAAATGAATGTCTGTTTTATTACCATAATTAGCTAGTGTGGCATAACTTTGTGCAAAATCTAACATATTAATTTCTTGTGCACCTAAAGCTAAAGAAGGAATTGCTTTTAAATTTGTTTTAAGTCCAGCTAGTTTCAATGTATTAACTAATTGTTCTTCTCCTAAAAAAAGATGAGTTTTAACTGCATATACATTATCAGAGTATGCTAAAGCAGCGGCCATAGTGATTTCTTTATTTCCATATTTATTAGAATGATTTTTAGGTGAGTATGTTTGATTGTTAGCAAAAACAAAACTCGTTTTTTCACTTAAAAAAGTAGATGCTTCCGTCATATTATTTTCGAGTGCGGCATAATAAAGAAACGGTTTAATAGTTGATCCTACTTGTCTTTTAGCTGAAATAGCACGGTTATATTGACTCTTTGAATAATCTACTCCACCAGTTAATGCCATTATTCCTCCAGTTTTAGGATTTACAACTACACTTGATAATTGAACATTTTTATCAGTTGCATTTTTAATAATAGATTCATCCATACTTTTTTGAACACTAGTATCTAATTCCGTATATATTTTTAAACCACCGGATTTAATTAATGATTTGGGAATTTCATTTAAATTATTAAGTTCATTTAATACAGCATCATGATAATACATTAAAGTTTGCATATTATTACTTTTTCTTTTTCCATATATTTCTATTTTATTTTTAAAAAGTAGACTATATTCTTCTTCAGTTAAATATTCATTGTCTAACATGGATTTAGCTACTATTTTAGCTCTTTTAATAGAATTGTCATAATTACTAATAGGATTATAATTTTCGGGACTTTTAGGAATACCAGCTAAAATTATAGCTTCTTCTAAGTTAAGTTCGCTGGCTTTTTTGTTAAAATAAAAATTACTGGCATTTTCAATACCATAGTTACCTTGACCATAATTTATAGTATTTAAATACCCTTCTAAAATATCGTCTTTTGAATAATGTACCTCAAGTTTTAAAGTCAAGAAAGCTTCTTCAATTTTTCTTTTCCACGTTTGATTAAAATCTAAATATAAATTTTTAACGTATTGTTGAGAAATAGTGGATGCACCTTGCATAATGGTTTTATTTTTAATATTAATATACATAGCTTTAGCAATTCTTAAATAGTCAAATCCTTGATGATTATAGAAGTTTTTATCTTCAGTACTGATTGTAGCATTTATTAAATTTTGCGAAATGTCCTTTATATTAACCCAACTATTGTTATTACTTGTTTGAAATATTAATTCTTCTTTATTGTCATATAAATAAATCGCATTAGCTGAATTTAATGTTATTTTAGGAGAAAGATAAGCATATATATATAAAGTTGTTAATATAGTCATGAAAGTTATTGTACAAAATAAAGTAAATTTATATATTAATTTAATCTTTTTCATAATTCACCAGTTATATTATGGATTTTAATATTCTTTTTATGCTAAAATTATATGGTGATGTAAATGGCAAAAATAAAATTATATAAAAATGATAACTTAGTTTTGGAACATGATGGAGATACACAAGATAATAATCTTTTAGTGTTTGAAAATATTGTTTATGATCCAAATAAATTTATTTTAATTAGAGAAAATGATGATTTTAAATTTGAGTTAGATTTTAAATGTTCTTTAGCTATAATTACTTTAAAAAAAGAAGGCCATAGTTTAGATTTAAATTTATCTAATGTAAAAAAAGAAATAGGGAATGATAGTCATAAAATATACTATAATATAGAGAGTGAAGAAGTCATAAGTAATGTACTAGAAATCACTTTCTAATTAAAGTATATTTTTTTTGTTGACAATGAAAAAGAATATGATAAAATTATGTATGTTTAATGAGCCGATGTCATATTTTATAGCGTGACATATAATGGCAATTAGGAGGACAATATATGAAATTAAAATTAACTGATGAGCAAAAAGATACTTTGTCTTATGATGATGTTGCTTATCTTATATTGAAAGAAACTAATAAAAAAGCTAAAATACAAGATTTATTCAAAGAAGTTGTTAAATTATTAGATTTACCTGAATCAGTTTATGAAAATAATATTGGTGAATTCTTTGAATTAATGGTTACTGATAAAAGATTTATTATGTTAGATAATGGTTATTGTGATTTAAAGATAAATCATAGTGCTAAAGTTATTATAGATGATGAAGATGAAGATTTTGATATTCAACCTGAAGATCAAGATGATATCAACGATATTGAAGAAGAAGATAATTATGATGAGGATGCTAATCCTGATGACGATACTGATAATGACTTACAAGATTTAGTTATTATTGATGATTCAGATGAATTAGATAGTGATATGATGTAGATTAACTTTCTTTTATAATTATTTTAAATAAAGAAAGGCGATATATATGATAGAAAGATTAGAATTATTAGAAAAAAGATATAATGAAATAAATGAAGAATTATTAAAACCAGAAATATTAAGTGATTTTAGTAAACAAAAGAAGCTTTCTAAGGAGAAAGGTTCTATTGAGGAAGCTGTAATTAAATATGGTGAATATAAAGCTTTAAATGAGGAAATAAGTGAATTAAAGACTTTAGTAAATGATCCAGAAATGCATGATATGGTTATGATGGAATTAGATGAAAAACATGCTGCTTTAGACGCTTTAGTTGAACATATTAAAGTTTTACTTTTACCTAAGGATGAAAATGATGGTAAAGATATAATCATGGAAATTCGTGGTGCAGCTGGTGGTGATGAAGCTAATATATTTGCTGGTGATTTATTTAGAATGTATTCAAAGTATGCTGAAAAAGTAGGTTGGAAAATTGATGTTTCTCATGTAATTGAAGGAGAAGCAGGCGGTTTTTCTACTATTGAATTTGCAATTAAAGGTGATAATGTTTATGCTAAATTAAAATTTGAAAGTGGTGTTCATAGAGTTCAAAGAGTTCCTGAAACTGAAACTCAAGGAAGAATTCATACATCAACTGCAACTGTTCTTGTTATGCCAGAGGTTGAAGATGTTGATATTGATATTAAACCTGAAGATATTAGAGTTGACGTATATAGAAGTAGCGGAAAAGGTGGACAAGGAGTTAATACTACTGATTCAGCAGTAAGACTTACTCATATTCCAACTGGTATTGTGGTTACATGTCAAAATGAAAGAAGTCAAATTAAAAATAAAGAACGTGCTATGGTAGTTTTAAAATCAAAGATTTATGATCAAGCTCAACAAAAACAAGATGCGGAAACTGGAAGTGTTAGAAAGAGTATGATTGGTACAGGAGATAGATCTGAGAAGATTAGAACATATAATTATCCACAAAATAGAGTTACTGACCATCGTATTAATTTTAGTATTATGGAATTAGATAGAGTAATGGAAGGTAATATTGAACCTATTATAGAAGCTTTGATTACTGAAGATCAAAGAAGAAAAATGGAAGAAGCATGAAAAGACCTAGTAATATAAACTTATCAGATTGGCAATTATTACAAAAAAAATATCGTAATTTAGAGCCAATTGTTAATAAAATTAATAATCATTACCCTATACAATATTTAATAGGAAATGTAGATTTTTATGGTTATACTATTAAAGTTAATGAAAATGTTTTAATTCCTAGATTTGAAACTGAAACTTTAGTTGAAAAAACGTTAAATTTAATTAAAAAATTAAATTTAGAGAATTCTTCATTGCTAGATATTGGAACTGGCTCAGGGTGTATAAGTGTTGCTTTGAAATGTGAGATGCCTTCTTTAGAAATAACCGCGATTGATAAAAGTAGAAAAGCATTAATGTTAGCTAGAAAAAATGCTAAATTTAATAGAGTTAAGATAAATTTTATTTGTAAAGATTTATTTAAATATAATTTAGTTAATGATTATGATATTATTGTTAGTAATCCTCCATATATTGAAGAAAACAGTGATGTTAGCCCTGAAGTTAAATATGAACCAAGAGAGGCAATATTTGTAAGTAATGATAATCCTCTTATATATTATGAAGAAGTTCTAAAAGTGGCTTTAAAAGCATTAAATAAAAAACATTTAATTGCTTTTGAAATAGATGAAGACCATGCGGAGGATTTAAAAAAACTAGTAAAAAAATATTTTAAATCAGATAAAATAAGAATAGAAAAAGATTTATCTGATAAAGATAGATATATGTTTATTTATAGTAATTGAATAAATTATTTAATCACTACCCATTATGTTTTAGAAAGGTAGTGTTTTTTATTGAAAAAAATACTAATAATAATTGGAATAATATTTATGTTATTAAGTATGAATTATAAAAAAGCAAATAATGTTTTTATACCAAAGGATTCAATAAGATTTCGTATAATTAGTAATAGTATGAATGAAATAGATATAAGACATAAACAAGAGTTAAAAAGTTATATTGAAGATTATGTATATGACATTGTTAGTGACGCTCAAAGTAGTGAAGAAGCTGATAAGTTATTAGTAAATAATTTAGAAAAAATAAGTAGTTATGTTAACCAATATTTAAATTCCGACAATTATAAAATAGATTATGGCGTAAATTATTTCCCCAAAAAAATTTATAAAGGAGTAGTCTATGAAGAAGGCATGTATAAGTCCTTAGTTATTACAATAGGTGATGGGAATGGTTCAAATTGGTGGTGTGTATTATTTCCTCCATTATGCCTTTTGGATGAAAATAATACAACTGCAGATGTAGATTATCAATTATATGTATCTAGAATAATTAAAGTCTTTAATTAATATACTTAACTAGGTGGTCCAATGTTAAGTATTTTTTTTATTGGAATAGCTCTTTCAATGGATGCTTTTTCAATTGCTTTATCAATAGGAACAACTAATATTTCAAAAAAAAGTGTTTTTATAATAGTTACATTAGTTGGATTAATGCATTTTATAATGCCACAACTTGGATTGTTAATGGGTAATCAAATTTATAATTACATAAATATAAATCCTAAGTTAATTATTTCTTTAATATTATATTATTTAGTTATAATAATGTATTTTGATAAAACTAATAAAAATGTGAATATTGAATCATTTATTAACATTTTTTTATTCGCATTTAGTGTTAGTTTAGATAGTTTTTCTGTAGGATTAGGTTTAAAAGGTCTAACTGAACATTATTTTTTAGCATCAATTGTATTTTCAATTTGTGCATTGTGTATCACTTATATAGGTTTGATACTTGGAAAATATTCATTAAAAGTATTAAAAAGTAAAGCAAAATATGTAGGTGTAGTACTGTTGTTTATAATAGCAACTGTAAATTTATGTCAATTATTTATTGATTGAGTTGACTTACAAATGGTTAACATATATATTAAAAATGGAAAGGTATCTTTAAAGGTAACGTTATGAAAAAACTTGTAATTGAGGGGAATAAAAAGCTGAGTGGTAGTATTAAAATAGGTGGTGCTAAAAATAGCGTAGTTGCATTAATACCAGCAGCTATGTTGACTGATGGAAAATGTACTATTTATAATGTTCCTAATATAAGTGATGTTAAATTACTAATTGAAATGATGAAGTTATTAGGTTCTGATATTAGGTTTGAAGACGACGTACTTACTATAGATAATCGTAATTCTCATAATGGTAAAATAACAGAAGAATATGCGTCTAAAATGCGTGCTTCTTACTATTTTATGGGGGTTTTATTGGCAAAATACGGTTATGCTGAAATATCTTATCCTGGTGGGTGTACAATAGGAGCAAGGCCTATCAATTTTCATATTAATGGATTTAAAAAATTAGGTGCTGATGTTGAGGTTATCGAAAATAATAATTATATAATAAAGGCTGATAAATTGGTAGGTACTGATATATTTTTAGATATAGCAAGTGTTGGGGCTACTCTTAATTTAATGTTTGCTGCAGTTAAGGCAGAGGGTACAACTCATATTTATAATGCTGCTAAGGAACCAGAGATAGTTAATATTGCATCATTCTTAACAACGATGGGTGCAAAAATTTATGGCGCTGGTACAAGTGAAATTACAATTGATGGTGTTGAAAAACTAGGTGATGGAATAGTAGAGGTGATTCCTGATCGTATTGAAGCAGGAACATATATCATGATAGGGTCATTACTAGGAGATAATTTAAAAATAGAAGGAATAATTAAGGAGCATCTAGATGCTGTTTTAACAAAACTTAAGGAAGTGGGTAGCGACTTTAAAATTAATGGAACTTCTATTGTTGTAAATAAAGTCGACCATCTAAATCCTGTTAATGTTAAGACATTAGTTTATCCTGGATTTCCAACTGATTTAGGACAACCTATGAGTACTTTACTTACTCAATGTGATGGCGATTCGATATTTGAAGAAACTATTTATGAAAATAGAATGAGACACATCAAGTATTTAAATCAAATGGGAGCTAAAATTGATTTAGATAATAAGATTGCCATTATTCATGGAAAAACAAATTTAAAAGGTGAAAAAGTTGAAGCAACCGATTTAAGAGCTGGTGCGGCTATGATGCTTGCGGGAATGATTGCCGATGGAAAAACAGAGATTTCAAATATAGAACATATTTTAAGAGGCTATGAAAATATTGTTGAAAAACTTTCAGCGGTTGGAGCAAGTATTAAAATTATTGAAGAATAATGTTGAATTTTTAAATTTTTATGTTATAATATCGAAGTAACGAATTTCTATGGTTCGATTTATGAACTATGGCGGAAGGAGAATATTAAATGAAAAAAGGAATACATCCAACTCAACAAGAATGTGTTATTACTTGTGCATGTGGCAATACTTTTACTACTATGTCAAATAAAAGTAGTCATTTTGTAGAAGTTTGTAGCAGTTGTAGTCCAGCATATACTGGTAAAAAAGTAAAAACTCAAAAAGCTGGTAAAGTTGATCAATTTATCAAAAAATATAATTTAGACAATAATAACTAAGTTTTCTTAGTTATTTTTTTTATTTTGTGTTAGAATAATACAAGGTGATAAGTGTGAAAGTAGTTATTGGTACTGATCATAATGGTACAAATATAAAAAAAGAAATTATTAAATTTTTAAATAATCAAAATATTGAAGTAGTAGATGTAAGTGAGCATAATAGTGCAATTGATGATTATCCATTATATGCATTTGCAGCTGCTAAAAAAGTAGTAGATAAAGAATGCGATTTTGGAATATTATTGTGTGGTACAGGTATAGGTATGAGTATAGCTGCTAATAAAGTAAAAGGAATAAGATGTGCTCGTGTAACTAGTAAAGGTGATGCCATTCTTGCTAGACAACATAATAATGCTAATATGATTGCTTTAGGTGTTAATTCAAATAAAGTTAACGATTTAATAAAAATGATTGATTTATTTTTAACAACTGATTTTAAAAATGAAGAACGTCATGTAAGAAGAAATAAACAAATTAGTGATTATGAAATGGAAAATAATTAATGTATAAAACGATAATTTATTTTTTATCAGTATTATTATCAGTTTTTATTATTTCTGGAATAAATTTTAATAATTTTTTTAAAAAAAATCATGTTTGGGAAGCAAGATTATTTGTTTTAGTCATAAGCTGTATTATGGGATATTTATTTGGAAGTTTTATAATTGAGTTTTTAAATGTTAGTGCCATTTTATAGAGGGTGATAATATCAAAAAAATTGTATTATTAATATTATTTTTAATACCAATATATATAAGTAGTTTTAATAAAACTACTTTTTTTAATAAAGAAGAACAATATGGTTTAGATGTAAATTATAAGACCAATAAAATTATTTATTTAAAGGATAAAGATATTTATTTAGATTTAGATGATTACTTGTTAGGAGTTGTGTCCGCAGAAATGCCTGCTTTGTTTAATATTGAAGCTTTAAAAGCGCAAGTTGTTGCTTCTAGAAGTTTTATTTTAAGTCAAAGCAATGATAGAATTCTTAATACTACATGTGGAGCTCAAGCTTATCAAGATTTATATGAACTAAGTAATAAGTGGAATGATAAATATAATGAATATTTATCTAAAATGCAGAAAGCAATTAAGGAAACAAAAAATGAAGTAATAAAAAGAGATAATAAAATATTAAGGACATATTATTTTGCTATGAGTAATGGGTATACTGAAAATTCTCAAACTGTTTTTAAGCAAGAACTATTTGAAAGTGTAAAATCTGATGAAGGAAGAGATACTAAATATAAAATAACTTTAACTTTAGATGAATTTAAAAATAAATTAAATGTAAGTACAGTAAACATAGGTGAAATAAAAAGAAATAATACTAATCATGTAGATTATATTATGATTAATAATAATAAATATAGTGGAATTGATTTTAGAAAAAAACTTAATTTAAGATCAACTGATTTTAATATTGAAATAAATAATAATAATGTTGTGATTGAAACTAATGGTTATGGACATGGGGTTGGTATGAGTCAATACGGAGCTAATGCCATGGCAAAAAAAGGTTATAATTATAAAGAAATTCTGGAATATTATTATCAAAATATTGATATTTTAAAAATATAGGTATAATTTAAATAAAACTATCCAAACTTTTACTAGAGAGGTGTAAGATGAAACCAAAATATAGATTAAAAGGTTGGGTAGTAGCTTGTATTTATGTAATTTCAATAGGAGCAATTGTTTCAAGTATGGTTTTACTTGGTAAAACTTTGAAAGGTTCTTTTTATACAGAAGACAATTTGTCTTATGTATATCATGGAATATTTGAAGATCCAGTACCAGTAGTAAAATATAAAGATGATAAAATTATAAAACCATTTAATAGTGAAGATGTAAATGTATTAAAAAAATATTATGATAAAGATGCAGAAAGTAATGTTCAAGAAGAATCATTATTATTTTATCAAAATACATATATGCCAAATACAGGAATACTTTATAGTAGCAAAGAAAGCTTTGATGTAGTTTCTGTATTAGATGGAACTGTTGAATCTGTTGTAGCTGATGAAATTATGGGTAATATTGTTACTGTAAAACATTCAAATAACTTAACAACAGTTTATCAATGTTTAAATGAAGTACATGTTATAACTGGAGATTTAATTAAACAAGGTGATGTAATTGGAACAAGTGGTATAAATAAAATAGAATCATCTTCTGAAAATATGCTTTTATTTGAAGTTATTAAAGGTGGAGAATACATAAATCCTGATACATTCTATAATATGAAAATTGAAGAATTATCATAATGATTAATACTTTTATATTTGAATTTACTGATAACTACATTAATATTTATAATAAAAAAACAGGAAAACTATTAAATGTTGCTATAAATTCAAATATTATTGTAAAAAATAAAATATATGATTATTTAAAATTAGTACATATATTAAATGATATTGTTAATAAATATAAAGTTGTTAACAGTATTTTTAAAACTAAGATTGTAATATTAAATTTTGAAGATAGTTCGCCAAGTGAAAATTATTTAAGAAAAAATTTATTTAAAAAAATAATAAATGTTAATGCTAAAATTATTAATACTTTTGAAATATTAGATGATAATCATATATTTATAAGTGGGAATTATTCATATTATAAAGGTAAAATAAATTATAATTTAAATAAGAAAAAATATATTGTAGTAGGAAATTCTCCAATTAAGGACAATATAAAAAATGATTTAAAGAAAAATAATAAAATTAAATTATTAGAATATGAAAATAGCAATACTATTTTATATGAGAGTATAAAGTAGTGTTGCTTTTATTTGTTTTTAAGCATTATTTATACTATAATTAGTATAGAAAGAATGTGAAAATATGAAAGTAATTGATGGATGTAATACATGTGCAAATATGGCTTATAATTTAAGTGATATTAGTTTTATTTATCCAATAACACCATCAAGTCCGATGGCAAGTCAGATTGATAACTTAGGTGGAAAAGGTGTAAAAAATATCTTTAATGATACAGTGAACGTGGTAGAAATGCAAAGTGAAGCAGGAGCAGCAGGAGCATTACATGGAGCATTAAATGCGGGAATGCTTGCTAGTACATTTACAGCTAGTCAAGGTTTACTATTAATGATACCAAACATGTATAAAATAGCAGGAGAAATGTTACCAGCTGTCATTCATGTAGCTGCTAGAAGTTTAGCAACTCAAGCTTTAAGTATTTTTGGTGATCATCAAGATATATATGCTACTAGAAGTACTGGTTTTTGTATGCTTGCATCTACTAATGTTCAAGATGCTCATAATTTAGCACTTATTGCCCATTTATCAGCGATAGAAAGTAGTTTACCTTTTTTACATTTTTTTGATGGTTTTAGAACCAGTCATGAATATAATACAATTAAAGAAATTGATAAATCAGTAGTAGAAAAATTAGTTAATTATGACAAAATAAAAGAATTTAGAAGTAGAGCTTTAAATTCTGGTAAAGCAATTACTAAAGGAACTGCTCAAAATGAAGATATTTATTTTCAATCAATGGAAGCAAGAAATAAAGATTATCAAAAAGTTCCTGATATAGTTAATAGCTATATGGAAAAATTAAATAAAGAAATAGGTACAGACTATAAGCCATTTAATTACTATGGTAGTCCTAAAGCCAAATATGTAATTATAGCAATGGGTTCAGTTTGTGATACAATTAAAACTTTATTAGATAGTTTAAATAATAAAAATTATGGCTTAGTTGAAGTTCATTTATATAGACCATTTAGTCAAGAATATCTTCTTAAAGCCTTACCAAAAAGTGTTAAATCAGTAGCAGTATTAGATAGAACTAAGGAACAAGGAAGTGTTGGAGAACCTTTATACTTAGATGTTTGTGCAGCATTAACAAGTACACCAATTAATGTTTTAGGTGGTAGGTATGGTTTATCAAGTAAAAATACAACTCCTAATGATATGTTTGATGTATTTAAAATGTTAGAAAAAGAACCAAGAAATAATTTTACCGTTGGAATTGAAGACGATGTTACAAATACTTCTTTAAAGCATTATCCAATAAGTATTCCTTGTCATTTTAGAGAATTTAAAATATATGGGTATGGTTCTGATGGAATGGTTAGTGCTAGTAAAGATATACTTAAAGTATTAGGAAAAGATAAGTATGTACAAGGATATTTTGAGTATGATTCTAAGAAGAGTGGTGGCGTAACAATTTCTCATTTAAGACTAGATGATAAAGAAATTAAAGCTCCTTATTATGTAACTAATCCTGAACTGGTTGTGGTAAGTAAAGACGAGTATTTTCATAAATTTAATATGATAGAAGGATTAAATACTAGTGGTTCTTTATTAGTAAATACAAAGAGAACAGAAGTAGAATTTAATAGATTTATTCCTGATAATGTTAAAAAAGAATTAAAGAAGAAAAATATTAAAGTTTATTTAATAAATGCTGAAGATCTTGCAATTAAGAATAATATTAAAGGTAAGATTAGTTTAATAATGGAAGCTGCTATATTACATTTATTAAAAGTAGCTGATTATGAAAATATTTTAATAGAAGATATTAAAACAAGATTTATAACTAAAGGTGAAGACATCGTTAATTCAAATATAAATTGTGTTAAAGAATTTAAAGAAAGTTTAATTCAAATTAAACTTAATAATGAAGATGGATTTAAGATGCCTGAAGATAAAAATATCTTTGATACTATAAATAAGAGAAAAGGCAATGAATTAAAGGTAAGTGAATTACTAGAGTTTAAGGATGGTACATTCCCTGGTGGTACTACTAAAGAAGAAAAGAGAAAGATGAGTAATTATGTACCAAAATGGGATAAAGAAAAATGTA
>CAKOIQ010000004.1 GCA_934086935.1 uncultured Bacilli bacterium
GATCCAGCCGATGGAATCTTAACAAATGTTTATTGGTTTAATGTAAAAGAAACCATAGATAAATACAAAAATATATACAAACCACATATTTTTATTAACGAAAAAAAATAAAATCTTATAGAACTATAAATAGTAAAATTATTCACTATTTAAAAATAATTGTAATATCTTTTCTTTACTTATGTATCTTAAACTAAATATAATTAAAATGAGGTAGCTAGTAATAAAATATGTTAAACCTAAAGATGAATATCTAGATAATCCAGAAATCAGAGATGTTGGGTGGTTTATTAATCTAGAATATCAAGACCAAGGCTATGTACTAAAGCAGCACTAGAAGTATTAAGATATATGTTTATGGATGAAAAAAAATCAATATACTATGACGAAAATGATAATATTTTAATAAGTTATTATTATATCAGCGATAAAGAAAAATTTTTAACAAAAATAGTTCTATTTCCCCAAAAAGTTCAAAAATATTATAATGGAGGCAAAAATGGTAGCAATTACAGCAAAAGATGAATTAGTAAAAAGATATATGTACTTATATAAAAATAAAAAACTTATTTTAGCATTATGTATTGGTAGAGGTGTTGAAAAGAAATCTATCTTATCAAGAATTGAAAGAACCAGAAATCTTATTCAAAAAAACAGCATTTGCCAAGAAAATGAGGAACTATCTCGATTATTAAAAAATCACATAAAAGAATATGAGCAAGAAATCTATGATGAAAAATATTATTTAATGGCAAACGTTGAAGACAGCATAGTTTCAATGTTTGAAGAATTTTTATTTAGTGACAGTGAAATGGAAGAATTAGCTCTATATAAACATATTGAAGCCGTAAAAAAAGATAAAAATTATTTAGATGCATTTGGTTATGCAATAGAATTATTAGAAGAAAGAAGACAAAAAAATATTCAATTAAAGAAATTACCTACATTCACAGTATGGAAAATTTTATCTTATATTAGAAGAAAAAATTTAAACAATCCCACTGCTCTAAAAGCATTAGATAGATATTATAATCTTGAAAGATACATGATTACTGGTGATAACTATACAAGTGGATATTTATTATCTGATTATGACTCCGAAACATTAGGAGAAGAAAGTTTAAAAAAATATCCAAATGATATAATTATTAGCGATGGATTAATGCTATTTCCATACGAAAATTGTTTTGAAATAGAGGATTATTATTTTGCAGAACCATCTATTATAGCAGATTCTGAAGAATCATATAATCAAGAAGCACCAACCGCTTTCATGCTAAAACTATCTACAATGCCTAATTTGGACATTGAAACCAAAAACAATATACGAAAAAAACTAACTAACGATAAATCATTAGTAAAAACTGATTAGAAAGTTAACTTACACGGTCAAACTTTTTTATTTATATTTAAATTTGCTAATTGAATTAAAATCTGTTATAATAAGCGCTATTAAAAAAGGGGTTTTTTATATGCCAGAATTACCAAAAAGAAGAAAGATACAAAATAATCAAAGCACTCCAATTAAAAGACAATTTACATACAGAGAATTTTTAACTCAAGACATTCCATCAAATCAAATTTGGAGTATTGTTTTATCAGAAAAAGACTTAGATTTAGATATGAGTAAACTTATCGAATTAATATATACACAAAAAATTACTATATGGTGTTTAGATTATAATAGTGTTACCTTCTTAAATAGTATTCTTAAAGAAAAAGTATCTAATTTAATAACTTTAGTAGATGATGGATTAAGAATACCAAGAGATTATATTGATTTAACCAAGTTAGAAAATATAACTGTTCGTATTCCATTAACATATCTTATGTGGGGAGTTAAATTCAATGATGTAATTGATACTTATAGTAGTAGAACATCTATTCCAGGTGAAATTCACGAAGCAGATTATTCAAATGCTAATACTACTCTTACTTTAGAAGATTTAAAAAGAATAAAAGTGACACTACAAAACCTTGCAAGACATAATCCTAAAGATACCATTGAAAAAGTATATCTGGTTTCAGATTATATTCAAAGTAAAACTCAATTTATTGAAGGTTATGAATCAGTTTCCACAAGAGGAACATTTGTAACTCCATCATATCCTGAGTTATGCCCAGGCTTAGTAGAAACCGTAAATAATCATGGCTATGGCGTATGTGTTGGTATCACTAATCTATCAACTATGCTGTTAAATAATCCTATATTAAATACTGAGACAGAATCAGTTTTTGGCTGCAATCATGCATGGAATAAAGTTTTAATAGATGGTAAATATTATTATTTTGATACAACGTGGAATATTACAAGAAGTACAAATCCTTCTGAATCAAGTTTAATCACATTATCTTTTCAAAGAAAATATTTGTTATTTGGAACCAAAACAGCTCATTCAATTGGTCATCACGAACAACAAAGCTTAAGTATTTATAATAATGGAGTAATGTCAGAAGAAGATTATCAAAAATTAATTGTTTATAACTCAAGATTTAATTATAATCAAGAACCACACTATGAATCATTTAAAAAGAAATAAAAAAGCCTCATAACAAATGAGGTTTTTTTATTGGAATATCTAATATAGCCTTATTTTTAATTTTAAATAAAATATCTTCAATCATCTTTTTATACTCATCGTTAAACATTTTATGATTTTCAATTTTCTCTTTATAGAACCAAACCATATCAATTTCATTTCTTTCATAATAAATAAATAATAATTCACATAACGAATCAATAAGCACATCTGACATTTTAAAATAATCTATTGCTTTATCTACATCTTTAACTATATTATTATGACTATTGCCACATAAATAAAAATATTTAGCTAAGTAATAATAGGCCCATAAATTTTTTTCTTTTAAAGACGAATCAATAGCTCTATTAAAAAAATTAAATGCTTCAACATAATTCTTTTCTTCTAAATATATTTTACCTAATTCTTTACAAGCATAACTTTCACCCATATTTGCACTTTTATTTAAATAATTAATAGTTTTCTCTTTATCAATATTTCTATAATAATTAGCCAAGTTATTATAAGCATAAGCATATCCCATATCAGCAGCTTCATTAAATAATTTTAAAGCCATTTCAGTATCTTTTTTAACTCCTAGGCCCTTCATATACATTATTCCTAAAGAATTAATAGCAGCTATATTTCCTAGCTTCCTAGCTTTATTAAAGTAGTTAAAAGCAATATCATATTCATAATTTCCCATAATCCCATTTTTAATCATATTACCCATTTGCCAATAAGCAGATGGATGATTTTTTAAAGCAGCCAATTTAAAATAATTAAAAGCTTTTTCATAGTTTGGTTTACCATCAAAATATCCCCTATATTCACTAATACCAAGTTGATAATTTGCATAAGCATTACCTGATTTAGCTAAATTGATAAGAGAATAATCAAAGTTACAACCACCATTAATTTCCAAAACTAAATACTCTTTTAAATCATTAATCGATATTTCTGTATTATCTAATAGTGATTCAATAACATTCCTATTTATCTCATCCTCATACAAAGGTTGCTTATTAATCAAAATAGCATAAACCAAAAAATAAAATAATAACTCATAATAATTTTTCTTATCATAAAGTAAAGTAAAATTATCCATATATTCTTTTAAAATATAAACATCATTTTTAGCAATATTATATAATTTCTTACAAACATATTCTAAATCTTTATTTTTATTAATTATATCTATTTCATTAATATCATAAATAGTTCCACTGGTTATTGTTAAAATATCTTTAACAATAGCTAAGAAAACGTTTTTATTTTTTTCAAAACGATTTCTTAATATAATATATTTTTGTTTATACTCATCATTTATACTTCTTGATCCAATACAATAATTATTAACAGTTGAGTCATTAATATCATTTACATTAAATAATGCACAAAAAATATGAGATTGCACAGCATTTGTTTTGTTAATACTTTCACCTTTAATTACTCCAATGACATTACCTAACGATAAGTGATTATATCCTTCATTTAATTTTACATATTTTCTTTTCATAATTAAATTATATCATAGAAGTGAATATTAAATGAATACTATTGAAGAAAAGTGAATAGTATTGTTGATTAATTAAATTATAACTTTTATATATAATTTAAATAGGAGGACATATGAAAAAAATCTTAAAAAACTATAAAAGTACAATTATTTTAATTGGAGCAATTATTATTGGAGCTATTGTAGGATTAATATTTAAAGAAAAAGCTACTATTTTAAGCCCATTAGGAGACATCTTTATTAATTTAATGTTTGTAGTTATAGTACCATTAGTATTTTTAACAATATCTAGTTCAATAATTAAAATGGAAAATCCTAAAAGACTAGGAAAAATAATGATAGTAATTATTTTGGTTTTTCTATTGATGTCAGTAGTAGCAGCATTTATTGGGATTGGGGCTACCACCACAACTAAATTAATTAATAGTAGTAATCAAAATAAAATAATGAATCTATTAGATACAAGTATTACCAACACTGAAAAATTAAATATTCTAGAAAGAACGGCTAATCTTTTAACAGTTAATGATTTTTATAAAATATTAAGTAAAGATAATATAATTTCTATAATATTATTTGCTATTATTTTTGGATTTGCTGTAAAGAAAAGTAAGTCTAAAGGCGAAAAAGTAAAAGAAATAATTTTAAGTTTAAATGATGTAGTAATAAATATAGTTAATATCATAATGTACTATGCTCCTATTGGTCTTGGATGTTATATAGCTGCACTAATCGGTAATTATGGTGGAAATATAGCTGTTGGTTTTCTTAAAACTTTCATCATTTATACAGTAGTTTGTATATTTGTATATGTAGTTATTTACAGTATATATGCGTTAATTGCTGGTGGTACCAAAGCATTAAAAATATATTGGCAATCTATTTTATCATCTACTTTCGCAGCACTAGCCACATGTTCATCAGCAGCATGTATCCCTATAAATATAAAAAGTACTAAACAAATGGGAATCTCAGACGATATAGCAGAAACTACTATACCTATGGGAACAAGTTTTCACAAAGATGGCTCAGTTATAGGCAGTGCTTTTAAAATCATGTTTTTAGTTTATTTATTTCAAACTAATACAAGTATTACTACTATTATACTAACATCATTATTAGCAACTTTATTAATAACAGCAGTTCCGATAGGTGGTGGCACAATTTCAGAAATGTTTATTTTACAATTATTAGGATTTCCTACATCTGCATTGCCAATTCTGGCCGTAATTGCCACAATTATAGACGCACCAGCAACTGTACTTAACGTTGTCGGAGATGCATCAGCATCTTTACTAGTAGGTAGAATAGTAGATGGCAAAAATTTCTTAAAATCAAAGAAATAAAATAATTTTCATGTTATAATATAACTAAGAAAGAAGTGATAACATGGAAGAAAATAAAATAGAAACCGAAGCATTATTTACTGAATATGTTGATTTTGAAACATTTAGTAAATCTGACTTTAGAGTAGTAAAAATTAAAGATTGTGTTGCAGTACCAAAAAGCACAAAATTATTACAATTTACTTTAGATGATGGAACTGAAAATGATCGTATTATTTTAAGTGGTATCCATGCATACTATGAACCAGAAGAACTTATTGGAAAAAATGCAGTTGCTATCTTAAATTTACCTCCAAGAAAAATGATGGGAATCGATTCTTGTGGAATGTTAATTTCTGCTGTACATACTGAAAATGGAGAAGAAAAATTAAATTTATTAATGGTAGATGAAAATATTCCAGCAGGTTCAAAATTATATTAAAATAAACGTCGCTCTAAACAAGCGATGTTTTTAAATAATTATAATTTTTCTTTACCCAATAATAAATAATGTACTGACCGGTATTTACACCCGGATGATATAATTTAAATATAAAGTAAAGAAAAGAAAGATTTATGAAGAAAAAAATATTTACAGTTATAGCTATAATTATTGTAATAACAGTAGGTATAGTTAACTCAATAAAATTATTTAGAGAAAGAAAACCAAACACCAGCATTAATGTCACCGGTACCAAAGCCCTTGTTGTTTATTACTCAGCTCAAGGACATACTGAAAATGTTGCTAAAACCATTGCCGAAAATTTAAATGCTGTTATCTTTAAAATTGAACCTAAAGAAGAATATACATCAGCTGATCTAAATTATAATGATTCTAACTCACGTGTAACGAAAGAACATAACGATGAATCATTAAGAAATATCGAGTTAAAAACTACAAAGGTGGATAATTGGAATGATCCCTCATTAGATACTAAAACAAGATGTATAATCACTGTTGTAGCATTAATCTCATCAGGAATAACCGATAACTCTCTTAAATATCACTTAGAAAATGCTAAAAAAAATGGAGTGACCAAAGAAGAACTCGCTGGCATCATAACTCACACAGCTTTCTATGTTGGTTGGCCAAAAGCTTGGGCAGCATTCAATTTAGCGCAAGAAATATATTAAAGAAAGATGTATTTACATAAATGCGTCTTTTTTATATAATTAAATTAGTGATTTTATGAAAAACAAAAAAATAATAATTTTAATAATTTCAATATTATTGTTAATAACTTTGGCAGTTTCAACATATTTTATAGATTTAAAAAATTACAAAAATAATACTGAACCAAAGTTTTGCATAAAAATAATTAATAAAGATGCAACTAAAGTAACCTATTATGGACTCGGCTATAAAATTATTAGATATGTAAATATTAGTCCATCTGAGCCTTATTATAATAACAAAGGAACAAAGATTGGAACCTGGTTTATGAAATATATTCCTCCAGTTGAAGAGCCTAAATTTATAGATATTAATTCATTTTATAAAGTTTCATTAACTAAAAACAAAAATATAAAATCTCTTCCTAAAAGCTACACATTAAAACAAGCTGAAAAAGACAATTGTGTCATTTTAACAGAGAATATAATTAATAAAACAGTATTAGATAACTTTTTAAATGATTATAACAACCATACCAATTCCTTCATTAGAATAATTGAAACAACAACTGAAGGCGACCTTCTAATATATGATTTATTATATTATCAGGAAAAAATTAACTTAATAATTGATTATAGTAGAGATCAATATGCTTCAGAATCCGCTAAAGAATTATCATTAGAAAAATATAAATATATAAACTATTTTAAATATAAAAAGAAAACATATCTTGTTTTAACTAATGAAGAAATTAATGAAAATAATTTTAAAAATGGAATAGTATTTACTATTTCAAAATAAAGAAAGAAAAAATATGAAAGAAACAAAAAATAGGATTATATCTTATAGTCACTGGCAATATTTTATACATTGCTCAAAGTCTATTCGTTGGCAATAATAGTGACATCTCTGATTTTATATCAGGATTTCTATTAGGATTATCCATAGCAATTAACTTAATCGGCATAGTTTTAGTAACAAAAAGTATGTCAAAAAAATAGCAAACTCTTTATAGAGTTTTTTTCTTGATTTAATTATTAAAATAATATGTTATAATACTTTTGTTCAAAAGGAGGTATCTATGATTTATTTAGATTATGCTGCAAGTACTCCTGTATATAAGGAAGTATTAGATTCTTTTTATGATTCTTCAATAAAATACTATGCTAATCCCAATTCTTCACACAAATTAGGAAGAGAAGCTAAAAAAACGATTGATAATTGTACTCAAGAAATAGCCACTATTTTAAATGTAAAACCTGAAGAAATAATATATACATCAGGAGCAAGTGAGTCAAACAATTTAGTAATAAAAGGAATATGCGAGCGCTATCGTAATAGAGGAAAGCATATCTTACTAAGTGCCCTAGAACATAACTCCTTAATATCTGCAGCTACTGTAATGCAAGAGCAAGGCTTTGAAGTTGAATTAATACCAGTTAATCACGAGGGATTAATAGATTTAAGTACTTTAAAAAATATGATTAGAGAAGACACCATTCTAGTCAGCATTTGTTCAGTAGATAGTGAATTAGGATTAAAACAACCTATCGAAGAAATAGGAGATATTTTAAAAGATTACCCAAATTGTATATTTCATACAGATGCTTCACAATCTATAGGCAAAGTTGAAATTGATTATACTAATGTTGATTTAATTACCGTAACTCCCCATAAATTTTATGGTTTACCTGGAATAGGTATTTTAGTAAAAAAACAAAATGTAAGTTTAAAACCACAAATTAATGGTGGCAAATCAACTACAATATATCGAAGTGGAACTCCAGATTTAGCATCTATAGTTGCATGTACTAAAGCCTTACATATTGCTTTGGAAAATTTATATTCAAACAATATTTATATAACAAAATTAAATAAGATTATTATTAATAAATTAAAAGAATATAAAAAAATAGTAATTAACAATCGTTCTTCATCTATTCCTCATATAATAAATTTCAGTATAAAAGGAGTAAAATCATTAGAAATACAAAAATTTTTAGAAGAAAAAGAAATATACGTTTCAACTAAAACATCATGTTGCCCTATAGAGACACCCTCTAAGTTGGTCTATGCTTTGACCCAAGATAAAGCCTTATCAACATCATCTATCCGTGTTAGTTTATCATCACTAACCACAGAAGAAGAAGTAAATACTTTTTTAGAAACAATAGATATTTTATATAAGGAGTATGAACAAAATGGAAAAATTTAAAGAAATAGAACGTTCAATTATTAAAAAATATCGTAAAGAAATATGGAGCAAATTTGTAAAAGCTGTTCAAGATTATAACTTAATTGAACAAAATGATAATATTATGGTATGCATTAGTGGTGGAAAAGATTCATTTTTATTAGCTAAATGTGTTCAAGAATTAAAACGTCATGGAAAAGTGAATTTTAATGCTCACTATGTTGTAATGGATCCGGGTTATAATGAATACAATCGTGATTTTATTATTGACAATGCCAAAACTCTTAATGTGCCTATTGAAATTTTTAATAGTAATATCTTTGATGTCGTATCAACAGTAGAATCTAAAAGTCCTTGTTATTTATGTGCAAGAATGAGAAGAGGTTATTTATATAATAAAGCTAAGGAATTAGGATGTAATAAAATAGCTTTAGGTCACCATTTTGATGATGTTATTGAAACAACACTTTTATCGATGTTTTATGGTTCGGAAATAAAAACAATGATGCCAAAGTTACATTCTGATAATTATGAAGGTATTGAACTTATTCGTCCTCTTTATTTAGTTAAAGAAGCTTCCATAATTTCTTGGAAAAATTACAATGAACTAACTTTTATAAATTGTGCATGTCGCTTTACAGAAGGATGTTCTTTGATAAACGATGGCACAAGTAAGAGAAAAGAAATGAAAGAACTTATCAAAAACTTAAGAAAGATGAATAAAGACATCGATTATAATATTTTTAAAGCATTAGATAATATAAATCTAAACTGTGTTCTTGGAACAAAAAAAGATGGAATATATCACAGTTTTTTAGATGATTACGATAAAAAATAAAAATAATTCATTTCTATTCATATAATTAATATAAATATGATATACTATAACAAAGTAGGTGAGTATATGGAAAAAATATTATTTATAATACTAACGATATCTATTTTAACAATTTTAACTGGTTGTAAAAATAGAATTGAACCATGTCAAGCCGCAAACATAATTCAACAAAATACTTCAAACTAAATAATAAAAAGTGTTTGATATCTCTGAAAATGCAAAATTTGTAGTAGTATAAAAAGCAAAAATTGGGTATCATAAAAATATAATGGTGGTTTAATGAATTTAATTAGTAATTTCTTATTTTTGTTTTTTTTAGGCAGCACTGTCGGTTGGATTATTGAATTATTTTACAGAAGAATAATTCATAAAGAATGGAATAACCCTGGCTTTTTACATGGACCATATTTACCAATTTACGGATTTGGATTAAGTTTATTAACTTTAATATACTATGTATTTGATAAGTATAGTTTGCCATCATATTTAACGATAATTACTATGACAGCATTTATGATACTTATTGAATTGATAGCTGGCTTAATGTTTTATAATACTCCAAAAAAACTGTGGGATTATAGTAATGAATGGGGAAATTATAAGGGCGTAATTTGTCCACTATATTCTTTAATATGGGCATTAGTAAGTGTTTTATATTATTTCCTTCTAGGTGACAAAATGTTAAAAATTCTAAGATATATAACAATAAATAATAATCCTTGGATTTATATTATGTTACTATGCTTTTATATCATGATATTTATTGATGTAATAAGAAGCTTTAAACATTTAAAAGAATTATGTAAAGAAATAAGACTCAACCTTTAGTTGAGTTTTTTTCAACTAATAATACATATCAATAATTAACTAAATAATTTATACTTGATTCATGAAAGGAGTAACCATGATGAAAAAAATAAAATATTCTAAACTAATAATTATTCTTTTGTTTTTAGTTTTAATTGGAACTAACATATATTTATTAATTAATCGAAATAGTGGCACAAAATTATCTGTATTACCAAAACCAGAAGTAACAACTGGATTAAGAGGTGATTTTGGAATCGATAAGAATATAAATGAATCAACTATAGATGAATATTTAAACAGAACTGATACAGCTTACCGAGATGTTAGAATGTTAAAAGACCCTGCTAATTATGAAAAAATTGGTGGCGATTCATATTTGTCAGGATTTATAAAAGGGTTTGAAGTAGTACCTTATCCTTATTTAGTAAATGTTACAGGGCTACCAGAAGAAATTGGTAAATCATATCAAGGTAAAACACTATTTACTAACGAAAATGGTACATATAAAGCTAATTATAAAGAATCTATGCAAATATTAGAATATTTATTTCCAAAAGACAAAAATATATTTTTAATGTGCGGTGCTGGTGGTTATGCTGGCAATACAAAGAAAATGTTAATAGCACTGGGATGGGATGAAAATAAAATCTACAATATTGGTGGTTATTGGTATTATGAAGGAAAAAATAATATAAAAGTAAAAAATGAATCCCTTACAGAAACAACATATGATTTTTGGAAATTGAATTATCATGATATAGATTTTAGTTCACTTCATAAGGCATAATATGAAGAAAAAAGTTTTAATATTTATATTCGTCATAATTTTATTAACTGGATGCAGTAATTCTAATAAATTTTATCTTGATAAAAAGTATTACAATGAAGGAAATTTTATGCCCACAACTGCTACTACTATAAATGAGTTAAAAGACAAAAAAGAAAGTTTTATAGTTTATACTTATAATAGTTTTTGCAGTTTTCCAATTCCTTGTGAAGATATTTTTTCAAAAGTATTGAAAAAATATAAAATTGATATCTATTCTTTAAATTTTGAAGAAATGAAAAATACTTTTATTCACGAAGAAGTAAAATTTGCTCCATCAATTATCATCATCGAAAACGGTCAAATTGTGGCATATTTGGACGCAGAAAGCGATGCGGATTATGAAATATATCAAGATGAAAATAAATTTGATATTTGGCTCAACAACTATATATATCTATCTTAAAGAAGGGTATTAATACTCTTTTTTTCGTGCTATAATAATATTTGTCAAGGAATGATTATATGAATCAAGAAAAAATAGGAAAAACAATAAAAGAAATACGTACTAAAAATAATTTGACTCAAGCTGAATTTGCTGAAAAATATAATGTATCTTTTCAAGCCGTAAGTAAATGGGAAAATGGACGAAATCTACCAGATATGTCACTTTTAAAACAAATATGTAATGATTACAATATAGATATAAATAATTTGTTAGATGGCAATATCAAAAAATTAAATACTAAAACTATTAAAATTTTAACAATTGCTATTATTACAGTTTTATTTATTTTATTAATAATATTTATTGTAAATAACAAAAATAATAATTTTGAATTTAAAACAATAACAGCAAATTGTGACCATTTTAACATAACTGGCAGTATCGCATACAATTATAAAAAATCTTCTATATACATATCAGATATAAATTATTGTGGTGGAAATGATAATACTGAATATACAGAAATAGAATGTATACTTTACGAAAATAATAACCTAACCGAAACAAAGATAGACTCAATAATTTATAATCAAGAAGAACCTATTTTACTTGAACAATTCTTATCCAATGTAACATTTCACATTGATAATTATATAAGAACATGTCACAATTATAAAGAAAATTCCCTTTCTTTATTAATAAATGCAACAGACAAAAATGGAAAAATTACAACTTATAAAATCCCTTTATCTTTAAAAGATAATTGTGATTAAAATATCCTTTAACAAAATCATCAATTTTGGTATACTTTAAGAGGTGAAAATAATGGATAAAGCAGCTTTACATAATGAATATTTATTAGTTAATGAAAAAATAACAAATCTTGGGAGGTCACTTTGACTTAGAAGATAAAAATACTAGAATTTCTGAATTAGAAACCAAACTACAAGATGAATCTATTTGGTCTAACCCTTCACAAGCAAATCAAATAAACAATGAACTTATTAATTTAAAAAAATTAGTAAGTAAATTTAATGAATTAAAAAATAACATTCAGACAGCTTTAGATTTATTAGCTTTATTAAATGATGATGATCAAAATGAAGTTAATGAATTAGAATTGAATTTACAAAATATTAAATCTGATTACGAAAAATTAGAAACTGAAATGTTATTAAATGGAAAATATGATAATTTGGCTTGCTATTTAGAAATTCATCCTGGAGCTGGTGGCACCGAAGCTTGCGACTGGGCTTCAATGCTTTTAAGAATGTATGAAATGTTTTGCGATAAAAATGGCTATACATATGAAGAACTCGATTGTCAGAAGGGTGAAGAAGCAGGAATCAAAAGTGTTACACTTAAAATCATGGGATCCTATGCATATGGTTACTTTAAAGGAGAACAAGGAGTACACAGATTAGTTAGAATAAGTCCGTTTGACTCCAACGCCAGAAGACACACATCTTTTGCAGCAGTAACTGTAATTCCGGAGTTAGACCAATCAACAAATGTTATAATTAAACCTGAAGATATAAGAGTTGACGTTTACAGAAGTAGCGGAAAAGGTGGCCAAGGAGTTAATACAACAGATTCAGCTGTACGAATTACTCATTTACCAACGGGTATAGTAGTAACTTGTCAAAACGAAAGAAGTCAAATTAAAAATAAAGCCACTGCGATGTCAGTTCTCACAAGTAAATTAGAACAGCTACTAGAGCAAAATAATGAAAAAGATATCGACAAATTAAAAAATCATATCAATATTGAATTTGGAAGTCAAATAAGAAACTATACTTTAGAACCATATAAATTAGTAAAAGATGTAAGAACAAATTATGAAGATTATAATGCAGAAGGGGTATTAAATGGTAACTTACTTCCATTTATGGAAGCTTATTTAAGAATAAAGAGGTAAAAATGAAAAAGTATTTTAATTTAATTATAGGATCCTTAATAATCGCACTTTCCTACAGTTTTATATTTATTCCTTACAGGATTGTTTCAAATGGAGTTTTTGGCATAGGAGCTCTATTGAATTTTAAATTTTCAACTGAACCAGCCATATTTATTCTAGTAATTAATTTACTATTTTTAATTATTTGTTATATTGTTTCTGGTACAAATCAAGTAAAAAGGTATCTAATGCCAAGTATTATAATTCCAATATTTATATACATTTTCGATCAATATAATTCTATTCAATTTATGGAACCAATGGAAACTATTATTGCAGTAATAACCGGTGCATTTATAACAGGATATGGCAATAATATAATTTATAAAGAAGGATATCAAGTTGGAGGACTAGAAATAATTCAAGATTTAATCCACAGTGTTCAAAAAGTCAGAAATAGAATATTTACTTACATAGTAGAAATAATTATATTAATAGCTACATTTTTTATTTTAGATTTTAATTCCATGGTTTATAGTGCTATAACAGTATTTATGATTCATTATTTAGCAACTAAATCAAAAATTGGTATAAGCTCAGCAAAAACATTTTTTATCATTACAGAAAAAGAAAAAGAAGTAAAAGATTACATTATAAAAGATTTAAATTATGATTATACAGAATTTAGTGTTAAAGGCGGATATTCAAATCAAAAAAGCAAAATTATAATGTCAGTAATAGATACTAAGGATTATTATCGTATTAGAGAAGGAATAAGTTTAATTGATCAAAATGCTTTTATATCAATAATTGACACTTATGAGACCCTAAATAAAAATGTAACATTAAAACATCAACATAAATTAAAATGACATTATTTTGTCATTTTTTTAATAGAATAAAGTATGAAGAAATTATTAACAATTTTATTAATTATCTGTTTTATTATATTAACAATATTCAAAGTCAAAGCGAATATTACAACATTCCCACTAGTTGGAAAAACTATAATTCTAGATAGTGGTCATGGTGGAAAAGACGCCGGAACTATATCTAATAATATTAAAGAAAAAGACATAAATTTATCTATTGTATATAAATTGAAAAGTGAATTAGAAACCACCGGAGCAGTGGTACTTCTCACCAGAACAGATGACTCAGATTTAAGTAATCCCAACGCAACAAGACGCAAAAAAAGTGATTTTGATAATCGGATTGCTTTAATTAATAATTCTAAAGCCGATATATACATTTCAATTCACCAAAATAATTTTTCTAATTCAAAATATTATGGACCCCAAGTATTTTATTCAAATAAAAATTCTAAAAATGAAAATTTAGCCAAAATAATCCAAACTGATTTAAATAAATTTACAGATACTAGAAGAAAAGTTAAGATAAGTACTAATACATATATGTATAACAAGTTAAACATACCCGGAGTTTTAATTGAATGTGGTTTTTTATCTAATCCTACAGAATTGTCAAAATTGACTAATTCTAACTATCAAAAAGAGCTATCATTGGTTATAACTAAATCAATAATTAAATATTTTAATTAATATTTCACATTTTTTTCATAATAAACAAGTATTATTTAAGGGCAATATGTGATATAATTCTATAATAGGTGGAATAATGAAAGTAAAAGTATTTAGAACAATTGATGAGCAAATATTAATACTTCAGAATAAAGGCATGATTATAGATGATATTGATCTTGCTAAAGACATTTTGATAAGAGAAAATTATTTCTTTTTAAGTGGATATCGTCATTTATTTTTTAAAAGCGCAGTCAATAGACAATTTCTTCCGAATACCAATTTTAAAGAGTTGTACGCTGTATTCAACTTTGACAGACAAATAAGAAATATTATTTTTAAGAATCTACTTATAGTTGAAAATAATATGAAAAGTATATTTTCATATCAATTATCAAAACAATATGGTTATCGTGAAAAGGACTATTTAAAAAGCTCTAACTTTACAAATAATCCTGAAAGAAAACGTCAAGTGACTGATTTATTAAAAAAGATGAAAAGACAAATCAGAATTAATGGTTCACAGCATGCTGCTACCAGTCATTACATTAATAATTATGGATATGTACCATTATGGGTTGTAGTCAAAGTATTATCTTTCGGAATAGTTAGTGAATTATTTACTATAATGAAAAGAGCAGATCAAGAAGCAATATCAGATATTTACAATGTGAGTGTTGAAAATCTTATAACTTATTTACCAATACTTGCTAATTATCGAAATTTATGTGCACATGAAGACATTATGTTTGATCACCGAACTCAAAAGGAAATAGGCGATACTAAGTATCATGCGGCTTTAGATATTCCAATTCTAGATGGGGAATATATCTATGGTAAAGATGATTTATTTGCTTTAATAATTATTTTAAAGAGATTATTAAGACCAGATGAATTTAGATTATTAGTTAGTGAATTAAGTTATGAATTAGATATACTTGCTGGAAAATTACACACAATAAGTGTGAATAAAGTATTGGAAATTATGGGATTTCCAGTAAATTATAAAGATATTTTAAATTATTGAAGGTGAAACATGGAAAAGAAAAGTAGAAATAATAATAGAATAATAATACCAATAATCGTTGTAGTATGTTTATTATTAGGCGCTGGTGGAATGTATTATTTTATTACAGAACATGGCTTATTTAGTCAGACAGTAGTTAACAAACTAGAAAAAGAAGTAACAATCAATGAGAACGGTATAGCCGATGCAGTTGAAAAATTGTATGACTCAGTTGTAGTGGTTGGAAGTTATAAAAAAGGAGTTTTACAAAGTAGTGGAACGGGTTTTGTATACAAAGTATCTGGAAATACAGCATATATCTTAACTAATCATCATGTTGTATCAGGCTACGAAACAATCAAAGTAAAATTCACAAATGATAAGACATACGATGTTAAAGTTGTAGGATCTGATGAATACGCAGATATCGCTGTATTATCAATAGATAAAGATAACATAATACAAGTAGCTGATTTAGGCTCATCAGATAAAGCCAGATTAGGAGACACAGTATTTACAATTGGAGCTCCTCTAGAATCAGAATATTCATGGACTGTTACAAGAGGAATACTTAGTGGAAAAGATCGTTTAGTAGAAGTAAACTCAGGAAATAATAATTCAAACAGTTGGGTAATGAAAGTTATTCAAACAGACGCAGCAATCAATTCCGGAAATTCAGGTGGACCAATTGCTAACTCTAACGGCGAAGTAATCGGAATTACTAATATGAAATTAGTAAGTAGTGGAGTCGAAGGAATGGGATTTGCTATTCCTATTGAAGATGCTACTAAAGTTGCTGAAACAATTATTAATGATGGAAAAATAGAAAGACCATTACTAGGTGTAGGTTTTGTAGACATAACAAATACAAGTGCAATGTATCAATATGGTTTTAGTATCAATTCATCAATTAAAGAAGGTGCTGTAGTAGCATATGTTCAAAAAGGAAGTGTAGCAGACAGTGCCGGAATTAAACAAGGAGATGTAATTACAAAATTCGGTGATTACAAAATTAAAAATTCATCATTCTTAAAATACTACCTATATACATATAGTGTTGGTGATAAAGTAAAAGTAACAATAACAAGAGGAACCAATGAAGAAACTTTAACTGTTAAATTAACTGAAAAAGCAAATTAAGATTGACGTTATGTCAATCTTTTTTTCAAAATATGATATACTAAAAACTAGGAGTGATAACTATGGGATTATTAAAATTTGCCCTTAAAGGAAACTATAAAAGATATTATGAAGATTTAAAAGCTTTATCAAAAACAAATGGTAAAAGCCCAATATTAATGTTTATTGATACCGGCCTATCTTGTTTAGTTTGTAAATCTGGCTTACAAGATTATATAAATTATAAATTTTATGACAAATCATGGAAAGAAAGAAAAGAATATGCAACGATTGGCTATCAACATGAATTTTATCGTTTAGCTGCTAACTGGGAATATGCACCATTCTTCTCAAACAAAGTAAATTTCCACAAAAATTTTGAAAAATTTACTAAAAGAAAATGTGTCAGTTATGATGACGGTTTAGCTAAAGTAAAAAAATTTATTGAAAGTCATGATTCAGTGGTAAGAAAACCTATAACTGGCCTAGGTGGAGCAAATGTTGAAAAAATAGATACAAAAGATATTAAAGACATAAATGAATTCTATGAAAATCTAAAAAAAGATAATTGTCTTATTGAAGAATTAGTAATTCAAAATAAAGAATGGTCAAAATTAAGTCCAAACAGTATTAACACAGTAAGAGTAGTAACTAAATGTATCAAAGGCAATGCTGAAGTAATTTTTGCTGTAGTTCGTATTGGATCTGGCAAATCAATTGTTGATAACTTTCACCAAGGTGGATGCGGAGTAAAAGTTAACATTGAAAAAGGTGTATTAGAAGGCCCTACAATTGACAAGAAAAACAATGAAAGTGAATATACCGCCGCAACTCACGTTAAAGTAGATGGTTTTAAAATCCCATATTGGAAAGAAATTGTTGAAATGACTTGCCAAGCAGCCAAAGTTAATGATAAAGTAAACATCGTTGGTTGGGATGTAGCCATAACAGACAATGGGCCCTTATTAATTGAAGGTAATCGTGGCCCCGGAATGGATATCATCCAAGTATTATATAAAAGAGGAGTAAAACCAGATTTAGAAAAAATCAAACAAGAAATCCTAGAAAGTGAGAAATAAATATGTTAAAAGCAGGAATAGTTGGATTACCAAATGTCGGAAAAAGTACATTATTTAATGCCATAACTAAAAAGAATATTTTAGCAGCAAACTATCCTTTTGCCACAATAGATCCAAATGTTGGAGTAGTAACTGTCCCAGATTCAAGATTAGAATATTTAGAAAATCTATATCTACCAGAAAGAACAATTCCAACAACTTATGAATTTACTGATATTGCTGGTCTAGTAAAAGGCGCATCACAAGGAGAAGGATTAGGGAATAAATTCTTAAGTCATATTAGAGAAGTAGACGCTATAGTTGAAGTAGTAAGATGTTTTGAAAATGGAGATATTATTCATGTAGAAGGACAAATCGATCCAATCAGAGATATTGAAATCATTAATTTAGAATTAGCAATCAGTGACTTAGAAATAGTTCAAAATCGTATTGGCAAAATAGCTAAAAAATGTGAAATGACCAAAGATAAAGGAGAATTACTAGAATTTGCAACCTTAAAAAAATGTGAAGATGCTCTTATGCATAATATCCCTTTAAGAAGAATAGAATTTGACAAAGATGAATTACTAGTCTTAAAACCATTTTGCTTAATAACATTAAAACCAATTATTTATATGGCTAATGTTAACGAAGATGACGCTATTTTAGGACATAATAAATATACAGATATGGTATCTGAGTATGCCGCAAAAGAAAATGCTAGTGTCATAGTTGTATGTGCCAAAATGGAAAGTGAACTTGCTGAAATGAATGACGATGACAAAGTTGAATTCCTAAAAGAAATGGGTATTTCCAATAGTGGTTTAGATAAACTAATATTTGCTACATACGATTTATTAGGATTACAAACATTCTTTACATCCGGAAAAGATGAATGCCGCGCATGGACATTCAAAAAAGGAATGAAAGCACCAGAATGTGCCGGAATTATCCATTCAGATTTCCAACGAGGATTCATTAAAGCTGAAGTAATGTCATTTAATGATTTAAAAGAATATGGAAGCGAATTAAAAGTAAAAGAAGCTGGAAAAATGCGTTTAGAAGGTAAAGAATACCAAATGCAAGATGGAGACATCGTATATTTTAGATTTAATGTTTAAAAGTGCTAATTTATTAACACTTTTTTATTTGCATATAATTAAAGTGTATGCTATAATACTGCGTGAGCGAAAGCTCCTTGCTTTGTTATACAAAGCCGAATAGACCAGAAGGAGGATAGAAAAATGGACAAATACGAAATTATGTTTATCGTAAAAACTACTTTAGAAGAATCAGTTGTTAAATCAACAGTTGAATCTCTAACATCTATTATTACTGACATGAAAGGTAAAATAGAAGGTTCTAAAGATATGGGACAAAGAGAATTAGCTTATCCAATCAAAAAAGAAATTAGTGGTTTTTATTATGTATTAACAGTTGAAGCTAGTCATGAAGCAATTGCTGAATTTGATCGTAAAGCTAGACTTAATGAAAACATATTAAGACATCAAATTATTAAACTAGATGAGGAGTAATAAATGAATAATGTTACTTTAGTTGGAAGACTAACAAAAGATCCAGAACTTAGAACTATAAGTACTGGTAATACTACTTGTTCTTTTACAGTAGCAGTTTCACGTCAATTTACTAACGCAAATGGCGAAAGAGAAACAGATTTTATTAACTGTGTAATCTGGGGAAAACAAGCAGAAAATTTATGTAAATTTTGTACAAAAGGATCACTAGTTGGAGTAACTGGTCGTATCCAAACAAGAAATTATGATGGCCAAGATGGAAGAAAGGTTTATGTAACGGAAGTTGCAGCAAGCAATATCTCATTCTTAGGCAGTAAAAATGGTGGTAATTCATCTGATGGAATGCCACAACAAAATGTAAATTCAAATCCTATCGAAACATCTGATATAAGCGAAGATCCATTTAAAGACTTTGGTTCAGAAGTAGTACTTAGTGATGACGATTTACCATTTTAGAAAGGATTAAAAAATGGCTGAATTTTATCGTAAAAAGAAAAAGATTTGTCAAATGTGTGCTGGCAAAGACGTTGATTATAAAGATGTTAACATAATTAGTAAATATATTAATGATAAAGGCAAAATTATGCCTCGTAGAATGACTGGAGCATGTGCTAAACATCAAAGATATATTGCTAAACAAGTTAAAAGAGCACGTTTTATGGCATTAATACCATTTGTTAAATAATTTAAGACATAAAGAGGGTACCTGTAAGGGTATCTTTTTTTATAAATATTTGTTATAATAACCTTGGTTAGATGGGAGTTTTAAATCATGAAAGTAATTTTATTAAAAGACGTTAAAAAACAAGGAAAAAAAGATCAAATTATCGAAGTAAGTGATGGATATGCTCAAAACTATCTTATTAAAAATGGCTTAGCAGTAAAATATACAACAACAAGTAAAACAGTTTTAGATAAACAAATATCAAAAAGAAATGCTGACGAAGAAGCATTAATTGCAAAATGCCAAGAAATAAAAGCAAAAATTGAAAAAAAAGAACTAATTTTTAACGCAAAAACCGGAAAAAATGGTAAAATATTTGGTACTATCTCTTCAAAACAAATTGCCGAAAAATTAGCAGAGTTAAAAATTGAAGTAGATAAAAAAACAATAGACATTAAAAATCCAATTGATACATTGGGTACACATTTAGTAGACATAAATCTACATAAAAAAGTTAAAGCAGAAGCAAAAGTAGTAGTAAAAGAGGTGTAATATGGCAGAAAGAAAATTGCCTCAAAATTTAGAAGCCGAAATGGCTGTTTTAGGCTGTACGTTTCTAACTAATTATGCATTTGATAAAGTGTGTGAAGAATTAGATTCTGATATGTTTATTAGCGAGCCTAATAGAAGAATTTTTGATGCAATTAATTCTTTGCACCAAAGTAAAATCCCCTTGGACTCAGCTACAGTTAAAAATGAAATAGAAAAAAAAGGTTCTATCAATCTTATTGGTGGTATTGAATACTTAAGTGAGGTAATTGATTCTGTAATAACCGCTGCAAATGTTGATTATTATATAGATATTGTTAGGGAAAAAGCTTTACGAAGAAAATTAATAGATGTGACTAACACAATTACATCAAGCGCTTATGATGAACAGGAAAATACCAATGATTTAATTGATGATGCTGAAAGAAAAATCTTTAGTGTAACAAAAGCAAGAAAAGCAGGAGAGTTTAAAACAATCGGTGAAGTAATGCGTAGCACGCAACAAGATTTAGAACGATTGGCTAAAAATCAAAATGAAATAACCGGAATTCCTTCTGGATTCTATGATCTAGATAAATTAACAAGCGGTTTTCATCCAAATGAATTAATTATCTTAGCAGCAAGACCTGCCATGGGTAAAACCGCCTTCGGCTTAAATCTTGCAGTTAATGCTGCTCAAAAAACAGATAAAGCTGTGGCAATATTTAACATGGAAATGAGTGCTGAACAACTTGCTATACGTATGATTGCCGCTGCTGGAGGAATTGAATTGAGTAAACTAAAAACAGGCCGTTTAGAACATAACGACTGGAAAAAAGTTAATGAAGCAATGAGCGAACTTGGAGATACCAATCTCTATATTGAAGATTCCTCAGGTATGACAATTTCGGAAATAAGAGCCAAATGTCGTCGTTTAGCAACTCAAGAAAAAGGGTTAGGCTTAGTTGTAATCGATTATTTACAGCTTATTACTGGCAGTGCTAAATATGAAGGAAACCGTCAACAAGAAGTTTCAGAGATTTCTCGTTCTTTAAAGACTATGGCAATGGAATTAAAAATACCAGTTATTGCCTTAGCACAGTTATCTCGTAGTGTTGAATTACGTGAAAACAAAAGACCAATCATGAGTGATTTAAGAGAATCAGGTTCAATTGAACAAGATGCTGACATAGTCGCTTTCCTATATCGTGACGATTACTATAATAAACCAGCAGGCGATGATTCAAATGTGTCAATTACCGAATTAATCATTGGTAAACATCGTAATGGTGGAACCGGCACAATCGAATTACTATTCGAAAGAGATATGAGCAACTTTAGAAATTACATAAAAAAAGAAGAAAATAAGTAAAGAAGTGATAAATATGAAAACTAGAGATATTTTACTTTCCATTTTGGCAACTTTAATACTTAGTATGCTGTTATTTTTTATTGGAGCAAAAAAAGAAACACTTGCATCTCCAGTAGACGTATACGAAGTTTATTTAAATGGTGAATCCATTGGATATTTGAATTCAGAAACTGATTTTTTAAGATTAGTAGATAATAAACAAAATGAAATAAAAAATAAATATAAAGTAGCTAAAGTATATCCACCATCAGGACTAGTTATAGAAAAAGTATCAACTTACCAAGAAAATATTTTAACACCAGAACAAATCTATAATATTATCGAAAACAAAAATCCATTTACTATTGATGGATATGCTGTGACAATAAAATATAAAGATGAAAATAAAAAACCAGTAACAATTTATGCCTTAAAAAAAGAATATTTTGAAGACGCATTTTACAACACGGTAGCAGCATTTGTTGGAACAACAGAATTACAAGCTTATAAAAATAATACCCAAGAAGAAATAACTGACGTTGGTAAATTAATTGATTCAATCTATTGGGAAGAAGAAGTGACAATAAGAAAAGCTTATATTAGTACTGAAGAACAAATCTTCACAAACTCAAATGAATTAAGTCAATATATGTTATTTGGTACTACTGAAAAACAAAAAACCTATATCGTTAAAGATGGTGATTCAATTGACGATATAATTGATAAAAACAACTTAAGTATTGAAGAATTCTTAATTGCTAATCCAACTATACCAAGTCAAAATATTTTATTAACAAAAAATCAAGAAGTTTCAATCGGATTAATCTCACCACTTATTAATGTAGTACATGAAGTAGAAGTGGTAGAAGATATTACAAATAAATACACTACCGAATATAAAGAAGACAGTTCGCTTTATTATGGAACTCAAAAAGTAATTCAAGAAGGAAGCAATGGTTTATCTAGAGTTACTGAGAAAATTCAATATAAAAATGGAGCTGTAGAACAATTATATATTACTAAATCAGAAGAAATTTCTCCAGCAATTAATAAAATAGTTGTTAGAGGAACCAAAGCATATAGTTATGGTGGCACATACATAAATACTGGAAATGAAGACTGGTACTGGCCAACAGTTAGTCCATATGTTATTACAAGTAGATTCGGATGGCGTTGGGGTAAACATCATAATGGTATTGATATTTCTGGTACTGGATTTGGTTCTCCAATCTATTCTGCAACCGATGGAGTTGTAGTTGCTACAAATAATACATGTTCAAATCAGGGATATTATGGTAGCCGCTGTGGTATGAGTTGGGGAAACTATATTAGAGTATCATACAATGGGGGTAAATATACAATTATATATGCGCATATAACTAAAGAATTAAAAGTAAAAGTTGGGGATAAGGTAACTCGTGGTCAACAAATTGGTTACATGGGAAATAGTGGTTCATCGACTGGAACCCACTTACACTTTGGTATCTTAGATCAAAATAATAATTATTTAAACCCATGTAAGGCGGCATTTTCATGCTAGTAAGTGTTTTAGCAAGTGGTTCTAAAGGTAACTCAACATTAATTGCTACCGAAAGGGTAAAAATATTAATAGATGCCGGAAAAAATCAAAAGTATTTAGAAAATGCATTAAATCAAATAAATTTTTCATTAAAAGATATTAATTATATTTTAATAACTCATACTCATGCAGATCATACAAGTGCATTAAAAACAATTGTCAAAAGTCATAAACCAACAATAGTTTTAACAGAATTAATGTATCAAGATTTAGATTATTTAAAAAATTATGAAAATATATTATTTTTAACAGATAATTTAGTATTAGAAGATTTAGTTATAGAGAATATTAAAACATCTCATGATACATCAGATAGTCGTGGTTATATTGTTACTCAAGGGAATTCATCTGTAGTTCAAATAACCGATACCGGATATTTGAATCAAAAGTATTTTAAAAAACTTCAAAATAAAACAATCTATATTTTTGAAAGCAATCATAATATTGAAATGCTAATGCATGGTAGATATCCAAAGTGGCTAAAAGCAAGAGTTAGTAGTGACGTTGGCCACCTATCAAATGAGTCAAGTGCATTCTATTTAACAAAATTAATTGGCGAAAATACTAAAGAAATAATTTTAGCCCATTTAAGTGAAGAAAATAATACACCTGAACTAGCTTTAGAAACATTAAATAAAGAGTTCGCTGAAAATAATATTAACTTTAATAATATTGTTGCCGCAAAACAAGAAGAAAGAACGGATCTTATAGAAGTATGATAAGAATAATATGTATAGGTAAATTAAAAGAAAAATATTTAGTTAATATGATAGAAGATTATTTAAAAAGAATTAACAAATATCACAAAATAGAACTAATAGAATTAAAAGATGATAGCAAAAAAGAAGAAGGCGAAAGAATATTATCTAAGTTAAATACTCGTTCATTAAAAGTAGCGTTAACCTTAGATGGACAAAAATTTAACTCTCCTTCTTTTTCTAATTTTATTGATAAAAGTCTTGCAACTTACGGTAATATCGACTTTATCATTGGGGGTTCCGATGGAATTGATGAATCAGTTTTATCCAAAGTTGATAGCAAAATATCATTCAGCGATTTAACATTTCCTCATGGTTTATTTAGAGGAATATTATTAGAACAAATATATCGTGCATTTAAAATAATAAATAATGAAACATATCATAAGTGAGGTAAAAATGGAAGATTTAATTTATGTTGTTGGAACTGCTTTTATTAAAGACGGAAAAGTATTAATAAGTATGTCACAAAGAAGTTCTAAAAAAGGAAAATACACATTAGTTGGTGGCGGAGTTGAAAAAGGGGAAACATTTAAAGAAGCAGCCAGAAGAGAAATTAAAGAAGAAATAGCAAATGGTTTTGATATTGATGAAAACGAATTAGAAGAAATATTATGCTTTAGAGAACCCGCTTTATCAGACCCATCATTAACTATTGAAATGCATATGATGCTAGCAAAAAAAGCAATAAATGTTGAATTAATTCCCAATGAAGAAATAATTGAATATAAATGGTTTGGCTTGGATGATGATGATTTATATGTGTCAACTGCCATAAAAGATCACTTTATTCCCTGGGCTGTTGCTAATAAAATAATGTATTAGGATATTTATGAATAAAACAATTAAAAAAATATTAACAGTATTTGCTTTATTTGCACTAGCAGATGGTATTTATTATAATTTTTTAGAATTGTGGTTAGCTGAAAATGGAATGCAGATTAAAACCATTGGAACTGTATTTAGCCTTTGTTCAATCCTAACCGTTTCAACTATATTCTTATGTTCAAATTTAGTTAAAAGAAATAAACTAAAAAAGTTTACAAACATATTATTTCTTGTAAAAACAATAATTTTAATAGTTTTATTTTTCTTAAATAAAACCGGGTTAAATGTATTAATAAGATTTTTAGTTATGCTAGATTGGTGTATTGATACAGAGATAATAGTATCGATATACCCATTAATATCTAATATAAAAAAAGACAATAATGCATTTGCTCTAAAATCATTAATATACAATGGATTTTATTATATAGGAGTAGTAATAGTTGGTTTCTTATTAGGCAAGCAAATATCACTAATAAAAATTTCATATAATTCCTATGTATTAATATCATTTATTCTTATGTTATTATGTGGTGTCTTGTTCACACAAATAGATTATGAACCAGAACGTCAACATAAAGATGAAACAAAATCAATTATCACAAACGTAATAAAAGATATTAAGCACGATAAAATATCAAAATATTATCTATTATTTTTATTATTTGGTGAAATATCTTTTTATACAGTAATGGGAATTCTACTAACAATATTAATAAAAAACTTTGATTATCAGCCGGCAGTTGCATCTAATATTAAATTAATATCAGGAATTATCGCTGTACTTTTAGGATATTTAGTTTTAGCTAAATTTACATTTAAAAACAATTATATTAATTTTACAATTAAGTATATAATAAGATACTTATTATATATAATTGCAGTTTTAATTCCTACTAAACCCGTAATTTTAATAGCAATAATGTATGCTAGATTATTATCTTGCTGTTATGTAAACATCACAGATGCACCTTATATAAATAGATTCAATGGAGATGAACAATTATCATTTTCTAATTTTAGAGAAATGATTAGTTATTTAGGTAGAGCAATAGGAACATATCTTTGTGGAATAACATTTGCAGTAGGAATAACTACGAATTTATTTTTAGCATCAATATTTTGTTTACTACAAATAATAACTGGATTAACAGCATTATATTTATATAATCAAGAAAGGAAAACAATATGATAGGAAATGACTGGGATGATAAATTATCAATAGTTTGGAATAGTCCGGGATTTCATAAATTTTGGCATATAATAGAACATGAATATCAAACTAAGACAATTTATCCAACTCAAAATAATATTTTTAATGCATTAAAATTAACCCCATATTCAAACACTAAAGTTGTAATAGTAGGGCAAGATCCTTATCACGGTGAAAATCAAGCCCACGGCTTATCGTTTTCTGTTCAAAAAGGTGTACAATTACCACCATCTTTAAAAAACATTTACAAAGAAATATACGACGATTTAGGTATCGAAGAACCAAACTGTGGTGATTTAACAAAATGGGCTAAAGAAGGCGTTCTTTTACTAAACTCTTCATTAACTGTTATAAAAGATATGCCAAATAGTCATCAAAATATCGGATGGAGTAACTTAACAGATTATATTATTAAAGTTTTAAATCAAAAGGAAGAACCAGTAGTATTTATCTTATGGGGTAACTTTGCTAAGAGCAAAAAACAATTTATTACTAATAAAAAACATTTAATTTTAGAATCAACACATCCATCACCCTTTAGCGCTAGTAGTGGTTTTTTTGGTAGCCATCCCTTTAGTAAAACAAATGCATTCCTAGATGCTCATGGCTTAGAACCAATTAATTGGCAACTATAAAAGACTGTGTAAAGTCTTTTTTTCATTTAAAAAACTTTTTATTTTCACATTATTTTCAAATAACTTTTATATCCTTATTACAGGAGTTAGGAATAATATCCAGTTAATAGTAAATATATAACATCTACTTATAAATTAACCCTACTACTCAGTAACTATTAACACTCCTAATGACAACTTTAAAATATAATTCACTCCAATATTTTAAAGATAAATTAGTATATTAATAATATTACTATTCATAATTACAAATTAAGAAAAAGAGAAAAAAGTATGGAATAGATTATTAAAATATACAAATAAAAAGGTATATTTAATTTACAGCACCTCCAAATATTAAACGTAATACCTTACTTCATGCTAAGTAAATTATAAACATATTATACTGTTGAAATTAAATATAACTAACTTGTCATTAAAAGAAAGAAGGTGATAATAATAGATTTTATGGGTTATCTAATTTAATAATTAATTAATATAACCAAACAAACATCAAAAAATAGATAACGATTTTAATAAAATCTTTAAGATAAAAACAAAGGACTAAATTTTAGTCCTTTTTATAATTTAAAATCATTAATATCATCATCAAACATATCCTTGCCATCAAAGAAAGTTTGTACTTTAATATGATGAATAAAAGCAATAATATTTGATGGAAATTTTTTAATTGTTTTATTTAATAAGTTTGTATATTTATTATAAAAACTCTTTGTTGCTTCTAGCTTTTCATTACATTCATATATTTCATTATAATAATTGTTAAATCTTACATCGCCACTTAAATTTTCATAATCAGACTTAATTTTATCAATTAAATTATTAATTTCCGTAAGTTTCCTTTCAAAATCAAAACTAGAGATATTCATTGTTTTAACTTTTTTAAGTTCATCAAAAACTTTTGCATCAACTTCTGTTTCTTCGACAATAACATCCTTAATTAATAATAAATTATCATATTTTTTTCTTAACAGATCATCTATAATACTTTCAGCCTCATTTATCTTAATTTTATAAGCTTGTAAATTATTATAATTAACAATATATATAATTGTAACTACTCCTACCAATATTACAATTGTAAGAAGTATAGTCATAATACTATCCATACTTTCACCTTAAATAATTATATCATAATATAGTCTAAAAAAATACCAGTAATTTATGGTATACTTGCTAAGGTGATCAATATGAATATAAAAACAATACCAGTCGGAATATTACAAACTAACTGCTATATATTAACTAAGAATAATCAAACTCTAATAATAGATCCCGGCGATGAACCCGAAAAACTCAAAAATGAAATTAACACAAAAGTAATAGGAATTTTAGTAACCCATTATCACTTTGACCATGTAGGAGCCTTAGATCAAATAAAAGAAATATATCATTGCCCAGTTTATGACATATCTAATTTATATGAAGGTATAAATCACATTGGACCATTTAAATTTAAAGTTATTAAAACTCCCGGACATACAAGCGATTTGGTAAGTTATTTATTTGAAAACAATCTATTTTGTGGAGATTTTATTTTTAAAGGAAGCATTGGAAGATGTGATTTACCATCTGGAAATTTTCAAGAAATGCAAAAAAGTATAGCTCAAATAATAAAATATGACCAAGACATAATAATATATCCTGGTCATGGTTCTAAAACAACATTAAAAGAAGAAATAAACAATCTAATAAGTTATCTCTGAATAAGAATGATTGTAAACAATCTTTTCATCAAATTCAACAAAATTAAGATAGATTAGTAAAATTAGTTGCCATTTACCAGTCTTAGGATCACTCATAACTAAATGATCTTTACCAGCTTCTTCAATAATGCCTTCAAATATTTTATCTCTCCAAGTGTTAGAATCTGGAAAAGAAAAATATGCCTTAGCTTTTTTTCCTTTATTTAATCTTAAAATATTTTCAATATAACTTTGTTCATTATCAACATCATTACCAATAGGAGCATTATTTAAATTCATATCTCCTTGATAATTAGCGTTTGGATAATAAGCACCATTCATTAAAATCACCTCTATATAAATTATGTAAATTAAAATAAAATATTCTATTTGACAAATTATATTTTTTATAGTATTATCTAGGCATAAATCAAAGAAGAGGACGAGTAATATTGTGTCTTACTTATAGAGAGTTAACGGTTGGTGTAAGTTAATAGTAAAGTAATATGAATAAAAACCTTGGAGTGAGTTATCCGGTAAATTACCGTTATCAGTTAAGAGAATCAGTTAATGATTGAAGAAGGGTGGTACCACGATTATTCGTCCCTTTAATCATTAACTTTTTTTATTTTAGAAAGAAGGAATATTATGAGAGAATTTACTGATCAAGAATTAATTAGAAGAGAAAAAGCTCAAAAAATTAGAGAACAAGGAATTGATCCATTCGGTCATCGTTTTGAAAGAACCGCTTTAGCAGCAGAAATCAAAGAAAAATATCAAGATGTAGAACACGATGCATTTGAAAACATTAATGATGTCTATACAGTAGCAGGAAGAATTATGTTTATTCGTAAAATGGGTAAAGCATCATTCTTCAGTATTCAAGATAAAAGTGGAAAAATTCAAATTTATATTTCTATTAATGATGTTGGAGAAGAAACATATACATTATTTAAGACCGCTGACATTGGTGATATCGTTGGTGTAACTGGTAAAGTTATGAAAACACAAACTGGTGAAATTACTTTAAAATGTCAAGAATATACTCATTTAGTAAAAGCCTTAAGACCTTTACCTGAAAAGTTCCACGGTTTAACCGATATTGAAGAAAGATATCGCCGTAGATATGTTGACTTAATCATGAATGAAGATTCTAAAAAGGTAGCTTTTACTAGACCTAAAATTATTAGATGTATACAAAACTTTATGGATAATCGTGGATATACTGAAGTTGAAACACCTATTTTAAATACCCTTTTAACCGGAGCATCTGCTAGACCATTCATAACCCATCATAATACTCAAGATATGGATATGTATCTTAGAATAGCCTTAGAATTACCTTTAAAAAGACTATTAGTTGGTGGTATGGAATCAGTTTATGAAATTGGCAGAACCTTTAGAAATGAAGGAATGGATCCAATGCATAATCCAGAATTTACCTTAATGGAAGCATATCAAGCATATTCAAATCTAGAAGGCATGATGGAAATGACAGAAAATATGTTTAAAACCATTGCTAAAGAAGTATTTGGAAAATATACATATAACTGGAATGAAAATGAAATTGATTTAGAAGGTCCATGGAAGAAAATTAGTATGGTAGATGCTATCAAAGAAAAAACTGGAATTGATTTTCAAAAAGAAATGACAGTAGAGGAAGCTTTAGAATTAGCTAAAGAACATAATATTGAAGTTGAAGAACATCAAAAGAATGTTGGACATATTATCAATTTATTTTTTGAAAAATACGTAGAAGAAACCTTAATTCAACCAACATTCTTATATGGTCATCCAGTTGAAATATCTCCATTAACTAAAAGAAATCCAGAAGATCCTAGATTTGTAGATCGTTTTGAATTATTTATTGGAGGTAAAGAATTTGCTAATGCTTACACAGAATTAAATGATCCTATTGATCAATTAGAAAGATTTGAAGAACAATTAAAAGAAAAAGAATTAGGAAATGACGAAGCTAATGATATTGATATGGACTTTATTGAAGCATTAGAGTATGGAATGCCTCCAGCTGGTGGCATTGGATACGGAATTGACCGACTAGTTATGTTCTTTACTGAGTCATCAAGCATCAGAGATGTAATATTATTTCCAACAATGAAGAAAAAAGCCTAAATAAAGGCTTTTTTTAGTCGAAAAATGCAAAAAAACTTTTTTATTTTTATTTATTAATGTTATAATGTAACTAGAGGAGGTTAAAATGAAAAAATTTGCAGAAAAACATGATTTAGTTAAAATTGCAGGTATCATGGTACTAATTACTGTTCTATTAACATGGGTTATTCCCCAAGGATATTTCTCTGGTTCAGAATTAATTTCAAATGATATAACAAGAATTGGTATATTTGATTTTTTCACTTATGGACTACTTGGAATGTATTATTTCACTGTATTAGTAACATTCTTATTTGTTCTTGGTGGTTTCTATCAAGTATTATCTAAAACCGGTGGATACCAAAAATTAACTGCTAACATGGCAAAAACATTTAAAGGAAAGGAAATATTATTTACATTAGTAGTTTCATTCATCATTGCCGCAATTTCTGCTGTAACAAATGAATATATTTTATTAATAGCAGCTGCTCCATTCTTTATTACAATAATGAAAAAAATGGGACTTGATAAAATAACTGCTTTCGTTACAACATTTGGTTCTATATTAGTAGGTGCTTTAGGTACTGTATATAGTACTAAGATTGTAGGCGCTAGTGTTCAATACTTATCAGTTGAATATAGCACATTATTATGGGCAAAATTATTAGTATTTGGCCTAACATATGTAATTTTCAATGTTTTTACAGTATTACATATCGTTAAACATAAACCTACAAAAGATGAAGAAATAGTAGACATGTTTGAAGAAACTGATGTTACTAAAAAAGACAAAGTATGGCCACTAGTTGTTATTTTGATATTAGCAGCCATTGTTGCTATCATGGCATATTTACCATGGGAAGAAGTATTTGGTGTAACATGGTTTAAAACAGCTAAAGAAGTTATTCTAAAATATGAAGTATTTGATTCACCAATCTTTGGTTATATTTTAGGAAATGTAAAAGAATTTGGATCATGGGATATTTTTGGAATTCAAATTATAATGTTAATTGCAACATTATTAGTAAAATGGATTTACAAAATTAATATGAACGATTTTCTTACTGAATTCGGTGAAGGATTTAAAAAAGTAGGAAAAATGGTTATCTTACTATTACTTACTTATTTAATATTAGAATTTACCGCTATGTTCCCAGTAATTCCAACAATTGTAGATTGGATTATATCATTAAGTAGTAAATTTAATGTATTATTAACTACAGTTTCTGGTTTATTAACATCAGCATTTACAGTAGAATATTCATACACAGTTAATTTAATTGGAACATTCTTAATAACTAAATTTGCTGATTTTACAGACCAAATAGCATTAATTTTACAATTAACATATGGTTATGTAGGCTTTTTCATTCCATCTTCAGCTATCCTTTTAATGGGATTATCATACTTAGGAATCTCTTATAAAGAATGGATGAAATATATTTGGAAATTCTTACTTATCATGTTAGCTTTAATTATAATATTATTAGTAATTATTTGTTAACTTAAAAGACACAATATAAAGTGTCTTTTTTTAAGCTTAATTACTTATATTAATTGACTTAACTTATAATAAATGATACAATCAAAACTGTAATGCGAAGATTATATCTAAGTAGTTATATACCAATTTTAAGAGAGTAAATATTATTAGCTGAAAGTATTTATAAATTAAAGTATATAATGAATTTCAATATAGGAGCATTAATCGCAGATGAGCGTTATTCAAATAAGTGCATGAAATTCATGAATTAAGGTGGTACCACGGCCATAAGTCGTCCTTTAGTTTATGAATTTTTTTTAATGGAGGTAAAATGAAAGAACAATTAAAAGAATTAGTAGAAAAAGCTAAATCAGATGCGAATTTAATAAAAAACGAAAATGACTTTTTAAATATTAAGTCAAAATATTTAGGAAAGAAAAGTGAATTAACAAAATACATGTCTGAAATTAAAGACATGTCTGTAGAAGACAAAAAGGAATATGGTCCATTATTTAATAAGATCAAAAAAGACTTTGAAGAATTATTTGCAATTAAATTAGAAGAAGCATCAAATCGTAAAGAAGTATTAACATTTGACCCAACAATACCTTGTAAATGCAAACACGGTTCATTACATCCTGTAACTCTTGTTGGTAGAGAAGTAACAAATATTTTAAAAAATATGGGATTCATGGTATTATCTGGACCTGAAATGGAAACTGAATACTATAACTTTGAAGCCTTAAATGTTCCTAAAACTCATCCAGCACGTGATATGCAAGATACTTATTGGTTAGATAATGGTATGCTTTTACGTACTCAAACAAGCGCTCTTCAAGTAAGAGGAATGCAAAAACATGGTGCACCAATCAAATTATGTGCTCCGGGAAGATGCTTCCGTAATGAAGATTTAGATGCATGCCATGAAAATACATTTTTCCAATTAGAAGGTATGGTAATTGATGAAAACATTTCAATCAGTAATCTTATTTATACTATGGAAGGTATTTTAAAGGAAGTATTTCATAAAGATATTAAAGTTAGATTAAGACCTGGTTATTTTCCATTTACTGAACCGGGCTTTGAATTAGATTGTTCATGTACAATTTGTGATGGAAAAGGCTGTCCAACATGTAAAAACTCTGGTTGGTTAGAACTATGCCCTTGTGGTATGATACATCCTAATGTTTTAGAGGAAAGCGGCATAGACAGTACTAAATACAGTGGCTTTGCTTTCGGTATTGGTTTAACAAGATTAGCCATGATGAAATATAAAATTAATGATATAAGAGTTCTTAATTCAGGAGATTTGAGATACTTAGAAAGCTTTAATGTAAGGTAGGTGAAAACATGAAAATATCTTGTAATATACTAAAAAAACATATCGAAAAAAGTGAAGATATAGATTTTCTTTCAATATGGGATAAATTTACAATTAGAACCGCTGAAGTAGAAGGTGTAGAAGTTAAAGGTAATCAGTTTGACGGAGTAGTAACAGCTAAAATTATTGAATGCAATGATCATCCAGAATCAAAAAAATTACATATTTTAAAAGTTGATGTTGGTAATGAAATACTTCAAATAGTTTGTGGTGCTCCTAATGTAAAAGTTGGTTTAATAAGTGCTTGTGTAAAAATAGGTGGCCATATTGGTGACATTGAAATAAGCAAAAGATCTTTGGTTGGTGTTGATTCTTATGGAATGATGTGCAGTGGTAAGGAATTAGGAATAAGCGATGATCATTCAGGAATAATTGAATTACCAGATAGTACTCCCATTGGTGAAGATTTTAAAAAGTTATTTCCAGTAGAAGATATAGTTGTTGAAATTGATAATAAAAGTTTAACTCATAGACCAGACTTATGGGGACACTATGGAATTGCCAGAGAAATTGCTGCAATTACAAATCATAAATTAAGACCTCTTGATTTAATAGAAAAACAAACAGATGGTGAAAAACTAAAAATTACTATAAATAATCCCGAATTATGTTATCGTTATGTAGGAACTAAAATTAATAATATTACCAACAATGTAACACCAATTTGGCTGCAAATATTCTTATATTATGCTGGAATGAGAAGCATAGATCTAATCGTTGATTTAACTAACTATTTAATGCTTGAACTTGGACAACCTATGCATGCCTTTGATTCAAGAGTTGTAAAAGATATTGAAGTTGGACTTGCTGATGAAGGAACAACTTATATTACATTAGATGGCGTTGAAAGAAAATTAACTAACCAAGATTTAATGATCAAAAATGGCGGCAAATATTTTGCAATCGCTGGTGTTATGGGTGGATTAGATAGTGAAATTGTAGAAGACACAAATAGCATAGTTTTAGAATCGGCTTGTTTTGAAGCATCAACAGTTAGAAAAACCGCTATAAGATTAGGTTTAAGAACCGAAGCGAGTGCTAGATATGAAAAAAGCTTAGATCCAAACATGGCAATAATTGCTACAAGAAGATTTATCAAATTATTAAAAGACGAAAATCCAAATGCTACTTTAGGAACAGCAATGACTGATGCATATCCAACTGTACAAGAGGAAAACCATATAACATTAGATAAAAACTATCTATATAAATATATGGGCTTTGATATAGAAGATAAAACAGTAATTGATATTCTTGAATCCCTATCATTTAAAGTTGAAAATAAACCAAATTCATTTGAAATTATAGCACCAACATTTAGATCAACGAAAGATATAAGTATTGCCGCTGATGTAATAGAAGAAATATCACGTATCTATGGATATGAAAACTTTAATAAAGTTCCTTTAAAAATGGCAATGAATTTTGGTAATCCAGAAACAACTTATGATACAGAATATGAAGTAAAAAATTACTTAGCCACAAAATATAATTTAAGTGAAATTCACACATATTTATGGAATAAATCATCATTCTTAAAGAAAATTAATGTTGAAGTAGATAATACAAAACTGTTAGGTAAAACAGAAGATAATATTTTAAGAAACGATTTATCATTAAGTATGTTAGAAGCAGCAACAGTCAATATTAATAATTATGATGAATTCGGTATTTTTGAAATCGGAACAACCGTACATGGAGAAAATCAAGAAAGACATTTAAGCATTTTATTGTCAAAAAATAATAATAACATAAAAGAAGGTTACTATTTAGCTAAAGAAATAGTATACAACTTATTTAATCAACTAAAAAATGTGAATATTAAATTTATTAAAGATGAATGTGCAAATTATTATAATCCGGATTTAAATTTAGCTATTTTAGCTAACGACAGTTTAATTGGTCATATCAATGTCTTTAATCGTCGAATAAGTAATACAATTTCAAAGAAAAAGTCTTTTATTGTAATAGATTTAAATTTTGAAAAATATGAAAATGTTGAACCAATAACTTATCTATACAAGGATGTAAGTAAATATCCGAGTTCATATTTAGATTACACAATCATCACTAAACGAGGAACATTCTATCAAGATTTAGATAACACATTAAATAAATTTACCAGTCCAATTATCATAAATAGAGAATTAATGGATATTTATCTTGATACTGATATAAAAAAGGTTACAATTCGTTACACAGTTGGTTCAAACGAAAAAACTTTAACATCAGAAGAGTTATTAGACTTCCAAACAAAATTTATTTTATTTATTAAAAATGAAAATTTAGAAATTATTGAAAACTAAAAAAGAACATTTATTCATGTTCTTTTTTTAATACCCTTCCTTTTCTCATATCTTTTATAGCTTTAGTAATATTTTGATCGATTGAAAATAAAATTGTTCCTGATAATTCATTAACTTCTTTCAATGTAACTTTTACATAATTACCAATTTTATATTTTTGTTTAGTAGTTCTTCCAACAGCGGTGAAATTACCAGGATGAAATTGATAATTATCGCCTAAAATTTGATCATAAGTAGTTATTCCACAAATTCCATCTTCGGTTGTAACAGTTATAAATCTACCATTAATATCGTCAATAGTTGCAATATATGAAAAACCTATAAATTGTTTCATATAATTAACAATCTTCATTCTTTCTATTTCTTCATCAAGAACTGTTGCCTTAACTTCCATCATCGAAGCATGTACTGCTTCTTTTTCAACTTCATCTCTTAATATTTCATATTCTTTTTGAGTTAATGTAACTTCGCCATTCTGAATTTTAGTAAACAAGTCTTTTTGATTTTGATTTCTCGTATCTGAAAATCTTCTATCAGGACTAGTAGTATGACCATATTCTGATAGTGCTAATCCCCAATGACCTTTATTGACAGTGCTATATTTAGCTTTAGCGAATGTCGGATAAAAAAGCTTAGAAATAATCGAAAACTTATCAGTTCCTTGAATACAATTTAAAAATTCTCTAATCCTTTCTGGAGTACATAATTCTTTAATATTTTCTATTCCTGTATTCAAAGATTCTATAATTGTTTCAGCCTTTTTTACTTTTTGGAGTCTAGGTTCTTCATGAATTCTGTACATAAAAGGAACTATATCGGAATTTATATAATTAGTATTACAAAAATTTGCTCCAACCATAAAATATTCAATTATTAATTGAGCTGGTAATGTACCTTTTTTTTCAATTTCAATAATATTTCCTTCTTCATCATATTCATTATAAGTTTCATTATTTTCTAAACTAATTCTTCCGTGTTTTCTTTCAGCTTCAATCATTTTTTGTGCAACTACCCACATCTCATTAATTGCTTCAACAAATGGTTCGTATCCCACAGGAATTTCTCCATCTAAAATAATCTTATTAACTTCATCATAAGTCATTTTTTTCTTAGATCTAATAATTGAGTCACATACTCGGTAATTAATAATTTCCCCATTTTGATTTACTTCATAAATTGTCGACTTTGTTAATCTATCAACACCCTCATTTAAAGAAAATATTCCATTAGATAAAATTTCTGGATAAAGTGGGATAACAGCATTCCCAAGATAAAGACTAGTAGTATTCTTAGCAGCATGTTGATATAATAAACTTCCAGGCTTAACATAATGAGATATATTAGTTATATGAACTCCTATTTCCCAATTTCCATTAGCTAACTTTTTAATGCTAACAGCATCATCCAAATCTTTAGCACTTACTGGATCAATTGAAAAAATCATTTCCTCTCTAAAATCATTTTCTTTATACATGTCTATTTCATTTGGTAGTACAGTTTGAGGAATTTTTCTTGCTTCATCTAAAACTTCTTCCGGAAACTCAACTTCAAATCCATTTGCATAAGCAATTAATGCAATATCATCAGATAGAGTTCCATTTAAAGCGATTCTTTTAACAAATTCACCTGCAAATGAACCATCAACCATCTCTTTATCAATTTTTATTAAAGCATAATTTCCTTTTCCAATTTTTTCAATAATATTTTGATCAAGACTAATATTTAATTTACCACGTATTCTTTTAGGCTCAGCTAATAATGTTCCATCATTTTTTTCTACTATTTGGCAAACAATATTAGGAATACCTCTTTTCAAAATTCTGGTAATAATAACATTTCCTGCATGATTAATATTATATTCAACTTCATCAAATGGAATTGCACCGTTTAAACTATCTTCAAAAACTATGATTTTGTTACTTTCAGTTGTTGCAAGACTATCTTCTATAAAATAAATACCATCTTTAGTTTTTCTTAAAATACCTTTTTTAATATCACTAGAATAACAATAATAGTAACCATTATTCAAATAAAGAATACCTTCATATTTAAGTTTTTTTATAATTTTATCAACGTCAACATTTGGGAAATTTTCTTTAATAAAAAGACTTAGTTTTGAGTATGATATAAAACCTCTTTTTGAATTACTTATGTACGTTTTTATGCTGTTAATTATATCTTCCATACCAAAACTCCTCCCAAACACTTATACTCCATTATAACCATAGATTTTTTGGAAAGTAAACCATTTTAAATAAAAAATTAAAATTTAATCATTTATTGATTTTAATTAGTTAATGTGATAGAATTATTTTAGTAAAATATTAACGGAGGTGTCAAATGAAAAAAACAATAGGAGAAAATCTTAGAATTTTACGTCTAAGAAATAACTTATCTATGAAAGAAGCAGGAAAACAATTAAATTTATCTGCACCTGGGTTATTAAAATACGAAAGAAATCAAATATCTCCAAGTTTTGAGAAACTAGAAAAATTTGCTGAAGTATACCATACAACAATTAATGAAATAATGGATACTGAACAGTATAATGAAATAAAATTTAATAATTTGAAACTAGAAGGTCTCATCACAAGCGTTAAAGAAGAAAAGATAAAAAACATTTTGCGAAATAAAATTGATAACTATTTTGAAATACTTTCTATTTCGGATAAAAAACTTCAAAATAAATTTGGTGTTCATATTATTAATACTTTGGAAGAAGCTGAAAGTTTAGCAACAAAATTACGTATTTTCTTTACTATTCCCGTTGATGCGCCAATATCTAATTTAATTTATTTATTAGAAAGTCATGATATGATGATTATTACTATCCCTCAGAGTAAAGATACTGAAGGATTTGTAGGATTTTATGAAACAATCAATAATGTTCCAATTATAGCCGTTCCTGAAGCAAGTAATGGCTATGAACAACGCTACAATGTTGCTAAATATTTAGGTGAACTTTTAATGGTTTCTTATAATAATAAGGATGCATTAACTACAAGATTTGCTCTATCATTACTTATACCTAAACAATCACTCATTAATGAATTTGGTGAAACACGTAATAAAATAGAACAAAAGGAAATTGAAATATATAGCCGTATATATAAGGTTAGTTACAAAAATATTATTAAAAGATTACAAATGTGTGAAATTATTACTCAAAGTAATGCTAAATACTTAAATATTAATATTAATAAGAATGACTTGCATGAACAAATATATACAGAACAAGCAAACAATTATGAAAAAATGCTATATAAATTAATTGCTCAAGGATCATTAAAGGAACCTGAACGTTTTAAATAAAAGTCTCAAATGACTTTTTTTAAAAATAATAATGACAAACAAATATATGTATATTATAGCTTTAGTATTAAATAAAATAGCCATACCATAAAAAACAAATTTAATATAAAAACAAAATCAATTCTTTAAAATTAAATTACAAAATGGTATAATATTTTTATTGAAATAGTGAGGTATTATGGAATTATTAGACAAACTTAACAACGAACAAAAAGAAGCAGTAACTCATATAAATGGACCTGTTTTAGTAATGGCAGGAGCAGGTTCAGGAAAAACAAAAGTATTAACTACTAGAATTGCTTATTTAATAGATCAAGGAATAAATGATTATAATATTTTAGCTATAACCTTTACTAATAAAGCAGCTAAAGAAATGCGAGATAGAGTAAATAATATTATTGGCGATTGTCATTCATTTATCGGAACATTTCACTCTTTAGGCCTTAGAATAATTAGAGAAAATAATACTTTTTTTAATTTGCCAAACAATTTTACAATTATTGACAGTGATGACACTAATACTATTGTAAAAAGAATTCTAAAAGATATGAACTTAGATTCAAAACAATACAGTCCATCATATGTTAGAAATAGAATAAGTTTTATTAAAAATCAAATGTTATCCGATATGGAATTAGATAAATTATTTAATACACCAATGGACAAAGTTGTTGTTGAAGTATATCATAAATATAATGAAAAACTTAGAACTAGCGCCTCAGTTGATTTTGATGATTTATTAGTGCTACCAGTAGAATTATTTCAAAAAAATAAAGCAGCTCTAGAACATTATCAAGACAAATATAAATATATATTAATTGATGAGTATCAGGACACAAACCCTGTTCAATATAAATTATCAGTTCTACTAGCAAATAAATATCAAAATATCTTTGTTGTCGGCGATATGAACCAAAGTATCTATGCCTTTAGACAAGCAGATTATCGTAATATAATTAACTTTGAGAAAGATTTTAAGAATTGTAAAACTATCAAATTAGAGCATAATTATCGAAGTACTAACACTATCTTAGATGCTGCCAATGATGTAATAAGTCACAATAAAGAAAGAAAAGACTTAAAGCTTTATTCAGATAAAGGTGATGGAGTAAAAATAAAATATTTACGTAGCTATGATGAAAAACATGAAATTGCTTTAGTTATCGATGAAATAAACGATTTACTTACAAAAGGATATAATCCCTCAGATATAGCAATCTTATATCGGACTAATGCCCAATCACGTGTAGTAGAAGATGTCTTCCTATCAAAAGGAATTCCTTATAAAGTATTTGGTAGTTATTACTTCTATAATCGTAAAGAAATCAAAGATTTATTAAGCTATTTAAGACTAATTTATAATCCTCAAGATGAAATAAGTTTAAGAAGAGTTATAAATACCCCTAAAAGAGGAATTGGGGAATCTGCAATTAAAGAAATTGAACAAAGAGCAAAAGAAAATAATACTTCCATGTTTGAATCCTTAGATACTAAAAAAGAATTGGAATTTAAAGAAATAATTAATAAATTAATTAAAAAAAGTGAAAACCTATCATTAACTGAACTAATAGACGAAGTATTAGAAGATTCTGGATTAAAGAAAGAACTAGAACAAGTCAAATCCCTAGAAAATGAAATAAGATTAGAAAATTTAATGGAATTTAAAAGTATAACAGCTTCATTTGAAGAAAGAACTGGTTCTGTTAATTTAGGAGATTTTTTAGAAGAAGTATCTTTAATTGCTGATATTTCAAATCATACTGAAGATGGTAATGTAGTAACTTTAATGACACTACATAGTGCTAAAGGTTTAGAATTTCCGGTGGTATTTTTAATTGGTATGGAAGAAGGAGTTTTTCCCCATAATATGTCTCTTATGGAAGATAATATTGAAGAAGAAAGACGTCTATGTTATGTGGGTATTACCAGAGCCAAAGACATTCTATATTTAACAAACGCTAAAAGAAGAATGTTATACGGAAAAGATACAGAAAATATGCCATCAAGATTTATTTCCGAAATAAATGAAAAACTTTTAGAAAAGAACAACACCGTTAAAGAACCTAAAATAATAAATAAGAAAGATATGTACACGGAAAGCGAAAATAATGATATAGTAGTAGGAAGCATTATTTCTCATGAACAATATGGAACTGGAGCGGTTATATCAGTTGATGGTTCACTTATTTCTGTGGCGTTCAAATCTGGAATTAAGAAATTAATGAAAAATCACAAAAGTATAAAAAAATTAAGTTAGATAAAAATAAATAAGAGGTGCTTATGAAACAAAGATATGATGAACTAATCGCATTAATAGAAAAAGCAAATTATGAGTATTATACAATAGATAATCCCACAATAACTGATAGAGATTATGATAACATGATGAGTGAACTTTTAGATATTGAAGATAAATACCCGGAATTAAGAAGACCGGATTCGCCAACCCAAAAAGTCGGTGGTGAAATTATCTCTGAATTTAAAAAAGTGCAACATAAAATTCCCATGTTCAGTATTGCCGATGTTTTTAATGAATCAGAAATCGTGGCTTTTGACGAACGTGTTCGAAAAGAATTTCCCCATCCCAACTATGTATGTGAACTTAAGATAGATGGGTTAGCAGTTTCTTTAATATATGAAAATGGTATTTTTAAAAGTGCCGCAACTAGAGGTAATGGAACAATAGGCGAAGATATAACTCACAATGTAAAAACAATTAAAAGCATACCATTAAGATTAAATAAACCAGAAACTATTGAGGTGCGTGGTGAAATATACATGCCTAAGAAAAGTTTCAACAAACTTAATGAACAACGTGAAAAAAATGGTGAACCTATATTTCAAAATCCCCGTAATGCCGCTGCTGGAAGTATTAGACAATTAGATAGCAGTATAGCTAAATCACGCAATTTAGATGCTTTCTTATATCATGTTCCAGCGACAACAAAGAAAACTCATTATGAAGCATTAATGGAATTAAAAGAACTAGGATTTGTTGTAAATCCGCATATTAGATTAGTTCATAATATATCAGAAATAATTGATTATATTGAAGAATGGACAGCAAAAAGAGAAGAATTACCATACGAAATAGATGGAATTGTTATTAAAGTCAATGATATACACATGCAAAAAGAACTAGGCAACACAGCTAAATATCCAAAATGGGTAATCGCTTATAAATTTCCTGCTGAAGAAGTAAAATCAAAATTAACTGATATTGTTTGTACAGTTGGCCGAACTGGACAAATTACTCCTAATGCAGTTTTTGATCCAATAAAAGTAATGGGATCAACAATTAGAAGAGCGACACTTCATAATGAAAAATATATTCAAGATAAAGACTTACGTATAGGAGACACAATTTTAGTTCATAAAGCCGGAGATGTTATTCCAGAAGTAGTTGGACCCGTTTTAAGTGAAAGAAAAACAGAGTTACCAATTTATCAAATGCCAGAAACCTGTCCTATTTGTGGAACAAAGTTAATTCCTACAGAATCTCAAATTGATTTAAGATGCCCAAATGATAATTGTCCAGCCAGAAATATTGAATCACTAATACATTATTCGGATCGCAAAGCCATGAATATCGAAGGTCTAGGAGAAAGAATAATAGAAGACTTTTACAATATGCATATCATCAATAACATAATTGATATATATAATTTAAAGGATAAAAAAGAAGAATTAATTGAGTTAGAAGGTTTTGGCGATAAAAGTGTTAATAACCTTTTATATAACATTGAAAATTCAAAAAAAGCATCCCTAGAAAAACTATTATATGCAATAGGCATAAAAGGAATTGGTGAAAAAAATGCCAAAATTTTAGCCAAAAAATACTACACACTAGAAAAACTAATGTCAGCAACCGAAGAAGAATTACAATCTATTCCCGATATAGGACCAATACTTGCACACAATATTATTATTTTCTTTAATGATTCAGATAATCAAAAATTAATTGAAGATTTAAAAGCAATTGGCATGAACACCACTTACTTAGGAACTGTAACTAAAGAAAATGAAAACTTTTTAGGTAAAAGATTTGTTGTAACCGGAACTTTAGAAAAATATACAAGAGATGAAATTCAATCTTTAATCGAAGAAAATGGAGGATTATGGTCATCATCAGTAACTAAAAATACTGCTGCAGTTATAGTTGGTTCTAATCCTGGAAGCAAATATGAAAAAGCCAAAGAATTAAATGTTCCTATTTGGAGTGAAAAAGATTTTGAAAAACAATTAAAAAGCGAATAGCTTTTTTCTTTTGAGATAATTTGTCAAAAAAACTGATTTGAATTATATATTTATGTATAGTATAATATGAATACGAGGTGGATAATTATGGGAAAATTAAAGGGGTTCTATAAGAATAATCGTATATATTGCATAATGATGGGAATTAGTATATTTTGCATAGCCTTAATTGGTGTAGCATTCTTAATGTATTTTATTAATCAAACCAAAACAGATGCTTACGGTGATCGTTTAAACGGAATAGAAAACGTAAAAATATCAGATAAACATAAAGAAGAAATAATATCAGGAATCAAAGAAAATAAAATGGTTGATTCAGTAACAATAAATGTAAAAGGAAAACTAATATATATAAATGTATATTTAAATTCTGGAAAAAGAGAAGATGGTCAGAGTATTGCCATTAAATCACTAGATCTTTTAACTGAAGAAGAAAAAGAATTCTATGATATCAATTTTACTTTTAGTAAAGAAGCAAAATCAGAAAAAGATACAGGATTTGTTATGATGGGTTACAAAAAAAGTGATGCTACAATTATTTCTTGGACAAAGGATAATGGTGAATAATGAAAAGGAAAAAGAAATTAATAATTACAATTGTATCCCTAGTATTAGTTGCAATTGCAGGCATATTTGTCTATTACAATTATTTTTATGATGCTAACAAATTAAACATTTCTGAAAAAGAATGGATTAATGATAATAAAGCAAACATTATTTCCTTTAATGTTCCATCAGAACTTAACGTTTTTGGTAAAGATGGCAAAGGTGTTTTTTATGATTATATTGAAGATTTAAGTAAAAAATACAATATTAATATTGACAAAAAAATAACCCCAATTATTGGTGGTGCAGGCATAGGATTTAGTGTTACAAAAGACATTTCTGATAAAGATTTATTATTTTATCAAGACCATTATGTAATAGTTGGAAGAGATTATGAGGTTATAACTTCCGTATCAGATTTAAATGGAAAAACAATAGGCGGATTATCAGATGGAATTTCTCGATTAAACTCTAGCTATAAAACATCTATAACATTTAACACTTATGAAACAAAAGATAAATTAATAACAGCAATGACAAATAAAAATATCAATTATATGTTGATTCCATTAAATGAATATTTAGATGAAATCATTACAAAAAATTATAATATTATTTATCATTTAGATAATCTAGTATTAAATTACTACATAAAATTAGGAGATAATGATAAATTTAATTCGATAGTTACAAAATACTATAATATTTGGAGAAAAGAATCTTTAGAAAATAGTTACTATTCAAATTTATATGAATTGTATGTTGAAAAACTAGGATTAACTGAATTAGAAACTGACACATTAACTAACAAAGTATATACATTTGGTTTTGTTAATACCACACCATATCATGCCTTAAGTAGTTCAAAATATGGTGGTATGATAATTGAGTATTTAAAAGATTTTAGTAAATTCAGTAATGTAGAGTTTAAATATAATAAATATAAAAATTATAACAGTTTAATTAAAGCATTCAATAATAAAAAAGTAGATTTAATATTTAATGATACATCTTTAACATCAAATAATTATTTTATTAAAACAAACATCAATGAAAAATTTTACATCATTAGTCCATTAGAAAAAAATCACTTATATAATGATTTAAGTGAAATTTCTAATGAAACCATATATGTTATTGAAAATAGTGAATTATCGAAATACTTAAAAACCAAAAATAATATTAAACTTGAAGAAGTCAGTAATGAAAAAAAATTAATTAAACAAGCAAAAAAAGGACAACTAATAGCTTTAGATTCTTCAACATATGAGTATTATCAAAATAATAAAATAAATAACTATTATGTTAGTTATACAGGTTACACAACAGATAATTATAATTTTAAATATGTAAACAACACAGATACATTCCATAAATTATTCAAAGCATATGTTAATCGACTAAGCAGTAAAGATATGCTAAGAAACGGATTACTTTCTTATGAACAAGCAGAAACAAATGGTAATGCAGCAAGCACTATTGCTAAATATGCTTTAATTATTATTTCTGTATCCGTTGCCGTAACTGGAATAGTAATTTATTCAAAAAAACATATAAAAATTAATTCAAAAATTAGAAAAGATGAAAAATTAAAATATGTAGATATGCTAACATCCTTAAAAAATCGAAATTACTTAAATGAAAGAATGGATATTTGGAATCAAAACACTATTTATCCACAAGCAATAATTGTCATAGATTTAAATAATATTAAATATTTGAATGATACATTTGGACATGAAGAAGGCGACAAACAAATCATGGCTGCTGCTAATATTCTTCACCAAACTCAATTAGATAACACCGAAATTATGAGAACCGATGGTAATGAGTTCATGATATATCTAGTTGGATATCAAGAAAAGCAAGTAATTAATTATTTAAAGAAATTAGTAAAAGAATTTAATGAACTTCCATATGAATACGGAGCTGCATTTGGATTTAGTATGATAGTTGACGATCTAAAATTAATAGATGATGCTATTAATGAAGCAACTATTCAAATGAGAGAAAATAAAGAGATAGAGGCAGAAGCTAATGAAGAAAAAGAAATCCTTTAGTAAACAAATAAATCGTGCTAAAGCCTTTATTAAAAAAGTATGGGAAATATTAAATAAACCAGAAATGGTAATATTACCAGGTCAACTTGCTTTTTTTCTTGTACTATCCTTAGTACCAATAATAACAATAATAGGTTATGGAGCATCATTTTTTAATATTTCAATAGATACAATTATAGAATTCTTAAAAGCCAATTTTGATCAAAATATAGTTAAACTTATAGTACCAATAATAAGTGGTAAATCATTAGACTTTAATTATATATGTATGATTATAGTAATGTTATATTTTGCTTCTAATAGTGCAGATTCTATAATTATCACTGCCAATGAAATTTATGGCATTAAGCAAAGTACTTGGTTAAAAAGAAGAATAAAAGCCATCGGCTTAACATTCCTTATAATAGTTTTATATTTATTTGTTCTAATAGTTCCTTTATTAGGCGAAAAAATCATCGACACGTTTGATTACTTTCATTTAAAGAACGTTATAACCAGTATTTTAAAAATAATTCAAGGGCCTATATCTTGGTTAATAATATTTGCTTTTATAAAAACAATATTTACAATTGCCCCTGATAAACATATCCCTTCATCACAAATAAATATCGGATCTTTATTTACAACAATCGGATGGATTTTAACAACTGAAATATATGGATATTATGCATCACATTTTGCTAGATACGACATATTTTATGCTGGTCTATCAAATATAGCAGTTCTAATGTTATGGATCTATTTCTTAAGTTGCATTTTTGTGATTGGTTTAAGTTTAACAACCAGTGTTGAAAAGGATGAATTGGAAAAAACAGGTTCTATAAATATTGCTAAATAATGCATAATAATAACATGTACACGAGTATTACTTAGTACATGTTATTTTTTCACGATCTCAATCTAGTTTTGTCGAACTAACGATATTGTGGAGTAATATTTGAGAAATAGTTATATACTATTTCTTTTTTTTGTTATTATATAATTGTATTTTATTTTGAAAAATTAAATATATGTGCTAAAATATTAATTAGGTGGGAAAATGAAACAAAAAAGATTAAAAACACAAAAATATGATAGTGAAGACACAAAAGAAATTAGAAATTTAATTATTATTGCTGTAATTTTAATTGCACTAGCAGTTGGACTTTATTTTTTAACAGATTCAATTTTAAAAAAGAAAACTAACAACACTACCAAAGTAGAATTTGATTACACAGAATGTACTGTAGGTACTATGTTTAACCGACCATATGATGAATATTATGTATTCCTTTTTGATTCAACATCAACAAGTGCATCACAATACCAATCTTTAATTTCAAATTATGAAAAGAAAGAAAACTCTAAAAAAATCTATTTTGTAGATTTAAGTATTAAATTTAATAGTCCTTATGTTGGTGAAAAATCAAATAAAAAACCTACAAAAGCAAGTGAAGTACAGATAAAAGATTCAGCCCTTATATTGATAAAAAATGGCAAAGTGTCTAAATATTATGAAAGTGTAACAGATTATGAAAAAGTGTTAAATTAACACTTTTTTTATTTTGTTAAATATAATTTTATGATATGATTAAAATGAGATGATAATATGAAGAATAAAAGAAAAGCAAAAAATAAAAAACCGACATTTGAATTGTGGGAAGTAATAATTATAACTCTTGTCGCATCCATAATAATGGCTGTAAGTACAGGATGTCTTGTTTATAACAATAAAAAAGAAAAATGCTACACTTCAAATGATTCTAAATATTTAGCTGAATTTGAAAAGTCATATAAAAATATTTTGGATAATTATTATGATGAAGTAGATGAAAACAAACTTGTAGAAGCTGCAATAAGTGGCATGTTAAGTTATTTAGGCGATCCTTATACTACATATTTAAATGAAAATAGTACTACTATTTTAAATGATTCATTAAATGGTACATATGAAGGTGTAGGAATTGAAGTAACAACTACTGAAACGGGAAAAATTAATATTGTAAATGTATTTGATGATTCTCCAGCTCAAAAAGTCGGACTTCGTTCAGGCGATATTATTACAAAAATAAATGATGTTGAAATGTCAGATAAGACATCAAATGATGCTGTTTCAATTATTCAAAAAAATAAAAAAGTAAAAATTGAAGTAAATAGAAATTCTAAAATATTATCTTTCGATTTAGAAAAAAAATCACTTTATGTTCCTTCTATTTCATCTGAAGTTAAAGAATACAACAATCAAAAAGTAGGATATATTAAAATTAATAAGTTTTCAGACACAACATATGAACAATTCAAAAAAGAATTAACTACTCTAGAATCTAAAGAAATAAATAGTCTTATTATTGATGTAAGAAATAACACTGGTGGATATTTATCTGATGCAACTAACATTGCTAAATTATTTCTACAAAAAGGAAAAATTATTTATTCATTACAAAATAAATTAACTAAAGAGGATACTGTAGATGATACTGATGAAAACAGAAATTATAAAGTTTATGTACTCATAAATAATGGATCAGCCTCAGCATCAGAAGTATTAGCAGCAGCATTAAAATATAGTTATGGTTCAACACTTATTGGTGTAAAATCATATGGAAAAGGTAAAGTACAAAAAACTTCAACATTAAGTGATGGAACTATGTTTAAATATACATCCGCAAAGTGGTTAACTCCTAAAGGAAATTGTATAGATGAAATAGGTTTAACACCAGATATAGAAGTCAATTTATCAGAAGAATACATGAATGATAGAGTACCTGAAAAAGATAATCAATTACAAACTGCACTATTTGAAATAACAAAAGCACAATAATTTATTTATTATGCTTTTTTATGTGATATAATTAAATTGCAGGGGTGAGCACATGAAAAAAGTATATTTTAAAAATTATGATTTAGAAATTAAATTAACTCCATTTATTAATATAATTGGAACCATTAATAGTGGCAAAACCACACTATTAAGAACCTTAATAAATCAAACACATTCATCAAATTTAGTTATTGATGAAACACCAGCAAGTAATTTAGACATTACATTTTTAAGAAAAAATATTGCAGCAGTTTTAAATAATTTTGAATTTAAAACTAATTATGTTAAAGAAGAGTTGTTATATTATCAACATATTTTAAATATTAATGATAACATTGCATATAAAAATATAGACAAATTTGCTAAGTTTTTTGAAATTGAAGAATTACTAGAATCCAAAATAGAATATTTAACAATATATGAAAAAGCATATATTAAAATATTGTCATTACTTATAATTAATCCTAGTGTTCTTGGAATTGATGACATGTTAACCTATCTAACTGTAAATCAGAAGTTAAAAATAATTAAATATGCAAAAAATAATAAAATTAGTATTTTAAATGTAACTACAAATCCTGAAGAATTATTATATGGCACTGACATAATTATTTTAGATGATAGTCATGTAGTTGCTTATGAACCATCAGATATAATATTGTCTGATGATAAATACCTATCTAAAATAGGAATGCATTTACCGTTTATTGTCGAGATGAGTACAAATTTAAATTATTATGATTTATTAAAGAAAAAATATTTTGATATGAAAACTTTAGTAGGTGAACTATGGAAATAATGTATGTTAATAAAGCAAGTACCAATTATTTTTCAAGCAAAAATTTTATTGGCTTTTATGGAGAAATAAAAGATTTAACAGCCTTATTAGATGATATAAAGATATCAACACTAAAGAAAAATTCAAAAGTCAGTAGAAATATTCCCAAAAACAAAATGTATAACGAAATTTTAAATATAACAAACGATTTACTAAAGAGAAAAACAAATGAATTAAGCTATGGAGAATACAAATTAGTCTTATTACTTCATACTATATCATTAGAACCAGAAGTAATAATTTTAAACAATTTTGATTTAGGTTTTAATAATAAAATTAAATCTAAAATATCTAAACTAATTAAAACCGTAAATGCTGAACACAAAACAAATTTTATAATTATTTCTAATGATATAAACTTTATTAATAAAACTTCTAAACACATTATTATCTCTAAAAATAAAGTTATCAAATATCAAGGAGACCTTTTAACCGCTATAAAGCAAGGATTTATTGATAAACCACCAATTATTACATTTATTGATATGGCAAATGAAAAAGGTGCTAACTTAGAATACACGCTAGATAATAAAGAATTGTTAAAAGGAATATACAGGAGTGTATTTTAATGAGATATCTTGCTAGTGTAAGCTATGATGGCAGTAAATTTTATGGCTTTCAAAAATTAAAAAATCATAAAACAATACAAAGCGAACTAGAAAAAGCATTAACAAAGATAAATAAAACAGTAGTATACGTAAAAGGTTCTGGACGCACAGATCGTGGCGTTCATGCTTTCAATCAATATATATCATTTGATTTAAATGTTAATATCCCAACCGATCATATCAAAGAAGCGTTAAATTCCTTAATTGCTCCATCAATATACATTAACTCAGTTATCGAAGTAAGTGATAATTTTCATGCTCGCTTTGATGTCAAAAAGAAAATTTATGAATATGTTATAAATCTAGGTGAATATGATCCAATAGATAATGATTATATTTATAATTACTGTCATAAATTAAACATAAGAAGCATGAAAAGAGCTGCAAAATATTTGATCGGTTTCCATTCATATAAAGAATTTGTATCAGGTGAAAGAGAAAACTATAATAGTATCATTTATAAAATTAAATTTTATAAACGCAAAGATATTTTACTTATTAGATTTGAAGGCAAAAGTTTTTATAGGTACATGGTTAGAAATATTGTAGGTGCTTTAATATCAGTTGGTGAAAATAAAATGCCGCCAGAATATATAAAGGAAATGTTAGAAGGAAATAAACACAATTATATAACTGTACCCCCTACAGGACTATATCTAAGAGATGTTAAATATTGACATTTTACCAAATAAAAGTTATATTTATTAAGATAATAGAGAGGTACCATATGAAAAATAAAAAGTTAATATATTTAGGTGCATTTGTAACAATAGTTTTAATAATTGTAGGTATTATTTTGATAAAAAGTAACTTAAAACCATCCAAAAACAATTCAAAAGAATCTATTGAAATTGTTAATGGAATTAAAATTGAGCATTCATCTAAAACAACATTAAAAACATATTTACAAGATAAAGTCGACCACAAAAAAATTAATGAGGTAACAGAACCAAAATTAATTTTTAATATGAATAGTAATAATGAAAGTTTTGATTACTATAATAAAATTATTAAAGTAGAAATTAAAGACAACCAAGTTAATTTTATATCCGGAAGCAAAACTATAATATCATTAAAAGAAAATAAAGATATTAAAGCTTATAGTATAAATAACAATGGTTTATTATTTGAAACAAATAATGCAATATCCGTAATAAATAATAATAATATTGTTCTTCTATCAAATATGAAAATAGATGAAAATGCAGAACCATTGGTTTCAGGCAAAAAATTATATTATGGAACTTCTTCTTGCCATGGTTTAAAATCAAACGGCAAAGAAGGAGAAGTTGTAGAAATATTTGAACTCAATTTAGAAAAAAATACAATTCAAAAAATAGCCAATTTAGATCATAATAAAGGCTGGAAATGTTAGCAAACTACCATGTTTGCTATTTATTTTAAAAAAAATTTGCTATAATAAATAAAGAAGGTGATGAACAATGTCTTACATAGTAAATAATCATAATGTTTTCTTGATTTTACTAACAACTTTAATTTCAAGTCTGATATTAGTTCCAATTGTAAAGAAAATAGCAAATCATATTGGTGCCATTGATTATCCAAATGAAAGAAAAGTGCATAAAAAACCGATTCCAAGATTAGGCGGTTTAGCAATATTTTTATCATTTTTAATTGGATACATATTTTTTGGTCAGGTAACAACTCAAATGATATCCATATTAATAGGCAGTTTTATTATCATAATATTAGGAATATGTGATGATGTTAAACCTGTTCCTGCTAGGTATAAATTTCTTGTTCAAATAATAGCTGCTTGTATAGTTGTATTTTATGGACAAATATATATTGACATGATAAGCATTTTTGGCTTAGAAATAGAATTTGGTAACTGGGGATATCCATTAGCGGTATTATTAATAGTTTCAATAATAAATGCTATTAATTTAATTGATGGATTAGATGGTTTAGCCGCGGGAACCAGTTCAATATTCTTTTTGACCATATCAGTCATTGCTTTCTATCTTGATCGCCTAAATGGATTAGATGTAATTTTATGTTTAATCATGCTTGGATCAACTCTCGGCTTTCTTGCTTATAATTTTAATCCCGCATCAATTTTTATGGGTGATACTGGAAGTATGTTTCTAGGATTTATGATATCAGTTACTGCTCTTTTAGGATATAAAGGTGCTACTGTAACATCACTAATAATTCCCATACTAATATTATTTTTACCAATATTAGATACAATTCTTGCGATATTTAGAAGACTATTAAAAGGTGAAAATATTGGTGCACCTGATAAAGAACATTTACATCATCAATTATTAAAATTAAATAAATCAACTAAAAAAACTGTATTAATAATGTACGCATTTAACATGTTATGTGCACTAATATCTATTTTATATGCCTTAGGTGATAATAAATTAGCAATTTTACTATATTCAGTATTATTAATAATTACGTTAATATTAATATTTAAAACTGATATATTATTTAAACATAATCAAAAAGACAAGTAAATCAGCAATTAAATAGGTTTATTCCTATTTATTAATGCTGATTTTTTTGATACAATAATAACGTGATGAAGTATGAAATTATATTTATATGATTTTGATGGTACCATTTATGATGGCGATTCTTCAGTAGATTTTTTTAAATATTGTCTAAAAAAAGAACCACAATTAAAAAGAATGTTACCTAAAATTGCATTAAAATTTTTAAAATATAAATTAAAATTAATAACCGTAACAGAATTAAAAGAATACATATTTTCTTTTGTTAAATATTTTGAAGATATAGATAAAGAAGTTAAAAATTTCTGGAAAGTAAATAAAAATAAATTAAAAAGTTTTTACATGATAAAGGATCATAAGAATGATATTATAATATCAGCATCACCAGAGTTTTTATTAAAACCTATTTGTGACGAATTAAAAGTTAAAAATCTTATTGCTTCCGATGTTGACAAAAAAACTGGACATTTTAATAAAGAAAATAACTACAAAGAAGAAAAGGTTAGAAGATTTAGAGAACTATATAAGGATGATATCATTGAAGAAATGTATAGTGATAGTCTTAATGATAAACCCCTATTGGATTTAGCTAATAAAAGTTATTTTATTAAAAAAAATACAATCTATGAGTATAGAACCTACAAACCAAATTTAATAATAAGACTATGGAATTGGTGTTGGAGTATCTATCATAAAAAAGAAGAGGTTTGGAATTATTTAATTGTTGGTGGTTTAACAACCGTTGTCAGTATTGCAACATTTGGAATTTGTTCAAAAGTAATGGCACTTGATTTGATCACATCAAATATCCTATCTTGGATATGTGCGGTATTATTTGCTTATTATACAAATCGACTTTTTGTTTTTAAAAGTAAAAATAAAAACATTACTAAAGAATTTATATCTTTTACTGGCTCTAGAGTACTAACTTTATTATTAGATACAGGTTTAATGGTATTAATGGTTAAATCAATGAAAATAGATGAATTAATTGCTAAAATAATAGTACAATTTGTGATTGTAATAGCGAACTACATTATAAGTAAATTAATTGTATTTAAAAAAAATAAGGAGTGAGAATATGAAAAAAATTATAGGATATTATCGTGATTGTGATTTTCTTACGATGACAGGTACTTGTATGGCATTACTTGGAATTGTATTTGCTATAAATGGAAATAGATTATTGCCAATATTTTGTTTAATATTATCTGGCATTTGTGATGCATTTGACGGAAAATTGGCTAGAAGAAGAGAATCAACAAAAGAACAAAATGTTTATGGAGTACAACTAGATTCATTATCTGATTTAATATCATTTGGAGTTTTTCCTCTAGTATTAACAGTTACATGCTTACCTAAGAATTCATATCTTGTGTGGGTAGCAATGATTTTTTATTCATTATGTGGAATGATAAGGTTGGCATACTTCAATACCTTAGATATTTGCAATAAAAGTGAAAAGGGATATTTTATAGGAGCACCTATCACAACAATATCTATTATCTATCCCATCGTATATTTAATAAGTTTCTTTAATAAATTTAATAACTTTTCCATAATATCATCAGTATTCTTTGTAATTGTAGGAATTTCATTCATATACAGAATTAAAATTAAAAAATTAGATGATAAAGGTAAAGTAGTTTTATCAATATTGGGAGTAATATTAATTATAGTTGTACTAGCCAAAATGATATTTTTTAAATAATAATTGATAACTTAAAAAGTTATCTTTTTTTAAAGGAAAATTAATAGTTTTAGTTAATATAAATAATAAAGGGAGTAAAATGATCAGATTAGAAAATGTCACTAAAACTATAAATAATAACAAAATAATAAAAAATATAAATTTAACATTTCGTCCAAATGAGTTAGTTTGTATATTAGGGCCATCGGGAAGTGGAAAAACAACAATATTAAATTTAATTGGTAATAATGATGAACCAACTTCAGGAAATATCTATCTAGGTAATTTAAATATTAAAAGTATTAAAACTGAACAGTATCACAATGAAATAGTTAGTTATATATTTCAAGATTATAATTTAATAGATAACTTAAATATTAAAGATAATATAGAATTGCCATTAAAGTTAACAAATAATAAAATTAATTCTAATAAATTTACTAACATAATTAATAGATTAAATCTATCAAAACTAATGTCAAAAAAAATTAAGTATTTAAGTGGTGGTGAAAAACAAAGAGTAGCCATTGCTAGGTCTTTATTTTCAAATAATAAAATTATTTTAGCAGATGAACCAACTGGAGCTCTCGATTCTTACAATAGTGAAAGAATTATGAGAATTTTAAAAAAAATATCTAAACACAAATTAGTAATAGTAGTTACTCATAATCAAGAATTAGCGAAAAAATATGCCACGAGAATAGTTAAAATCAAAGATGGAAAAGTTTCAGAGGATAGTAATCCTTGCAATAAAATATATGATTACACTCTACACAAAAATAAAATAAAATTAAAAAATAAAACTATTTTTAACCTATGTATAAACAATATAAAATCCAAACTAGGTAGAAACATTTTAAAAATAATTGCATTTAGTATTAGTACTTTTTTTCTGACCTTAATTTTATCTATAAATCAAGGTTTAAATGAAGAAATAAATGATTTAAATCAAAATAATTATTATACATATCCATTAATTATTAGTTCTTACGCTAATGATAAATATAATTTAAAAATGAAAAATAATGAATCTAACGAAATAAATATAAATAAATACACAATAAAAAATAACATAGACACTAAACTAATAGATTTATTAAAATCATTAAATAAAGATTATTATAATGGAATTTCTTATAATAAAACCATGAATAACTCATACGGTGCATTATTTATTTCAAATCCATCAAATCAATTATTTAATTTAATAAAAGGCACGCTACCACAAAATGATCAAGAAGTAATGCTTTTAATTGATAACAATAATGCAATTGATGAACAACTTCAAAATTACATGAACATTAAAGGAAACAATTATAATGATTATTTAGGTAAAACCCTATTAATTGAAAACATTGAAGTTATAATAACAGGAATTGTAAAAAGTACTAATGATTATTTAGCATCTCAAAATGGAATTGTTTATAATTCTAATCTTATCAACAGTCAAATAGATTCTATATCAATTTTTCCTAAATCAAAAGAAGGAAAAGAAAAGATTAAAACTGTTTTAAAGGATTATCAAATTATTGACGAAGCTAAAGAAATAACAGATATTATAAACAAAATAATAAAAATTATTACTTATATTTTAGTAATATTCAGTGTTTCTGCATTTATAATAACAATCATAATGATGAATATTATGTCATACATTGAAGTTATTGAAAGACAAAAAGAAATAGGTATTTTAAAAACTTTAGGTACTAAAAATAAAGATATTAAAAAAATATTTATTCAAGAAAACATAATAATAGGTTTAATATCTTCAACTATATCCTTGGTAAATATTTACTTATTTTCACAAATAATTAATCCTGTAATATTTAATAAAATAGGTTTATCATCACTAGTAACATTAAATATTAAAATAATTATTATAATATTATCAATAAGTTATATATTAAGTAAAATAAGTGGTTACATACCATCGATTATTGCTTCTAAAAAGAAAATAACAGATATTTTAAGATCATAATTATTATGGTATAATTTTATTGGTGATGAAAATGATAATACCAGTAGGAGTAAGTAAAAGACATGTTCATATAACTAAAGAAACCTGCTTAAAACTATTTAATACTGATCAATTAGAAGAAAGAAATCCTTTAAACCAACCAGGACAATTTGCTAGCACATCTACGGTTGATATAAAAGTTGAAGACAAGATAATTAATCATGTAAGAGTGGTTGGTCCTTTAAGATCTTATAACCAAGTTGAAATTTCTCAAACTGAAGCTGATTATTTTGGAGTGAAACCACCTCGCAGACAAAGTGGAGAACTTGATGGCAGTTTACCAGTTACTTTAATTGGACCATTTGGAGAAGTAAAATTAACAAGTGGATTAATTTTAGCAGAAAGGCACATTCATATGGATCCATCTACCGCAATTCAATTAGATTTAACTAATAAAGAAAAAGTAAACGTATATCAAAATGATCATTATCTTTTTGATGCTCTAATAAAAATATCTGATCCAGCTTTCATTGAGATTCATATAGATACCGATGAAGAAATTGAATATAATATACATCAAAATGATAAGGTAGAATTTAAAAAATGTGGAAAATAGGCAATGTTAAAATAAAAAATCAAATAGTTTTAGCACCAATGGCCGGAATAAGTAACACAGCTTATAGACAAATAATTAAAGAAATGGGAGCTGGACTAATTTACGCAGAGATGGTTTCTGATAAAGCCATAGTTTTTGGGAACCAAAAAACATTAGACTTATTAAAAATGGATGAAAAAGAACGCCCAATAGCTCAACAAATATTTGGGAGTGACATCGATTCATTTGTTAAAGCAGCAAAACTTGTCGAAGAAAAGATGCATCCGGATATAATTGATATTAATATGGGGTGTCCTGTACCTAAAGTTGCCATAAAAAGTCAAGCAGGTAGTGCATTATTAAAAAATCCAGATTTAATTGAAGATATAGTTAGGGCAGTAGTAAATAACGTTAGTGTTCCTGTAACTGTAAAAATTAGAAGTGGTTGGGATGAAAATAATATAAACGCAGTTGAGGTAGCAAGACGCGTAGAAAAAGCGGGAGCTAAGGCAATAACAATACATGGGAGAACTAGAAGTCAAGGATACAGTGGAAAAGCGGATTGGAATATAATCAAAGCTGTAAAAGAAAGCGTGAAAATCCCAGTTATAGGTAATGGCGATGTGACATCTTGTTTCTTAGCAAAAGAAATGCTTGATTATACTGGTTGTGATGCAGTTATGATTGGCAGAGGAGTATTAGGAAATCCCTGGTTAATAAAAGAATGTGTAGAATATTTAGAAAATGGAAAACTACCAGAAGAGGTAACACCGCAAGAAAAAATAAATATGTTAAAAAGACATTATAAATTATTACTTGAGTCTTCAAATGAAAAGTTAGCAACATTGGAAATTAGAACACATGCACTATGGTATATAAAAGGACTGCCTAAAAGTGCAACTATAAAAAATGAAATTTGTAAAACAAAAAATAGTGAAGAAGTATTCAAAATTTTAGATAATTATTTATCTTCACTATAATAATTGAAATTAGTAATTGAATTCTTTATAAAAATATAATATAATTTATACAAGAATAAAGGAGTGTTACTCATGGATAAAGTTGAAAAAACTAAAAAAGATGAAAAGAAAAAAACAGTAAAAAAATCTTCAGGAACTAAAAGTTCTGTTAAAAAGAAAACAACCACAAAAAAGCCAAAATCATCCATTACTTTAAATGAAACCGTAAATTTAGAAAATGATAAAACTGAGAATAAAACAGAAGAAGTTGCAATGATTAGTGGCCAAATGTGTAAATATTGTCATAATTATTTTGAAAAAGGTCTAACCATTTGCCCTCATTGTCGTAAAAGACAAACTAAAAATACAGTTGGATTAACAGTAGCAATTGTATTTGGATTAGTTTTTTTACTATTTATTATTACCGGATATTTTGTAGACAAATACGTATTTAGTTCTGTAAATGAGGACGAATATAAAGCTAGTTGCAAACTTGTGTCTTATGAAAATTTGATAAGAGTACCTAAAGATTATAAATATGAACATGTAAAAGTAATTGGAACAATAGTTAGCATTACTGGAACTGATGATGGATATGGTAATGATATGACAATTGAATTAAATGCAAACCTATTCGAAAATGGCGTTGAACAAATTATTAAAGTAAAATTTAGAGATAAAGATTATAGTCAAGGGTTTATGCAAGGCGATTTAATAACAGTTTATGGTGAATATACTGCTATTAACGGCAGTGAACCAGAAATAGATGCCGAATTCATAGTATTTGGTAATTAAGAATGAGCAATCATTCTTTTTTTATATAATTTTTTAAATCTGTGGTAAAATACTAATGCAAAGGAGTATATTCATGGATAAAATAATAATTAAAGGTGCTAGAGAAAATAATTTAAAAAATATAGATTTAGAAATCCCTAAAAATAAATTAGTAGTAATGACGGGAGTATCAGGTTCAGGAAAAAGTAGCTTAGCCTTTGATACGATATATGCAGAAGGAGAAAGAAGATATATAGAATCACTAAGTGCATATGCTCGCCAATTTTTAGGAGGGTCAGATAAACCGGATGTAGATTCAATCGAAGGATTAAGCCCAAGTATATCTATTGATCAAAAAACAACCAATAACAATCCCAGATCAACAGTTGGAACCGTAACAGAAATTTATGATTATTTAAGATTATTATTTGCCAGAATCGGTACACCATATTGTCCAATTCATCATAAACCAATAAAAAGTCAAAGTATTGAAGAAATGGTCAATAAGGTATTAGAATTAGGTGAAGAAACTAAAATAGAAATATTATCTCCAGTTGTACACGGAGAAAAAGGAACCCATCAAGATTTATTTGATGAGTTAAGAAAAAAAGGTTTTACCAGAGTTAGAGTAAATGGCCAAAACAAAGACTTATCAGAAGAAATAAAACTAGAAAAAAATAAAAAAGACAATATCTATGTTGTCATAGATAGGGTCGTAATATTGCCTGAAGAAAGAAGCCGTATCTTTGAAGCAATTGAAATAAGTACTAAAATGGCTGATGGAAAAGTACTAATTCATATTATCGACGGCGAAGAATTTATCATGAGTGAACATTACGCTTGTCCAGAATGTAATTTCTCACTACCAGAATTAGAACCAAGATTATTTTCATTTAATGCTCCATACGGTGCTTGCCCAGAATGTAAAGGATTAGGCATTAAACAACATTTAAGTTTAGAACTTTTAATTCCGGATAAAAACAAAAGTATATTAGAAGGCGGAATAAAAGGATTTGGTATTGATCAAAACATGGCTTTGACCCAACTAGAAACAGTATGTGATTATTTCAATATTGATTTAACCAAAAAAATTAAAGACTTCACCAAAGAGGAACTAAATATAATTTTATATGGAACAAATAAAGTATTAGATTATGAATATATAAGTAAAAACGGAAATAAAAGATATGTTAAAGATACTTATGAAGGTATTGTAAATAATTATGAAAGAAGATATATAGAAACAAACAGTAAATGGATAAGAGACTGGCTTGGAACATTTATGGTTAATCAAGCTTGTCCTAAATGCCATGGTGCAAGATTAAATGACAATGTATTAGCAGTAAAAATAAATCATAAAAATATTTTTGAAGTATGTAATTATTCAATCAAAGAATTATCCGATTTCATGAATAATTTAAAATTAACTGCTGAACAAGAACAAATTAGTAATCTTATAGTTAAAGAAATTAAAAATAGATTAACATTCTTAATAAACGTTGGTTTAGATTACTTAACATTATCAAGAGAAGCATCAACCTTATCAGGTGGTGAATCACAAAGAATAAGATTAGCAACACAAATAGGAAGCAAGCTAACAGGAGTTTTATATGTTCTGGATGAGCCAAGCATCGGACTTCATCAAAAAGACAATGATAGATTAATCAATTCTTTAAAAGAAATGCGTGATTTAGGCAACACATTAATAGTTGTTGAGCATGATGAAGATACAATGAGAGCAGCAGACTTTCTAGTTGATGTCGGTCCAGGTCCGGGTTCTGAAGGAGGATATATAGTTGCTAAAGGAACTCCAGAAGAAGTAATGAAAAACAAAAATAGTTTAACCGGAAAATATTTAAGTGGGGAGTTAAAAATAGAAGTACCAGCAAAAAGAAGACAAGGTAACGGAAAATACATTGAAATAAAAGGTGCTAAAGAAAACAATTTAAAAAACATCAACGTTAAAATCCCACTAGGTACCATGACTCTCGTAACCGGAGTTTCAGGTTCAGGAAAAAGTACTTTAGTAAATGAAATACTTCTTAAAGCACTAAGAAGCAAAGTCTACGGAACAATGGTTATTCCAGGTAAACATAAAGAAATAAAAGGAATAGAAGAAATAGATAAAGTAGTTGATATTTCTCAGGACCCAATAGGCAGAACCCCTCGAAGCAATCCAGCTACATATGTAGGAGTGTTCGATGATATTAGAGATTTATTTGCCGAAATGAAAGAATCTAAAATAAAAGGCTATGATAAAGGAAGATTCTCATTTAATGTAAAAGGTGGAAGATGTGAAGCATGTTGGGGTGATGGTGTTAAAAAAATAGAAATGCATTTCTTGCCAGATGTTTACGTCCCTTGCGATGTATGTCACGGAACAAGATATAACTCAGAAACTCTAGAGGTAAAATATAAAGGGAAAAATATTTCAGAAGTATTGGATATGCGCGTACAAGAAGCCTTAGAATTCTTTAGTGCAAGCCCTAAAATCAAGAATAAATTACAAACAATGGTAGATGTTGGATTATCATATATAAAATTAGGACAAAGCGCTCCAACTCTATCTGGAGGAGAAGCCGCAAGAGTCAAATTAGCAAAAGAATTACAAAAAAAACCAACCGGAAAAAGTGTCTTTATCTTAGATGAACCAACAACAGGACTACATACTGACGACATCAAAAAATTATTAGTTATTTTACAAAGAATAGTAGATAATGGCGATACAGTTATAATAATTGAACATAACTTAGACGTTATAAAATGTGCCGATTACATAATTGACCTTGGACCAAATGGTGGTTCTGGTGGTGGCAAAATAGTAGCAACAGGCACACCAGAACAAGTTGCCAAAAATAAAGATTCGTACACAGGACAATATTTAATTAGCAAATTAAAATAATTGACATTTAACACTTATATCAATTGCTAAACACAAAAAATAATTATATAATTAAAATAGGTGATCAAAATGACTATTTATAGTGAACAAAAAAGCATGAAATATGCTCTAATCGAGTGGATACTAACATTACTAATTAATTCTGCAGTTTTAGTACTAGCTTCAAAAATTTTTAAAGGATTTTATATCAGTTCATTTGGATATGCAATTATAACATCAATAGTTATAATGATATTAAATAGTACAGTCAAACCCCTTTTTAAATTACTATCATTGCCAATAACAGTTATGTCCTTAGGACTTTTATATCCAATAAACAATGTAATAATATTAAAATTAGCTTCATTAATTATGGGATCTGCATTTGTTGTAGAAGGATGGTTCGTACCATTTTTCATTTCAATATTTATCTCTTTCGCTAATATCTTATTAGATTCAATCATTACTAAAACTATAGTAGGTACAAGATGAATCCAGTGATATTTACAATCGGAAACTTTGAACTTAGATGCTACTCACTTTTAATGCTAATAGCTGTAATAACATGTTTATATTTAATTAAAAAAGAAGCAAATAGATTTAATATAAAACCCGATTTTATCTTTAATATGTGTTTTTGGACAATAATATTCGGTTTCATCTGTGCTAGATTATACTATGTCATGTTCAATTGGAATTACTATTCAAAAAATATATCTGAGATTTTACAAATATGGAAAGGCGGCTTAGCAATCCATGGTGGACTTATTGGTGGATTGCTAACTATATTTTTCTATACCAAAAGATATGGTACCAGAACAATTAGATATACCGATTTTATATGTGTGCCATTACTATTAGGTCAAGCTATAGGTAGATGGGGTAATTTCTTTAATGGAGAAGCACATGGAGTTGCAACAACATTAGAACATTTACAAAAATTACATATACCAGAATTTATAATAAAAGGAATGAAAATAGAAGGAATCTATTATACACCAACTTTTTTATACGAATCATTAGCCTGTTTTATCTTATTTATATTATTTCTTTTCATAAGAAGAGGCCCATACAGAAAAGTTGGCACTATGACTGCATTATACTTGGTAGGATATGGAACCATACGATTCTTTATTGAAGCAAGTAGAACAGATGCTTTAATGTTAGCAGGATTCAAAATAGCCCAAATAGTATCATTAACCATGATAGTTATAGGCATAGTAATGCTAATGATAAATAAAAGAAAAAGTAAATTTGAAGATTTATATAATGATAGTAACAACGTTGACAAAATCAACTTTTAGGAGAATAAAATGTATGATTTAATAATAATAGGACTAGGTCCAGCCGGTATAAATGCCTGCATATATGCCAAAAGGAGTAACTTAAACGTTTTAGTTATCGAAAGAGGTATGCCAGGAGGTACACTTCATAATATAAAAGAAGTGGAAAACTACCTAGGTTATGAACATATTAACGGTTCAGATTTAGCAATGCAATTTTATAAACAATTTAAAGATTTAAAAATACCTATGGTAAATGAAGAAGTGCAAAATATCGAAATAGAAGATGACATAAAAATTATAAAGACTAGCCAAGGAATTTATAAATCCAAAGCCATAATTATTGCAACTGGTAGAGGACCATTAAAACTAAATATATCTAATGAAACATTACCTGGTGTGAGTTATTGTACATTATGCGATGGAAGTTTATATAAAAATAAAGTTGTCGCTTTATATAGCTCTAATCCAAGAGGCTTAGAAGATGCAATTTATTTATCAGGTTTAGTACAAAAATTATACTTAATAACCAACAAACCAAAATTATTAGGCTCAAAAGAATTAATTGAAAAGGTTAATTCATTGGAAAATATAGAAATATTTTTTAACCAAAATATCCATGAAATAAACGGTAATATAAAAATTGAAAGTATAAAACTAAATGAAATATCATTAAAAATTGACGGATTGTTTATAAACAATGAATATGGACCGATAACTTACTTTGTAAAAGATTTAGGCATTACAGATGAAAAAGGTTATATTCTAGTTGATTCCCATCAACAAACGCAAATTGCTGGTTTATTCGCGTGTGGTGATAATACAAAAAAAGAAATATATCAAATCATTACAGCTGCAAGTGAAGGAGCCAGTGCTGCTATAAACGCATATAAATATATAAAAAACATATAAAAGATACCAAGTGTATCTTTTTTTCACATTTATATAATTTAATACATAAAATATATAGAGGTGAAATAATGAACGATTGTAATAATGAATTAGGTTGTTGCTATACTTTCTGTGCACCACCAGGCCCAACAGGCCCAACTGGTCCACAAGGTATTCAAGGACCACAAGGAATACAAGGAATTCAAGGAATTGCAGGAGCAACAGGTCCACAAGGTCTAGCAGGTGCAACCGGAGCCACTGGTCCTCAAGGAGCAACAGGCCCAACCGGAGCAACAGGTCCACAAGGTCTAGCAGGTGCAACCGGAGCTACTGGTCCACAAGGAGCAACAGGCCCAACCGGAGCAACAGGTCCACAAGGAGCAACAGGCCCAACTGGAGCTACTGGTCCACAAGGTCTAGCAGGTGCAACCGGAGCAACAGGTGCAACCGGAGCCACTGGTCCTCAAGGAATAACAGGTGCAACCGGAGCTACTGGTCCTCAAGGAGCAACAGGTCCAACTGGAGCAACAGGTCCAACTGGAGCTACTGGTCCTCAAGGAATAACAGGTCCAACTGGAGATACTGGTCCCCAAGGAATAACAGGTCCAACTGGAGCCACTGGTCCTCAAGGAGTAACAGGCCCAACCGGAGCAACAGGACCAACCGGTCCAACTGGTGCCCAAGGTGAAGCAGGTGAAACACCAACTTTATCAATTGGAACAATATCAACTGGAGAACCAGGAACTCAAGCAACTGCATCTATAACCGGAACTGCTCCAAACTATTTCTTAAATTTAACAATTCCACAGGGTCCAACAGGTCCAACCGGTCCAACAGGTCCAACCGGTCCAACAGGTCCAACCGGTCCAACAGGTCCACAAGGAATATAAAATAGATGAAAATAATAGTATATGCTATTACTAAAAATGAGTCTAAGTTTATAGAGCGTTGGTATAATTCTATGAAAGAAGCAGATGATATCTATGTATTAGATACCGGATCTTCTGACAATACAGTTGAATTATTAAAAAAATTAAATGTGCATGTAAAGCAAGAAATCATAAATCCATGGAGATTTGATGTTGCTAGAAATAAATCTCTAGAAATGGTTCCTGATGATGTTGACATCTGTGTCTGTACAGATTTAGATGAAATATTTGCACCGGGTTGGCGTAAACAACTTGAAGAAAACTTTAAAAATGCCAATAGATGCCGTTACAATTATATTTGGTCTTTTGACAAGTATGGGAATCCCGCTGTTAATTTCTATCAAGAAAAAATTCACTCACGTAAAGGTTATACCTGGGTTAATCCAGTTCACGAAGTATTAAAATGTTCACTTAATGGTGAAAAAATTGTAACCTTAGATGGAATAACATTAAAACATTATCCTGATAGTACTAAATCTAGATCTAGTTACTTGCCACTTCTAGAACTTGCTGTCAAAGAAGACCCTAACAATGATCGCAACATGCATTATCTCGGTAGAGAATACATGTTTTATGAAAAATATGAAGAAGCAATTAAAACTTTAAAGAAACATCTATCAATGCCTACAAGTACATGGGATGAAGAAAGATGTGCTTCTGAAAGATTTATATCAAGATGTTACACAATGCTTAATAATTTACCTGAAGCTTTAAAACATGCTTTAAGATCAATTAGTGAATGTTCCACTAAAAGAGAATCTTATTTTGAAACTGCTTATGTGTATTATCTTATGAAGAATTATAAAGCATCTAAATCTTATCTACTCATGTGTTTAAATCAAAATAATAATAATAAGTCATATATTAATGATCCAGCTTGTTATAATGGCACTGTAGAAGATTTATTAAGTGTTTGTGAATATTATTTAGGTAATTACAAAACGTCTCTTAAATGGTCTGAAAAGGCCCTAAAACTAGATCCAGAAAATCTAAGAATAATTAATAATAAAGAGTTAATATTAAAAAAAATATATTAACTCTTTTATTTTACTTTTAATTAAAAATGTGTTATATTTTTCCCGTGATGACTATGCAAAACTTAATAATGGCATACCTTGGAGATGCAGTTTACGAATTATATATAAGAGAATTTTTAATATCAAAGGGAATCTCTAATGTAAATGATTTACAAAAAGAATCTTTAAAATATGTTTCAGCAACATCTCAAAGAAATATACTAGAAAAATTAATAAATAATAACTATCTAACTGAAGAAGAATTAGAAATAATTCGAAAAGGACGAAATGCTTCTAGCCACAAAAGTAAATCAACAGATATAGTTACATATCATAAATCAACAGGATTTGAATGCCTAATTGGCTATTTATATCAAAATAATAAAAAACGTTTAGACGAAATAATGAAAGGAATCTTAATATGAGAGTATGTGGAAAAAATGTTTTCAATGAAACCGATAAAAGTAAAATAAAAAAAGTATATCTTAGTTCTAACTTTAAAGATCAAGAAATTATTCAAACTATCAAAAAATATAACTTAAAATATGTTAATACTGACCCTAAAGTATTAGATAAAATGTTACCAAACAATCAAGGCATTATTATTGAGATATATGATTACGTATATGGAACTTTAGATGATATAACTGATGATACTTTTGTAGTAATGTTAGATCATCTAGAAGATCCTCATAACTTTGGAGCAATTATTCGTTCATGTGAAGCTAAAGGTATTAAAAATATAATTATTCCTAAAGACCGTTCTGTACTAGTTAATGAAACTGTTATGAAAACCAGCACTGGCGCTATCTCAAGAGTAAACATCATAATGGTCAATAATTTAGTAAACGCTATTAACAAATTAAAAGAAAAAGGCTTCTTTGTTTATGCTGCTGAATCTGATGGAGAAGATTATCGTAAAGTTTCTTACGCTGATAAAGTATGTTTAATTATTGGCTCAGAAGGATTCGGAGTAAGTCAATTAGTAAAAAAGAATAGTGATTTAATTATAAGTATCCCAATGCAAGGTAAAGTAAATTCATTAAATGCTTCCGTTTCAGCTGGTATATTAATCTTTGGAATAGGTGAATAATGGAATTTAATGATGAAAAATTAATTACCATGTTTTCAGAAAATGATGAAGATGCCAAAAACACTTTATATGATAAGTATAGTTATATAATTTCTATAATTATATCTAAATACAAAAGAACAATATATGCGTTAGGAATTGATATATCAGAAGTTAAACAAGAAGCAATGTTAGCTTTTACAGATGCTCTAATTAAATATTCATCAGATAAAAGCACATCTCTTCCAACTTTTATTTCTTTAGTAGTTGAACGAAAAATTCAAAATTGTATTCGCAAAGCTGAAACAACAAAAAACAAAGTTAACACTGAAGCCTATAGTCTAGAGGCAGAATATGAAGCATTTAAAAGACCTTTAGAAGAAATATTAGGCGATAGTTCCCTAGATCCTTTACATAAAATGGAAAGCGAAGAAAGATTAGAAGAATTAACTAAAAAAATAAATGATGATTTATCACCATTTGAAAAAGACGTTTATGAATTAGTTATTAATGGTTTTGGATATCAAGATATCGCTAAGATATTAAATAAAGAACCTAAACAAATAGATAATACTATTCAAAGAATACGCAATAAGATAAAAGATTTATTATGATAAGTAATAAATCTTTTTACTTGATTTATAATAATAAATGTGTTATATTACATTTAAGCACGAAACGGTGTTTTTTATTTGAAAAAAAATGAGGTGTAAAAAATGGCAAAAACTAAAGAAGAAACTAAAAAAAGCGAACCTAAAAAAGTTCAAAAGAAAAATGTGAAAAAAAGCAAAAAAACGGTTACTCCTAAGAAATCATTTTCTAAAGAAGTAAAAACTGAGTTAAAAAAGGTTAAATGGCCAAGTAAAGAAGAAATGCTTAAATATAGCATTGCTACTTTAGCATTTATAATTATATTTGGTTTATACTTTTACGGTCTAGATGCATTATTCGCATGGATTAGTTCATTAGTAAAGGGGTTATAATAAATGGAAAAAGAATGGTATGTTGTTAACACATATAGTGGACACGAATCAAAAGTTAAAGAAAAATTAGAAATGCGTACAGAATCAATGGGATTTCAAGATTATATCTTTAGAATTATTATCCCAGAGGAAACTGTTAAAGAAACAATGAAAGATGGAAGCATTAAAGAAAAAACTAAAAAAATGTTTCCTGGATATATTTTAGTAGAAATGATTATGACAGATGAAGCATGGTATATTGTAAGAAATACACCAGGAGTAACTGGCTTCATCGGATCAAGTGGAAAAGGTGCTAAACCAACTCCATTAAAGCCTCAAGAAATAGATAAAATATTAGCTAATATGGGAATGACAAGAATGGATGTTGATAAAGAATTAACTGTTGGAACAAGAGTTTCAATTGTTGATGGACCATTCAAAGGTATGGAAGGTGTTATTGATAATCTTGATATTGAAAATAGTAGATTAACCGTTTTAATTGACCTATTCGGACAAGAAACACCTGTTGAAGTAGAACTATTCCAAGTATCAGCAATTAAATAAAGTTTAATGGTTCTCATTAAACTTTTTTTATGTTAATATAATTATAACGGAGGTGTATAATGAGAAACAAATCCGTATTGACGTTAATGTTTAATATATATGGTAAACCTAAAATAGATTGGATGGGTTACGGAGTAACACCAGATAATACTTTAACATATCATCACATTATTAAAGTAGAAGATGGTGGCGATGCAAGCATTGAAAATGGAGCAATTTTAACTTCAAGAGCTCATTCGAGACTACATTCAATTGAAGTGTTAGATCCAAAATTATATGAAGAATATCAATATTGGTTTCGTTTAATAAATGACATGCAATGTCCTCCAACCTTTGAAGTAATGCAAATAATGTATAATTTAAAAGATAGATTAGAATATGATATTTCCAATAAAAAACAAATAAAAGAACAAAATAGAAGTTTAGTAATGAAACCCAAAGAAAAAAATCCTAATAAAAAATCCCCAAATAATACTTGAAAACCTAGTAAAGTTGTGATATTATCTTAACTGCAATTATATATTTTTTATATAAATGCAAGTGGAGGGGAATGCGGATTAGCCCATATACCACTAAGCGAAAATATGAAAGGATGTGTTTTTCGTGGCAAAAGAAGTCGTAAAAAGAATTAAATTACAAATTCCTGCTGGTAAAGCTACACCTGCACCACCAGTTGGTACAGTTTTAGGCCCTGCTGGAATTAATTTACAAGAGTTCTGTACAAAATTTAATGATGCTTCTAAAGATAAGATGGGAGATATTCTACCTGTAGATATTTCTATTTATGATGATCGTTCATTCGATTTTGTATTAAAAACTCCACCAGCTGCATTCTTATTAAAGAAAGCTGCCAAAATTCAAAAAGCATCTAAAAAAGGTGCTAACGAAGTAGTAGCAACTATTACACAAGATGAATTACGTAAGATTGCAGAAATGAAAATGCCAGATCTTAACGCTTATACTATTGAAGCAGCAATGAGTATCATTGAAGGAACTGCTCGTAACATGGGTATAGCTGTTAAAGGTTTAAATGATGCCGAATTAGCAGAACAAGCTAAAGAAGCAGCTGAAGAAGAAAGAGAAATGGCAAAAAGAGACGCTGAACTTGCAGAAATGGAAGAATCAATTGCAAAAACTTCTACTGAAGTTGAAGTTATTGGCGAAAATAAAGAAGAAAAAGAAGAAAATTAATTATCCGCAATTAACCACGATTGGAGGGAAATATAATGAAAAAACTAGGAAAGAAATATGTGGAAGCTTCTAGCAAAGTTGATAAAACTAAAGTTTATGACTTAGCCGAAGCAATAGAATTAGTAAAAAATACAAGTATTACTAAATTCGATAGCTCTGTTGAAGTAGCTATGAACCTTAATATTGATACTAAAAAATCAGATCAACAATTAAGAGGTTCAATCGTACTACCTAACGGAACAGGTAAATCAAAAAAAATCTTAGTTCTAGCAAAAGGTGCTGCTGCTACTGAAGCAAAAGAAGCAGGTGCTGACTTCGTTGGAGATCAAGATTTAATTGATAAAATTTCTAATGAAAACTGGTTTGATTATGATGTAATTATTGCTACACCAGAAATGATGCCAGCTTTAGGTAAAATTGGTAAAGTTTTAGGACCAAAAGGATTAATGCCTAACCCTAAAACTGGAACAGTAACAACAACTCCTGCTAAAGCAGTAGAAGATGTTAAAAAAGGTATGGTAGAATACCGTGCTGATTCATTAGGAAACATTCACGGAGTAATTGGTAAAGTTTCATTCAATGAAAAAGCTTTACAAGAAAACTTAACATATTTTGTAAATACAATTTTAAAGAATAAACCTAAAACAGTTAAGGGAACATTCGTAAAAAGTATTTCAATTTGTACAACTATGGGTCCTGGAATTAAACTAAATATAAATTCTTTTGACAAATAGTAAAATATGTAGTATATTAAATTCGTTAAAAAAACTTTTTATCCGAAGAAAGCAGGGGCAAAAGCTTAATAATCCTGCCGAGGAAAGCATAGAAAACAACTATAACTTTCCTCATGGAAAGTTTTTTTATAAAAAAACAAAGGAGGAAGAATATGGCAAGTGAAAAAATTCTTAACGCAAAAAAAGAAGTAGTTAATGAAATTGCTGATAAAATCAAAAATTCTGAATCAGTAGTATTATTTTCATACCAAGGATTAACAGTTGCTGATATGGCTGAATTAAGAAATAAACTTAAAGAAGCAAATGGCGAAGTTAAAATTTATAAGAATACCTTAGTAAAAAGAGCTACAGATGAAATGAATTTAGATATGGCAAATGTGCTTGAAGGACCAAATGCTATTATATTTGGTAAAGAATTATTAGAACCTATTAAGGTTTTATCAAAATTCACAAAAACACATAAATGTGCCGAAATTCGTTCAGGAATCATTAATGGTGAAGTTGTTGGTGTTGATACCATCAATGAATATGCTAGTATTCCATCAATGGAAGGCTTACTTACTATGCTTGCAGGTGGTATGATAGAACACGTTAAAAATCTATCTATAGCATTAAATTTATATGCTGAAGGATTAGAAAAGTAATTTAAAAAGAAAGGAAAAAGAGAAAATGGCTAAAATTACAAAAGAAGATTTTATTAATTCATTAAAAGAAATGACTATTCTTGAAGTTAAAGAATTAGTTGACGCTATGAAGGAGGAATTCGGAGTAGATCCATCTGCTGTAGCTGTTGCTGCTGCACCTGCTGCTGCTGTTGAAGAAGGACCTTCTACAAAAACTGTTGTATTAAAAGATGCTGGAGCTGCTAAAATCCAAGTTATCAAAGTAATTCGTGAAATTACAGGATTAGGATTAGTAGAAGCTAAAGGCGTTGCTGACAATGGTGGAAACATTAAAGAAAATGTTTCAGTTGACGAAGCAAACGAAATTAAAGCTAAATTAGAAGAAGCTGGAGCTACTGTAGAATTAGCTTAATAAAAAAACCTTTTAAGGTTTTTTTATTTGCTATATTTAATTTTATAAAGTATAATTATTATATAATTGATAAAATCAATAAAGAGGGATTATTATGAAATTAAATAAAAAAGGTTGGGGTTTTACCATGATGGCATTTCTTATGACCATATTAATTTGCGCATTATTCTTTGCAATATATTATATTTATAAATTTTATCAGAATGTTCCAGTGAATTTAGTAAATAATATAGTAAGCATAAAAGAGGTAAAGTAAAATGAAAAAAATATTAACAATTTGGATAATAGTAGCAGTAATATTAGTTGGTACTTTAACAACATTTGGAATAATGATAAAAAATCAAGATAAAGATTATAAAAATCTTGAAAATAAAATACAATTTGAAGCACAAAGTTATTATGGTGCTAAACCAATCGAATTAAAAGATGGCGCATATATTTCAATATCAGACCTAAAAAAAGAAGGATATGAAATAAATACCTCAGTAAATGGAGATACGTGTACAGGTTATGTATTAATTACATCACAAATGTCATTACTTAAATATAATCCATATTTAAAATGTGAAAAATACACAACAAATGGATATAATCCTCTGTATGACACAAATTCATCAACTTGTACTGATGCATGTTAAAAAGTATATTAAATATACTTTTTTCTTTTAATTAACATATAATAGTAAAATGAATACAAATAAATAACGAAATATTCATAAAAAGGCAAAATATATATTGACATAAAAAATACTAAATGTTATATTATTTATGCATTTAATTTTGGTTCTATCCCAGATAGAACCTTAATTTAAGTAATTTACAACACACCAGGATGTGTGCTTAGA